>JZEL01000031.1 GCA_001567365.1 Parcubacteria bacterium OLB19 | reverse complement strand
AAAAAGTTCAGCTTTCGGGAAGCTTTCTGGTATGGAGGCGATATAACCAGTTGGTTGCTTTACCTTTTTACATATTTTTACAGTACTCATGTTAGTTTATATTTATCTCTAGATAGATACTATCTTACTAATTAGTATCTATCTAATCAAGCAATGTATACTAATTAGTGATTAATAAATATTTTAGCATCATATTTATTAGTCCTATAAACCCCCAGCACAGCTGGGGTGTACATTTAAAGACAACGTCGTATAACGAATAAGTCCATTCCGAAAGGAAGGACTTATTCGTTTAACATCATACGTATGTCATACCACAAACGTACCATTAGAACCTTATCACACTGTTTCTACGATTTAAAATATCATATCGTCTGGACTCCAAAATACCGAGGAAAGGTATTAGATAAACCTAAAATAATCAAGAGTTATCAACCAAATATGCAAATGGAAGCAATGGGAGGTAATAGAGTTAAATATTCAAGATGATCATATCCATCTTATTCTCTTAACCTCACCTCGTTATTCTATCTCCTACGTTATGCAAATAATAAAAGGCAAGAGTTCTGCTTGGATGAAGAAAAAGGTTAAAAACACCGACAAGCTTTACGACCGAGGTTCACTTTGGGCTAGAGGTTACTTTGTTTCAAGTATCGGACTAGATGAACATTTGATACGTCGCTACGTTAGACACCAATACGACAAAAATCAACTAGAGCAACCATCACTGTTTAATATCTTTAAGTGATGCTGGCATCGCCAGCTATTATAAAGCCACCGGCCTAAGTCCGGTGGTTGTTTACTTTTAGAGTATTTAAAAACTTTGACCCCTTGACAAAAGGTGGTAGTATTTTCTGGGTTTTGATCTTTAATAAAGGAGAATTTGATGAAATCAAAATTCAGATAATTTAAAACAACAATCTTTTCCAGCCAATTGGTATTTGGGATTTGCTTTGGAGGGTTCTCTTGGGGCGTATTTTGGAAACATCCATACTGTGCCGTTTGAGAACACGCTTTTAACTCCAGACAGTAGATATCTAGTTCATCGAAGCATAAATGGCGGAATATGTGCGAATTTGAACTATTGCACTCATGGTGGCTATCCTTTAGCTTCTGAGGCAGGTCTTTTGATTAAGAATGGTAAACCAGTAAAATCCTTAGTTTGCGATATGCATCATTGGGTTTTTGCACCTGATGGTAAGAATCTTGCTAGTCTCAACTGTCATTCTGGTCACTGTAAAGATTTGCAAAGGGTATCGGTAGCAGAATGGAACGGTTTATTCTTGGGTTTTAATCCCAATGATTTGAGTAAATCAAGTTTGTGTGAGTTTGCCAGTAGTTTCAATATTGATTATCAAACATTTGACTTAACCAACTACTTACACATTCATACTTTGCCAGATGATGAGGTAAAATATCCGTTGATATTATTTCTCATAAACTTCAGAGATCTTCTACATGTTGGCGTTATTCATCCTAAAACCTTTGCGGAGGTGGCAGATTGTTCAAAGCCAGAGTGGGAAATTTCAGACCCTAATAAAGAAATTGCCCATTGTATACAGTTAGTGCGTCGGAAAAATAATTTAAAACCACTAAATCAATGTGATGAAAATAAGCATGGATGGTTGAGTCTTTTGCACTTTCTGGACGAGAATTTACCAGCAGATTTTGAGTATCCAATTGACAAGGATATTTTTGCTCTGTGGGCAGATGTTTGTGGTGTTAATGGTTTGATGTTAGAGATTTACTGTGGTGGATTATTTCAAGTAATAAGCCATGTCTATAACAAAGATCCATTAAATAAACTAACAGGAAACGCTAATCAGGTGGAATTTTTTATCCATAAATCCATACCGGATAGTATGAGAGAAAGACTGTCTTATTTATTGCAAACAGCCTATTGGCAAAGTGCTAATGAGGATTCTGGTTTTTGTGAGAGATTTTATGAGAATCACACAAGATTTTCAGGTCAGTCAATCGATAAGAAGTTTGCTAGCACAACACACGAAACTGGCGAGGAACCTTATCATAATTGGGTAAGAAAATTCATGAGGAGAGTTTAAATTATAAACCCCCGTATACAAGTAATTTGTAAGCGGGGGTTGTTTTTATGGGTGTACAAAAAAGATATTTTCTCCTTTGATGGGTATTCAATTTGGTGTGAATAATATTACTACCTTCTGTTGCTAGATTTAATACTTTTATTTTCCTTGATTCTGATAAAAGTAATTGTTCTCTAATAACTAGATTATTAATGATTTCAAAATTAGCATTTGCTACAGTTACTAAATCCCATAAAGTATATGCTTCAATTTGTTTCGTGGAACTAACTATTTCTTCAAGTTTTAGTAGTTGGATGAAAAATGAAATTGAAGGTCGATTAAAGGTATAAATAAGAATATGAAAATTATTTGTATCATTTAATATTGATTTGATTACATCTTTTGTAGGGTCAGGTGTGTTAATAAATTTCATTTCGGCCTGTGTATTGATGATATTCTTCTTCACTATCTCTCCCTTGTGAAAGTTTTAAATAACAAAAACAGACTATAAAGTACCATAATTTTGATAAAAGGGAATAGTGGAGTGGCGCACAAACATAAAGGTGCATTTCCTTTCAGGAAATGCACCTTTATGTTTGTGCGCCGGGCTGGATTCGAACCAGCGAAGGCATTTGCCGACAGATTTACAGTCTGTTGTGATTGACCACTCCACCACCGACGCAGCTTAGTTTTTTTCACTCAGATAGTTTCTGAGCAATGTACAAGTTACCATACCTTGACTATTTTTCAAAGCCTTGACCGTGTTATGATTTTCTCGTATGTGGAAAATCTACATTTTTTCAATTTTGCTAACTTTTCCTGTTTTGAGTTATGGCGCAGGACTAGTGCCTTGCGGTGGCGAGGGTGAAGAGCCTTGTCAGATGTGTCATGCTATAACTTTTGTTTCGGGATTATTTGAGTGGCTGGCAACTATACTTGGGATAATTTATGTTTTAATTATTATAGTTTTAGGACTCTATATTACTAGTTCTACTGGGAATGTGAATGCAATGACTAAGTCGAGAAGTTACATCTATGTAGTAACAACTGGCTATATTATATTTTTAGCTGCTTGGATGTTGGTGGATTTAGGTATGAGAATATTAGTAGACGAAAAAACTTATGGTGTTTGGAATGATATACAATGTGTGGCTCAGCCTACGGCTCAGCGATATGCTCGCGTAACTGCTTCTGGAGATAATAATAATGTCCTATCTAACTCTGAAATAAATGACAGAGTTAATGTTATCAATAGCCCAGATTCAGCTGGAACAGAAGCGGCGATTGAGGCAGCAGCTAAAGCTAATGGTTTAACAGATCCTGAACAGATTAAAATATTCAAGGCTTTAATATCACAAGAGTCTAGTAATTGTAAAAATAAGACTGGTCCATCAACTAGCTTTGGTACGGCTTATGGTTGTGGGCAGATGTTGGTTAGTACAGCAAAAGGTCTTGATCCAAGTTTAGCTGGAAAAAGTGATGCTGAAATAGCTGATAAGCTTCGTAATGATGATAATTACAACTTGGCTTTAAGTGCAAAATATTATAGTCAATTATTAGCCAAAAACGGAGGTAATACTGAGTTGGCTTTGGCTAATTACAATGGTGGTAATGCTGCTAATATTGGAAGTCGTGATTGTCCGGGCTTGAAAAGGTGGCAGTGTGAATGGGATAGTCCTGGATGTTATGGTACGAGCAATACTAGTTGTACACCTAATACTGGTTATAAAGAAACTAGGAATTATGTAGATAATATTACTAATATCGCCGATAGGTTATAATTTGATTATGATAAAAAGCATTTTGTTAAAAGTGATGATACCAATGGGAGTGTTGTTGTTTTTAATTGTACCGATTAGCGTGTCCGAGGCTCAATTCGGTGGTTTTGTTACTTGTAATGGAGCTGATTGTAGTGCTTGTAATTTGGTTCAAATGGCAAACGGAATAATTGTTTGGTTGTTTGGCTTCGTGTTTCTTATTTTTGCGGTACAAATGACAATTGCTGGATTTAAGCTTGTTACTTCTGGGGGTAATTCTTCAGCTGTATCTGAGGCAAAAAGTAGATTTCAGAACGCTATTATCGGTGTGATTATAATGATGTCAGCTTGGCTTTTGATTGATACTATTATGAAAGGGTTGTTACCTAATGGACAGTTGAGTGGTTGGGGGCCATGGTCTGAGGTGAAGTGCCAGGTGCAGGTTTCTCCTACTGAGTTTGTGCGTGAAGGTGCAGGTGCTGATGGATATTCTGTAGATGATGTGGTGTCAGCTCCGACGGCTGTAGGTGAATATAATCACAGTGAGGCCTTGAGCGAATTAAGTAAAAATGGAATTGTGGTAGTTTCAACAGGAAATTGTTCTGATCCAAGTAAATCAAATTGTACTTCGCTTGAAGGAGTAAAGCAAAATACCATCCAAAGAATTACTGAATTACAAAAAGCTAGCGGTGATCAACTGATCATCACCGGAGGTACAGAGACTGGTCACGCCAATGGCACTTATAGTCATTCTGAGGGATACAAAATAGACTTGCGTCCAACTTCTAAATTAAACAATTATATAACGCAAAATTTTGAAAAAATTGGCAATAACAAGTATCGTGACAGCAACGGAAATACTTATTGGCGACATCCGCCGGATCACTGGGATGTGACTATTACAAAGTAGGTAATGATTAGAGACCCGCACAATACAAAAGCCCGGCGCCAAAGGCGCCGGGCTTTTGTATTGTGCGGGTCCACGAGGATTCGAACCTCGGTCAACGGTTTTGGAGACCGCTATTCTACCACTGAACTATAGACCCATATTCAATAAAGTTGAATATGGGTAATAGTAGGGGAAAGTAGTGTTTTGGTCAAATACTACTCTTTAATAGCAAGAAAATTTTTAACCACCCCTTCAACTTCATTGAAATCAACCGGAAAATCAAACCAAATTATACTTTTATCTCTTTTTAGCCAAGTATATTGACGCTTAGCAAACTGCAGACTTTTAATTACTATTTTTTCCTTCATTTCCTCGTAAGTAATTTTACCTTCTAAATATTCAGTTATATATCTGTACTCTAAGCCAAGATCGTGTAAACGAAGCGGGGGAATACCGGATTTTAGCAAATTTTCCACCTCTTCCACCATGCCTTTTTCCAAACGCTCGTTTAATCTTTGTTCTATTCTTTGCTTAAGAAGATCCTTGTCGATTTTTATGCCAATAGACAAAAAATCATAATTCGATTCCGTTTTAGAAGGCACAGGCACTTTCCCTAATGAGTTTATAATCTCTAAGGCACGTATAAGTCGGCGACGATTTTGAGAGTCTATGTTTTGTGCTCGTTCTGGGTCTAAATTATTCAATTTTGCAAATAATTGTCCGTCAGACAGTTGTTCCAATTCTGCTCTAAGTGCAGGGTTGGGTTCGACTGGGGCTGTTTGGCTACCACCTTTAAGTAATTCAAGGTAGAAGAAAGTGCCACCGGCTATGATTGGCAATTTTTCACGATTTAAAATATCAGAAATGGCTGAGTTTGCATCTTTTATAAAATCAGCCCCAGTGTATGTGTGATTTACATCTGCAACATCAAGTAGGTGGTGGGGAACTCCTTTCATTTCTTCAGTTGTAACTTTACCTGAACCAAGATCTAGGCCAAGGTAGACTTGTCTCGAATCGGCGGAAATAACCTCGCTGTTAAAAATCAGAGCCAAATCAATCGCTAGTGCTGATTTTCCTGAAGCGGTAGGACCAACAATACTGATAATTTTTGGTTTTTTCATTAGGATGAATATAGCATAAGTATCAAAAAATAAGTAAATCAACAGCCTCTTCTAATCTTAGAAGAGGCTATAACTTAAAATCACTGGGAATTATAAAGTAAAAATACCAGTGTAATGACAAAGCTTATTGCTAAAATAAGCGCTATCTTTAGTCCGCTCATATTTCATTTCCTTTTTCTGATTAATAGGAACTACTTATCCGATGTAATTATTATACTTTTGGTTGGTGTGGTCAATTCACAGTTTGACTTTTTATGCTGCCATGGCAGAATTGTCATTCCGTTCTTTGAGGAAGGAAAACCTTTAATGTCAAACATAATTAGTTCTTTGATTTTATTTATCGGTAAGGTAATTAAAATAATTGATAAAAAGGAAACAGAAATATCAGCCAAAATTGTGTCTGCAACAAAAAGATTTGTAGATTCAAAATTGGGTTCAACTATGCTTTGTATAGCATGTATTTCTGGTCCTTTTGTATTGTTTCCAACTTTTTGGACGGCAATAATATCAACTACTGATAGTCTTGGTGCTTTAAAAACACTTACTTGGCCTATTGCTCAATGGTAAATCCGTTGATTTATGTCAGTCTTTGTCATAACGGAAATTCTTGTCTAAGATTAGGTATGATTGTTACAACTGCCATGGTCTGGGCGATTACTCTAAAAGTGTGGACACTTTGATCTTATGGCAATTGTTGAATGCTTGTGTGTAATTTAACACACAAGTATTTTTTAAAATTTGCGCATAACCTGTACCATAGGTATAGGTTATGATATGATACACAGATATGAAAAAAAACCATCGATAAAAATGATAAAAAGCAAAAATCATTGAAATTAGCAAAGCAGGCTAGGGGAACTTTAGATAAAGTTATTACTATGATGGAGGAGGGAGTTTATTGTCCTGAAATTATTCAACAAGTCGATAGTGTGAATGGTCTTTTGAAATCAGTGAAGAAAGAGATGTTAGCAGGACATCTTGATACTTGTGTTCTGGATAGATTAAAAGAGAATAAAGCGGGTGCAATAGAGGAATTACTAAAAATTTATAATCTTTCCAATTAATTCATTATGAAACCACTTAATATATACAAAGTGAAAGGCATGCATTGTGCTTCGTGTGCCAGTATTATTGAGCGCACGGTTGGTAAAATTGAGGGAGTGAAAGAAGTGTCAGTCAACACTGTAACCGAACAGGCAAAAATAACTCTCAGTGATGAAAAGATTACTTTAGATCAGCTAAATAAGAAAATTACTCCTCTTGGCTACACTTTGGAGTCTGTTGAAACTAATCATGATATGCATGCGGAGCATTTGGGACTTGGTCGCACACAGGCAGAAAAAATAAGCGAGTTGTCGAAAATGAGAATTGAAGTTTTGAGTGCTTTGCCGATTGCTGTCCTTAGTATTTTTGTTATGAGTTGGGAGATGCTTGGTGCTTATGATTTAGTAAAGCCAATGTCAGATGTAACTTTTGAGTTTTTTCATCATCTTTTGCCGATTCTGGCTACTTTTATATTAGTAACTCTAGGTAAGCCGTATCTAGTCGGTGTTTATCGGTTTTTCCGTTATGGCAAGGCTAATATGGATACTCTCATTGGTCTTGGTACTAGTGTGGCTTTTATTTACAGTTTCATTATCAGTGCTTTTGAAGAAAGTCTAGCTCCGTTTCTTGATGTGCACTACAGTTTTTATGACGTTACGATTGTGGTAATTACCTTTGTGGCATTAGGTAAATATTTAGAAGCTAAAGCTAAGCTTAAAACTGGTGATGCTATACAGCAATTAATTGGTCTTCAAGCTAAAACAGCTTTAGTGATAAAAGATGGTAAGGAAGTAGAAGTGCCTACAGCTGAGGTAATGGTTGACGATGTGGTGATTGTTAAACCTGGGCAAAAAATCCCAGTTGATGGGGTGGTGGTTGACGGTGAGTCTTATGTAGATGAATCAATGATTACAGGTGAACCTGTGCCGGTGGAAAAAACAATGGGATTAAAGGTGGTGGCGGGCACAATAAATACAAATGGTAGTTTTATTTTTAAAGCCACTAAGGTTGGTAGTGAGACATTGTTGGCTCATATTATAAAAATGGTGAATGAAGCTGAAGCAAGTAAGGCTCCAATACAAGCTTTGGTTGATAAAATTTCCGCTATTTTTGTACCAGTAGTTTTAGTGATTGCTGTTTTAGCTTTTGTGGCTTGGTTGTATTTTGGTATACCTAGTCTTGGTTTTTCTCAGGCTTTAGTTTATGCCATTACTTCATTTGTGGCGGTTTTGGTAATCGCTTGTCCTTGTGCACTTGGTCTTGCGACACCGACAGCTATCATTGTAGGTGTCGGTAAAGGAGCTAAAGAAGGAATTTTGATTAAAAATGCTGAGGCTTTAGAAATACTGCATAAAGCCGATGTGGTGGTGATGGACAAAACTGGAACTATCACTAAGGGAAAACCAGAACTGGTCAGAGTTGATAATTTTAGTAGTGAAACAGATAATGAATTATTATCAATCTTAGCTACTTTGGAAAGTAGATCTGAGCATCCAATTTCTGTTGCTATTACCAAATATGCTCAAAATAATAACTTAGCTCTGAAGATATTGTCTAACTTTGAGATTGTTAAGGGTAAAGGTGTAAAGGGGGAGGTAGATGGAGTTAAGTATTACGCTGGTAACAGTCGAATGGTATTAGAAGAAAAAATCGATTTTAATTTCAGTAACATAGATAAGGAAACGCGAGAAGGAAAAACTCCGATTATTTTAGTACGGAATCAGCAAGTTTTGGCGGTGTTTTATGTGGCTGATGAGGTGCGAATTGAGGCTAAGGATACGATTGCTAATCTACATAAATTGGGGAAGAAGGTAATTATGTTGACTGGTGACAATAAAAATACTGGAGAATACATTGCTGGTCTGGTTGGGATTGATGAGGTAGTAGCTGAGGTCTTGCCTCAAGATAAGTTGGCGGTGATTAAAAATCTTCAAACTGAGGGAAAGATTGTGGCTATGGTTGGTGATGGTGTAAATGATGCTCCAGCCTTGGCTCAGGCTAACGTTGGTATTGCGATGGGAAGTGGTACTGATGTGGCGATTGAATCGGCCGGTATAACTTTAATTGGTGGTGACATTGAAAAGGTGGTTAAGGCAGTGCGTTTATCAAAAATTACCATGAATGGTATAAAGCAAAATCTTTTCTGGGCTTTTATTTACAACATCATCGGTGTGCCAATTGCCAGCGGTTTGTTTTATCCATTTTTTGGTCTTTTGTTGTCGCCGATATTTGCTGGTGCAGCCATGGCGTTGTCGTCTGTGTCAGTGGTGTTAAACTCGCTTAGAATTAAAACTAAGAGGATATAAGTATGCAAAAAGTTACATTACATGTCGGAGGAATGCACTGCAAAGCCTGCAAGATTTTGGTAGAAGATATTCTTAATGAAGAAGTTGGGATTAAAAATGCACAAGTTGATCTTAATCAGGAACGAGTGGTGTTGGAAATAGAAGACGGAAAGCAAATCAATAATATTTTACCTGATTTAAATGATAAGGTAAGTAAACATGGATACTCATTAACTCTGGAGAAGGCACTAGCTGATGTGGTTGATAGTTGGTTAAATTGGCAAGCGTTAATTATTGGGTTACTGTTGCTTTTATTATTTTTTGCTTTGCAAAAGACAGGTGTGTTGGATTTTGGTTTTGGTGATACGGTCACTCCGACCACCAGCTTTATAATTGGTGTGGTAGCGTCTTTGTCTAGTTGCTTAGCAGTAGTTGGTGGTTTGATTTTAGCTTTATCAGCTAAGGTCGCAAAGGACGATGCTAATAATCGGCGAGCTATCTACTTATTCCATTTTGGTCGGTTATTGGGCTTTACACTTCTCGGTGGTGTACTTGGTCTTGTTGGTGGAGTGTTGGGTATGAGTATGACTGCAGGTGCTATTCTTGGTCTCTTAGCGGCGATAGTGATGGTACTGCTTGGACTTAATCTTGTCGGCGTGTGGAAGAAGGGGGTTGTTACCTTACCTTCATCCACTTCTCGATTTATTAAAAAAGTGGAACATAAAACATGGGCACCAACTTTACTTGGAGCTGGTACTTTCTTCTTACCTTGTGGCTTTACTCAAGCGATGCAAGTAGTGGCTTTGTCTAGCGGATCATTTACCTCTGGGGCATTGATTATGTTGGCTTTTGCACTCGGAACACTACCGGTATTAGCTTTGCTCTCATTTGGTTCCATGTCATTTGCTAAATCAAAGTATGCTCCACTTTTCTTTAAAACTGCGGGAGTGGTGGTGATAGGGCTTGGAATATTTGCCTTTTTAGCTGGTCTGGCTGGTCTTGGATTAATAGCGCCACTGTTTAGCATTTAATTAAGTTAAAATATAAAAGATTATGAATAAAAATGTTTTTATTGCAACGGTAATAATTCTGCTCTCGGTTTTGTTGGCCTCGGTAATATTCTTTGGTGGAAGTAAGGATGGTCGGGATGAATCCGTTGTTGTACAAAATGTGGAGGTGGTTGATGGTGTGCAGTATGTACGGATAGATGCTAAAGGTGGGTATTCTCCTAACATAACTAAAGTAGAAGCTAATATTCCAACTAAATTGATTGTGAAGACTAGAGGCACTTATGATTGTTCTGCAGCTCTAGTGATGAGAGATTTTGATATTAAGAAGACTCTAAAACCGACAGGAGAGGAAATTATCGATCTTGGAGTTTTAAAATCTGGGCAGGAAATTGAAGGTACATGCAGTATGGGTATGTATGGATTTAAGATTGTAGCGGGGTAGGAATTAAATAAACAGATAGAAAAATACCCTATCTTTGCAGATAGGGTATAGGTTAAGTGTAATTCGTTTATTTATTAAAAAATTTTTTAATCTCACTCCATATTAGCGACATGAGACAGGTGTAATAGTTTGCCATAGGAATACATGGGTCTGGTAGAATGCTTATTCTTAATATACCAGATATATCATAAGGATCGGTGTCACTTTTTTTATTTCTCCAATCCTTCCATAATGATAACTGCATACTCCAATAAAAACCAGAAATTGAATCAAATTTAGGTTCTAAATAGAACTCATTTTCTTTATCAAAATCAGGTATTTTGGACAATATGTCCGCAACCAGTTTTTCAATTTGTGATTTGTTCCTAACCATCTCTGGGTTTATTATAATGTAAACAAACGAATTCTGACCATGTGATGAAAAATTGACACAGCCATCAATTCCATCCCCGATTTCATTTATGGCGGTCTGTACCCTGTTTTCCATGGTAACTTCAAGTCTTACTAAATTACTAGATGACATTTCACCCCCCCAATATATAACAAATGAACAATAAATCTCCTTCAACAATAACAGATATAACGTTATTTGTCAATATCAATTCGTTGGATTTTTCTCATATTTATCACATAAAAGTTTCTTGTTTTGACAAGAGTAAAAGGAAATAAAATAAATTGTAGGTTGCGGACAAGGTGCGACCAAATTTTTAAGAAGTGAAGCGATTGTAAAAATGGAGGTACTCTTATGGTTCGCCTCCCTTCGCAAAAACTAAAAACTGCCAGCAAAAAAGGACTTGAACAGCAAATTTGTCTTAAGAACATTTGGTGGGCGTGGAGGGACTTGAACCCTCAATCCTTACGGAACACGATTTTGAGTCGTGCGCGTATACCAATTCCGCCACACGCCCATCAAATATTCTCAACGACGAATGAATTATCTCCCAGATAATTCATTACCATTCCACCACGGGAGCAGTAAAATGTGCCTATGAGTGTACCAGAAATCAGGAAAATTGAAAGTTATAAACAGTCAACAGAATTTTGTAATATGCTAGAATATAGAAACTAAACGAACGGGAGTTTGTGGAGGTAATTTATTAATGGTTTTTTATTATGGCATTTCAGGGAGATTCAATATATTGGGTAGAAGTAGAAAAAATTGTTCCAAATCCGTTTCAACCACGACGGGAGTTTGACGAGCAAAAATTGAAAGAATTAGCCGAATCAGTACGGATGTATGGTATTTTGCAACCTTTGACCGTAACTCGAAATGAAATTCAGCGTGAGGATGGCACTTTTTACACCGAATATGAGCTGGTTGCTGGCGAGCGTCGTCTTCGTGCGAGCAAGCTAGCTGGACTTTCGCAGGTTCCGGTAATTATACGCGAGGGAGAAAATAACGAACAAGAAAAACTGGAGCTGGCAATTATTGAAAATCTTCAACGTGAGGATTTAAATGCTGTCGATCGAGCTTTAGCTTTTCGTCAGTTAGCTGAAGTATTCGGTTTGTCTCATACTCAGGTAGCACAAAAAGTCGGTCGCAGTCGAGAATATGTTTCCAACTCTATTCGCTTGCTAGGTTTGCCTGACTATATGCTCAGTGCTTTAAAGCGTGGGGAAATGACTGAAGGCCATGCTCGTACACTCTTGATGTTGAATGACAGACCAGAAGAACAAGATGTAGTTTTCCGAGAAATTCTCTTGAAAAAATTATCGGTTCGTGAAGTTGAGCGAATTGTGCGCAAGATTGCTACCGATAAAGTACGAAAGAAAAATGAAGGAGAATTTGATACTGAGCTTATCGAAATGGAAAAACGCTTTATGGAAACTTTAGGCACAAGAGTGCAGATTCAAAAGACTGAATACGGCGGTCGTCTTACCATTGATTATTTCTCAGTTGAGGATTTGGAAGAGATGTTAACAAGAATGAAAGCTGATCAGTTGAGTATTTCTTCATCACAACAAGACCAATCTGAACTTTTGACCAATAATACACCGTTAACAATTATGAAAGAGGACGAAGAGGTGTCTTCAAGAATTGATGAGTCTGTAGTGTATCCAGCGCCAGAAGTTAATGTTGAAAACAATTATCAGCCACCAGCTCAAGTTCAGTCTAATATTCAGCTTGAATCACCAATAAATCCAAACCAGATTGCTAATCATGAGCCGGATGGTTATTTAACGAAGGAGGTTGAGTCGGCATCTATACCTGTGGCTCAGAATCAAGTTGCACCTACAGCTACATCTTATGAGAAAAGGGAAGAGGTATTTAATACAATTAATCAGCCAATTGATAATAAAGTGGCTGAAAATCACCCTTATCAACCTGCTACTAATGTTGTACCACCAGCGCCAGCGTTTACTCAAGCTCAAGCTGTACCAGTACCGACCATTAATAGCTATGTGCCAGTATCTCAGAATCTGAATTATTCCAATACTCAGGTACCAAACCATCAAAACAGTGTTATTAGAAGTGAAGCTGTACCTGTTGCTCAAAATTTAACTCCATTACAGTCAATTTCTCAACATGGTTTTATTCAAAATCCACCACAAATGCCGAATCCAACCAAAGCGCCAATTGAACCACCGGTAAAACCAGAAGACGAAAGTGATTTATATTCGATTAGAAATTTCACGGTTTAGATTAAAATAATTAAAAGCCGCGCATAATAATTTTGCGGGTCGTTTTTATATTTTAATCTCCCTCACCAATAGCTGTTTTGATATGTTTTCTAGCC
>JZEL01000030.1 GCA_001567365.1 Parcubacteria bacterium OLB19 | reverse complement strand
GAATTACACTGAGTGTAATTTTTCAACCGTGAGTCTTGGGAGCAAAGTGTATACACTTTGCGTTAAGGTTCAAACCTCTACCAAGATTTGGTTAGTCTTAAAATACAAAACCTGCCGGGGTGGTGGAATCGGTAGGTCACAGTGTCTGGGAGATAGTGTGACAAGGACTTAACATAAGTCCGTGAATTACCATCAAATATAAATTAAGTTAAGAAGTAGACAATAATGCCGGGGTGGTGGAATCGGTAGACACGAAGGACTTAAAATCCTTTGCCTATTAAAAAAGCGTGCGGGTTCAAGTCCCGCCCTCGGCACAATTTAAAAAATGCTAGTTTTTACTAGCATTTTTTAAATTTGCATAGGGACTTGAAAGACGGAATAAACAAGAAATAACGAACGGAAGTGAGTTTTGTTTATGAGTCGGGGTCGCGAGCCAAGAAAATAATGAGCCTGCGAATATATTTTCTGAGGACTTGTGACCAAGTCCCGCCCTCAACATCAACATCACAAGGCTTGGAACATATTGTAATCAGTCACTCTGCGATTGGAAATAGGTTCGTAGCTTGATACAATAGACAAACAAGAAAATAAAAAGATATAAATGCTTGATATACCTACTAAGTATTGTGAACAATTATTACAGATTGGCTGGGAACCACTTAATACAATATCCAGCTTGGCTTTTGTTTTCGCGGGCATTTTTGCTTTATATGCACTCAGAAGAAGAAATACAATACTAAGGTTCATTTTACCATTTCTTTTAATTTTGATTGGTATCGCAAGTAGTTGGTGGCACATGTACCATAATCATTATGGTGATATTGCAGATACACTTTCTATTATTATTTTTTCTTCCATAATAACTGTTTTATTCTTAAGAAAATTGCTGGAATCTTGGTCAATGACATTATTATTATTTTTAACAATACTCAGTGTTGTACTCACCATTGAGCAGGTAAATTTCATTAACGGTTCCATGCCATACATAGTATTATTTGTTACATTATCTATTTTCAGCGTTTTTTACATAAAAAAATTTAACCATTCAAAAATGTTGGTTGTAAGTGCTATCTTTGTATTTGGTTGGGCTATTTTCTTTAGATCAATAGACATTTCAATTTGCCCATCTATATATTTTGGTACACATTTCCTATGGCATGTACTAATTGCTGTTTTTGGTTATATAATGATAATTCTGGTTACCAGTAATAATTTAAAAAAATAAACACAATAATGAATTAAATGTCGTCATTACCTGAAACCCCTTGTCTTTAAACTCCGTTTATTGTAGACTTCTTGTCACATAAAGATGCGCCTTTAGCTCAGTTGGTAGAGCAGCTCCCTCTTAAGGAGACGGTCCAAGGTTCGAGCCCTTGAAGGCGCACAAATACAAAAACTCTGGTCCTGTAGGACCAGAGTTTTTGTATTTGTGCGCCTCTCGCCAACTTTAAATTTTATGCTATACTCTTGCCTACACCCGCGCGGGTGGCGAAATTGGTAGACGCGTTAGTCTTAGGAACTAATAGAGCAATCTGTGGAGGTTCAAGTCCTCTCCCGCGCACAAAATTAAACCGCTTTTGCGGTTTTTTATTTTGTGCGCGGAGAAAACGTTAGTTTCGGGAGAGGACTTGAAAAGGTTGAATATATCGCACGGAACGAAGTGAGTACGATATGAAACCTGTACCGCTCGTGTAACGAGAAAGATTCCTCTCCCGCGCACGAATACAAAAACCAGCTCACACGTTTTGTGTGGGCGGTTTTGTTTTTAGGTATAAAAATAAAACTGCTTTATGCAGTTTTATTTTTCCAAATTTGCAATCCTTTCCTATAGAGACCTCAATCTTGCCTTCTTAAATTGTGAACCGCGAAAATATTGATTGTAATAACGAGCGAAAATTTTCTTGAATTTCTCTGGCAATTTATCGGTTAGTTCACACCAATTTGAACAATAACCATGGTGTTTTTCCATACAGTCGTCACAACCTAAAAACAACACATGGCAGATTTGGTTTTTGCAATGATAATGAGTATCACTTTTATTTTTGCGACATAAGTGACAATGAGAAATAATTTCATCACCAATTCTTTCACCCAAGCGCTCGTCAAACACGAAGTTCTTGCCCTTGAATTTATTCTCAAGCCCTTCCCTTTCTACCTGATGTTTATAATCGATAATTCCACCTTTCAAATGTCTCACATTCTTAAAGCCATTATGTTTCATCCAAGCACTGGCCTTCTCACAACGTATTCCTCCCGTACAATAAATAGCCACTTTTTTATTCTTATCTTCTTTTAGAAGTTCAGGAATTACCGCCAACTCCTCACGGAATGTATCTACATCTGGTGTAATTGCTCGCTCAAAATGACCAATCTCGCTCTCGTAAGCATTACGCATATCTACTATCACCGCTTCTGGATCAGCAATATAATCATTCATTTCTTTAGCGGTAAGATACTCACCAGTATTGGTTACATCAAAACTTGCATCATCTAGGCCATCAGCCACAATCTTAGGACGAATTTTGATTGTGAGTTTATAGAAAGAAGAACTCTTCCCTTCCTCAACCGCAATTTTATATGGAACCCCCTTAAGCTCTGGCTGATTTTGTACCCAAGCATCAAATTCTTCCCAATTTTCCTTTGGTACGTTCATTTGTGCATTTATACCTTCGTGAGCCACGTATATGCGCCCCAAACAGCCGATTTCAGACCATTTTTGTAGTAAACGTTCACGAAATTCTACCGGATCAGCTACTTTTACATACCGATAGAAAGACACTGTGGTACGCGGTCGATTATCAGCCATTATCGCTTGCTTTTTTAATGTCCGTGGCAATAAATCCAGATTTGAGTTTTTCATAATTTTGTAGTCAAAATGGTACCAAAGACCACAGAACTACGCAACCAAACCTACCAAGAAAACCTTTATTTATCGGATTTAACCTTGACTTTTGCTGTAAATATGATATTATACTAGAGTATTTGTTTTTTGCAGTTCTTTTACAATTGGAGAAAAAAATGGAAACATTGTCAGCATTATTTTGGAACCTTCTGGTTCCAACACTTGTTGTTGCGTTTGGGACTTGGCTTTTCTATCAAGTTAAAAAGTTTTATGGTTTATTTGCAAAAAAAACTACTGTTAAAATTAAGAAAAACAAACCTATCAATAAAAAATGGTCCGTACAACAGTTGATAGGCGATTTTTCTGAGTTATTACCGGAGGTGCATGTAAACCCTGCAGCTGTGTGGTTAATAAGACTTGGATTATCTGCCATTATAGCAATATTGTCATTTCTTATCTTATTATTCTTAACAGCAGGAACTGACAATATCTTACTAGATTATGGTAAATATTTGGCAACAGCATTTATATTCTACTTAATCTATAAGGAAGAAGAGGTAGTAATCCATTCACCCAAGCAACATGTGGTTGTTGTAACCATTTTCGGAACAGAAATACCTGTATATCTTATAGATGGCGATTTCCCGTGGTATGGAACAGTTTTCAAGTTTGGTATATCTAATCATCCAGGAATGCCGGCAAGTAGTAATAAACATAGTTTTATTACCGCTGCCGAGCAATTACCAGGAAGAATCAATACGGCTGTAAGAACTTTACCAATTTGGGTTTCAGAAACTGACAGAACTACTCGAATTAGCGAATTCTCTAAGGACAGAGTGAAAATTACTGCAAACTATACTGTTTCGATACAAACCAAACACCCAAAAGAATGGTTAAAGTTCAATAACGCTGTAAGACAAATCTGTGATATTTCAAGATCAGCCATTTTAGAATTAAATTCGTTATTTATAATAGGTGATTTTCGTAGTGTAATTTCCGAATCCCAGGAGCTACTAAAAGGTAACAGGGTCATATTAGCATTTGCGTCAGATAAGCAAAGTCTAATTGATCCATATTCAGTAGCTAGGGATCATAGTGGTAAACCAGTATCAGTTGTAATTGATAAAAAAAAGATTGAAGAAGCAATTTCAGACCCTCAATCACCTATAACAACCGAAGAGGAATATTTGGCTAGTAAAATAAGTGAGTTCGAAGCGAAGTTAAAACAAAGTGTTGACGCAAAAACACTTCAAAACGCATTTACTACCAATGATAAAATTCACTATAGTGTTATAGAACTTACAAATTCTATAGCAAAAATTGCAGGTGACACTGGTTCAGAAATAACTCAAATTGCAATAAGTGGAGTTACATACCCGGAGGAGTATGAAAAGGCTATGCAACAAGTTAATATTGAAGCTTATGAAATGGCTTCTGAAAAAGCCACTACGGAGTCAATTGTAAATAATGCTAAACTGATGCCTACCGATAATAAGGATTTGGCATTAGTATTATCAAGTACAAACTCTGGTCTGAAAGGTGTTAACATAAATTTCACAACAGGTAGCAGTAGTGATCTTGAAAAGGCAGCTTCAATAATTGCCAACAAAGAATGAGGTAACAACATAATGGCCATTTAGTGATTTTCACATCACTAAATGGCTTTTTTATTTGACTTAGTTGATATTATATGGTATCATTAGGAAAGTTTTGTATTTTTAAATTAACATTAAAAGGTGTTATCATGGGACGACTCCGTTGGATATTAATAATATTTTTAGGTTTTTTCGGCATCTCGAAAGTTATGCAGAAAAAAGTTGATGAGAACCAAAAAGTGTCTGAGGCTGAAGCGTATACACAGCCCGAAGTAGTTAAAGATTCCTCTACCACAGATTGGTGGGAATTAGGTAGTACTGATTTAGGACACTGGGTTCAGGAAACATTGAATCTCAGTGGCACTGAAGCAAATGTTACTCTTTGGATAACGTTTACTCTGTTACTGATAACATTTTTGTCTTATATTCTTGACCTGAAAGCGTTGAGGGGTAAGATAAAAATCAATGTTTCATTAGGAATCACATTGTTTTTTATCATTAGTGTCATTGTGTACGGTATAGCTTTTAAAGGTGAAGCTGTACAAAAATGGATGGACGATTTTTCCTTTTTTGGCGAACGTGTTGATCGTACACCAAAATTATGGTTTCGAAAAATTGGTCAGAGTGAAAACATCACAATGACTATCAACACAGAGTTGAGAGTGGTTCTACCACCTTCAAGGGTAGATAGTGGTTTAGTGACCGAAGTTTGTTTTGAGTTAGTCGGACCACCTCTTCTTAAAGAACACAAAGATTTACCAAAAGAAATTTTAAGAAATCTGAATGGGACTGCAAGTGGTACAATTCACGATTTCAGAATAAGTACTGAGGTAGTAACTTTAATGGCTCAAAACAACATCAACTCGATTGATGTAAAAGGAACTATTAAAGAGATATTACCAGGGACTAAATGCCCTTAAAACTCCCCTTGCAGACAGGTTGTCTGCAAGGGGTTTTATTTAATCTTAAAAGCGTTACTACATCCAGAAGCAAAAGGATCATTAGCACAATCAAGTTGTTTACCCAGACCAAAAGTATTAACAGCGATAGTAAGAAGTCCGTAAGCAGAGACCATAATTACCAAACCAATAATGCCATAAGTAATATGATCCTTACCCTTAGTGCGGGCGGTTTCATTATTACTATTTAAGATATAGACAGCACAACCATAAAGAAAAACTAAGAAAGCAATTCCTGATAACAATCCAATTAAAGGAAAAAGGATTATATCGTTTAACTTTGCAACAAAATTACCTGCTTCTTTAGCCGCTATTTCCTGTGGTGACATAAGTAAATTTTAACATAATCAAATTTGATAATACTCACAAACACACAAAAAACCGCTTTGCGGTTTTTGTGTGTTTGTTTATGCACTTGTTTAGTAGATTGGTGTTCGTGGCACAAAGATGCTGATATTTTCAAGCTCAAGACCAGTGAAGGTTGCGACCAATCTGATAACACCCCAGAAGATAATCATCATCACAAAACCAACAGTCGCCCAAATCATCAAGCTCTTTCCATTTTTCTTAGATTCGTCATTGGCACCACCAAAGATGAAGTACAAAAACATACCCCAGACAAAAACTAGAAAACCGATACCGAAGATAAAAGGAATCAAAACGGTGTTAATAAAACCGAGAATTGTAAACAAAAGACCACCAAGTGGACCTCCGCTAACATTTCCATCAGCAAGCCCTTGAGCTGAGACCGCCATTGGCAATAAAAATATTGTTAGAAAAGATGCGGAGGTTTTAAAAAATTGCATAGTAAATTCAATTAAAAATTAATATACTAATAATAGTATTAGTAAGCATTATATACTTAAAAGCTTAAAATTACGAGAGTGTTAGAAGTACACCTTGTGTGTAAACTATTTAACTAATTTCCAAAAATTGACCGTCTGATTAAAGCCACCACTCCCCAAATAATCAGCATAATTACAAACACAATCACAGCGGTTAAAGCTATCTGCTTACCTTCTTCAATTTTCTTTGTATCATCTGCATGTATTACCCAAGCGTCAAATATTTTCCAAATCAGAAACAAAAAAACTACCGCAAACAGGGCTGGTATAATCATATCTATCAGAGACAAAAGATGATCAACTAAGCCAGAAAAGGTTGTCGGAGTTTGTGTGTTACCCATACAGTTTTATTGAAATGATTTTACTAAATTACCAATAATCTCACCAATAGCCACCGCACCAATTATAATCACTCCACCAATTATGGCGTACATCAAGGAATCTTTGGCTGTTGTTAATTTACCTGAATCACCTTGAGCAGTCACATACATAAAACCGGAATAAATGATGAAAAAGATAATAATTGGAGTTGCAATTACCACCACGATATTCAGAAGTGCAACCAAGAGATCTTCCAAAGAAGAAACTCTAAGAGGGTTTTGTAAAGCTACAGAATTAATCTGATCATTAGCCGCACCAGCTGAAAACGGTAAACACAACAGACTGGTGATTGGTAATATGAGTAAATTAAATTTTGAAGTAATGTAATTCATAATTAATATATTTGCTTAAGGCGGGTTGCAATATCATCAGCGGTATTATCGACACTATCGCGATTTGAATTTACATCATCAATCTCATCTTGCAGAAGTTCAGACAAACGATCAAGATCAGGATTTAGCCATCCACGAGAATTTGGTGCTGACTGATAGATAATTCTACCATAGACATCGTTACTACCAACGGCAATTAAATTTCTCTGTAGTGGTGCCATATTGTAACTATCAGCAAAACGCTTTACATACTGGTCTTGAGTTAAGGTCTGTATCACTCTTAATGCACCAGGTTTGTTATTAGCGGTCTTTGGCACAAAGAAACCATAGAAAGTGCCGTAAGTACGCTTGTTGGTTACACCACTGCCTTGTGGCACTTCAGCAATATCAAAACTTAGGTTAGGATTTTTGGTTTCAAATCCCCTCCCCTCGCTACCATAACCAAAATAGATAGCCAAATCTTCGCTCAGAAAACGATCTTGATCTAGGCCAAGTGTGCGATTCCAATTATATAAAGAGTTGTTTACATTACTAAAACCAGTATAAAAGCCCAAAACTTTTTCCAACGGTCGTGCAGACACTCCTTCACTAGTGTCATCTATCAAAATTTCATATTGATTATTTTCATCTTCAGTTACAAAATTGCTACCAGCCTGCAAAAGAAGCATTGATAGAATCGGAAAAGCATTCTTGATATTTTCATATTCACCCATTGCCATAGTGGACAACTGAACACTACGATTAAAATCACGAACAGTGATGGTCGGAGCTAAGACCGTAACAATCTCCTCCCAAGTCTTTGGTGGGGTCAAAAAATTCTTATCCGAAAAAACATCACGATTCCAATACATCACCAAAGGATCTACCATGAGTGGGAAAGCATAAACTCCATCTCTCATAGTGAAAATTGAAGCACCATCAATGTACTTACTTCGAAAATCTCTCTCTGGAAAAGATTCATAAGGAATTGCCTGCAGTCGACTTCGGTGTTCTACCAACTTTTCGTGTGGCATTAAAACTACATCCGGTGGTTTTTGATCAGCTAGAGCGTTTAGAAAAGTTTCATCAAAATCATTAGGGTCAACATAGCGATATGATACCAGACGATAAGCACTGTCTTGATCACCAACTTCGTTTAGTACTTGCTCAAAAGTATCAGCTGGCAAAGTGCCCCATATAGTCACATTCAAATCAACCGCGTTAGGATCAGCCTTTGGTTCATAAGTTCTAAGCAACACTAAAGCCACTAAAAATAGCAGAGCAAATAGAACAATCAAACCTAATTCAAATGGTCTTAATTTCATAATTTTCTCACAGTAAATCCATAATGATGGTCACCGGCTGGAAATTCTCTTTCAAAAAGAAAACCGTTCTCCTCAAACAAATCAACCGCCTGGTCTTTGGTTATTACATCTTGTGGTCGTGGACCAAGACCACCAAAAGATTCCGACCAATCAATCACATGCAAAACTCCACCCTTTCTGATTACTCGTTTTATTTGATTAATAGCTACTTCTTTTTGCTCGAACTGAAATAGAGTATTCACCAAAAGCCCAGCATCGAGTGAATTACTATTGAGTTTGATTCCATTTTCTTCTTCAAGATCACACCAGAGTGGTCTAACATTTGCCAAATTATTTAACCGAATAAACTCACCGATTTTTTCGACCAACTGCTTTTGGATATCACAAGCATAAACCCGCCCTTCATTACCAACAGCTTTGGATAAAGGTTTAAGAAAAAAACCACTACCGGCACCAAAATCAGCCACCACATCACCTTCTTTAATATGAAAATGAGTAGACACTATTTCTGGTACTACAAATCGATTCGGTAAAGCAAAATTCATAATTGTATTTTAATATAGTTTTGGTAGATAAAGAAACGTTTGATGTGAAATAAAAAAGAGGCGCGCCCGTAGGCGCGCCTCTTTTTATTTCTTTCTACACAAACACCACACTCGCAATCGCATCTCCTTCTCTCATCTTCATCACTCTTACTCCTTGAGTTTGACGACCGAGAGTTGGCACATCCTTGAGCGGTAATTTAATTACCTGTCCTTTCTTACTCATAATCACTAATTCTCCTTCTTTTCTTTCATCTTCTTTCAAAACAATTCCACAAACAATCACACCAGTTTTATCAGTCACCTTGGCGGTTTTAATACCAGAACCACCTCGTTTTTGTACCTTATACTCTTTAGCTGGTGTTGATTTTCCATAACCATGTTCAGTAACAATCAAAATCTCACTGTTTTTATCACCTTTCTTGAGGACATCGGCTGACACTACTATATCACCCTTACCAAGTTTCATAGCTGTCACACCAGCTGCGGTTCGCCCCATCTCACGTACATCAGATTCTTTAAAGCGGATGGCTTGTCCATCCAAAGTTACGAGCGATAGTTCGTCACCCTTACCAACAAACTTAGCTGCAATCAATGAATCATCGTCTTTGAGAGTAATAGCAATCAAACCACTTCTACGTACATCCTTGAAGGCACTAGCGTCACTCTTCTTAACCACACCATGTTTGGTAAACATCATAAGACCCCAATCACCAGCCCATTCATCCTTACGCACCGCCAACACCGAAGTGATAGTTTCTTCTTGACTCATCGATAAGAAATTCATAATTGACTTACCTTTTGTCGCTCGTCGCCCTTCAGGAATTTCATACATCTTGCTTTGGTAAACCTTACCTTTATTAGTGAAGAACAAAAGATCACTATGAGCTGAAGTAGTAAGAAGAGTAGTCACAACATCTTCCTCCTTAGTATTCAAATCTACCACTCCGACTCCACCGCGCTTTTGAACACGATACTCCTCAGGATTGGTACGCTTTACATAACCACCTTGTGTAAGCACAAGAACGCTTTCATCATCTGGCACAAGATCCTCTTGTGATAGTTGTTTTACTCCACCTTTTACAATCTTAGTACGTCTATCATCACCGTACTTCTCAGCCACTTCCAAAAGATCATCTTTTACAATCTTCATCATGCGAGTTTTACTCTTCAAAATCGCTTCGAGTTCTTTGATCAATTTTTGTACTGCCGCCAATTCATCTTCAATTTTCTTACGTTCAAGACCAGCCAACTTCTGCAAACGCATATCAAGAATGGCTTGTGCTTGAATAGCAGAAAACTTGAACTCCTTCATCAATCCAGCATGGGCGGTTGGCACATCCTTAGCGGCACGAATAAGCTTAATTATCTTATCTATATGATCAAGAGCTTTCTTTAAGCCCAACAAGATATGTTCACGATCTTGAGCTTTACTCAAATCATAAGCGGTACGACGACGAATCACCTCCGCGCGATGCTTGATGTATTCTTGTAAAATCGCCTTCAAAGACAGAGTTTGTGGCACACCATCCACCAAAGCTACCATGTTGTAGTGGAAAGTATCTTCAAGCTGAGTATGCTTATAGAGTTTATTTAGAACCGTTTGTGGTTGGGCTCCACTCTTGAGCTCAATGACAATACGAATGTCTGAAGTCGACTCATCACGCATGTCGCGGATACCTTCAATTTTTTTGTCACGAACCAAATCAGCAATTTTAACCTGTAGTTCAGCTTTATTAACACGATATGGAATCGAAGTGATAATAATAGAGAAAGTACCGCGCTTATCTTCAACTATTTCTGCTTCACCGCGCACTGTTACACCACCTTTACCATTAGCATAAGCATGGGCAATATCCTTTTGATTAAAGGCGATAGCTCCAGTCGGAAAATCTGGTCCTTTAACAAACTTTAACAAATCCTCGGTTGAAGCCTCAGGATCATCAATAAGGTGAGCCACAGCATTGGATAGTTCCCGTAAATTATGAGGTGGGATATTGGTCGCCATACCTACCGCAATACCAAGCGAACCCATAAGTAGCAGGTTTGGTACCGCCGCTGGCAAAACAATCGGTTCTTTCTTTGTACCATCGAAGTTTGGTCGCCAATCTACTGTATCTTTTTCTAGATCACGCAACATCTCCTCAGCCACCTTTGACATTTTTGCTTCGGTATATCGGTAAGCCGCAGCCGAATCACCATCAATCGAACCGAAATTTCCTTGACCGATAACCAAAGGATAACGAGTAGAAAAACCCTGCGCCAACTTTACCATCGCTTCGTATACCGAAGAGTCACCATGGGGGTGAAAACTACCAAGCACATCTCCCACTACCGTCGCTGATTTTCTAAACTTAGCTCCTGAAGTAAGACCGTTTAAACGCATTGAGTACAAAATACGACGATGCACAGGCTTAAGACCATCACGTACATCTGGCAAGGCACGCTGAGTGATTACCGACATGGCATAATCCAAGTAGGCATTTTCCATCTCACTCGTAATACCTTGAGTGATGATTCCTCTCGGAGATTCTGGAACTTCTGCAACGATTGTCTTTTTCGGCATATTTGTCTTAGCGAAAGAATACTAAATAATGTCGAAGTATAACATATTCTCAAAAAATTCTACCATCTAAAACAACCTATCACTGGTAGTAGCACTTTCGTCAACTGCATTTTTTGTACTACTTGCACTACTAGATGAAGTGGTAGCTACCATTACTTCACGATAAACCCTTTCACTGTTACCAAAGAGAGAGTTATTGTTGTTTTGTATTGTGCTAGTTGAAATATAAACCTGTGTCGGATCAGGCTGGTTTTGTTTAGCAATTTCAAGATCTTCTTCACTTAAAGCAATGTTTAATGGATTTTCGCCAGTTTGTGCTTCCGATTTATCCTCCTCCTTGTTAGTAGATCCAGAAATATTAGCTAGTTGTTCTTTTGATTGTTTAATCAAATTAGAAAAAGGTGTGTCTCCTTCACTTATTTTTAATTCGGCACTGGTCAAAAAACCTTGACTGGCAGTACCCACAAACCAAACCAAAGCCACAATACCGGTAAAAGTAGACGCGAGAGCTAGAGCATAACCATTACGTACATGTTTGGGTTTATTTTGGAGATCGTAAAGAAATTGCATAGCTATATTTATAGCATACAAATAGGAAAAAGAGAGGCGCCAAAAAAATGTTTTAGAGTATAGTCTCAGCCACTAAATAAACTAGAGTAAACATTTTGCGCCTCTTCTCTCCTAAATAATAAGTTACACCTTAAACACCATCACCTCACCTTCCATAGTTGAAATTTCTTTTTTCTTGATTGTTAGTTTATCAACTGGAGTTTTACCATCAGCACCAATTTCCTTTAAGAAAGCTTTTAGTGCATTTTGATCATAATGCATTGGAATGATTAGCTTAGCCTCAAGTTTTACCGCCAATTTTGAGGCTTGTGGTACATCAAGCACATCTCCACCACCAATTGGCACAAACAAGATATCAATATCACCAAATTCGCCAAGAATTTTTGGGTCAATTTCGGCATTACCAATAGCCCCAAGAAACACCATATTAATTTCCTCAAGTCGAACCTGATAAATAGTATTGTACCTTTCCACTCCTTCATAGAGAGTCTTTACTCCATAACCTCTAGCAGTTACCTGTCCAAACTCATATTCACCCGGACCTTGCACCACGAACGGCTCCTTACTACCATGAGTTACCTGATCAACTCCGTTAAAATTTGGATGATTTAAGGAAATAAAAGCAATATCAGCTCCAAACTTTACCGCTGATAATTTTGATTGTTTAGCAATTGGGTCAAAAGCTAATGTAATATCGCCAAAAGAAACTTTAAAACATTGCCCCCCGTGGTATGTGATTATCATAATGGAAGATAGTATACGATAAATCACCAAGAACAGGAAATTATATATAATGTAAATAAACTAGACACAACACTACTTTTATACTATATTATCGCCACCGTAAGGTAATTATTAGTTTCTAGCGACACACGCTTAACCCCGAGCTCAAGCACTTGGCTATGAGAAAAGGTTTGCTCGGACTCGTGTCGTCGGAATAAATTTAAAAAATATGTCAGATAATACATCTGTGGCCTCTAACACTGAAAATAGTGTTATGCACTCATTTATTAGCAATGTACCAGTTACACCAAAAGAAGGTCAGTTGATTGAAGGTGTAGTTTCCGCTATCGGACGCGCTCGTGTATATGTAGATCTACCACCTTTTGGTACTGGTCTTATTTTTGGTCGTGAGTATATGAATGCTCGCGATGTACTACGTAAAGTTTCTGTTGGCGATACTATCGCTGCTAAAGTAGTAACTCCAGAAAATAGCGACGGTTATATCGAACTGTCACTTAAAGAAGCCCGACAAGCACTGATTTGGGCTGATGCTGAAGAAGCAGTGAAACGTGGTACTGTCATGAGTCTTGAAGTTAAAGAAGCCAATAAGGGTGGTCTTATTATTGAATGGCAAGGAATTCAAGGTTTTCTACCAGCTTCACAACTTTCAACCGACAATTACCCACGCGTATCTGACGGCGACAAGGACAAGATTCTAAACGCTCTTAACAACCTAGTTGGTAAGCATCTTAGTGTAGTAATGATTACAGCTGACCAAAAAGAACATAAATTAATCTTCTCTGAAAAGGGCTTGCAAGAAAAGGAAGAAAAGGAAGAAAAAGTTGGTAAATACGAAGTTGGTGATGTTCTAACTGGTGAAGTAACCGGCGCTGTTGATTTCGGTATCTTCGTTAAGGTAGAACAAGGACTTGAGGGCTTAGTTCACATTTCTGAATTAGACTGGGGTCTAGTAGAGGACACTCGTTCACTATACAAGGTTGGCGATAAGGTAAAAGTTAAGGTAATTGAAGTTAAGGATGATAAAATTTCTCTATCTATCAAGCAACTTAAAGAAAACCCATGGTCAGAAGCTAGTCGTAAGTACAAAAAAGACCAGATTGTTGATGCAGTAGTTATCAAATACAACAAATACGGTGCTTTAGCCTCAATCGAGGAAGGTGTCGCTGGTTTGGTACACGTATCTGAGTTTGAAAATGAAGTAGCGCTAAAGAACGCTCTTTCACTTGGTGGTGTTTACAAGTTCAAGATTTCACTTTTTGAACCAAACGAACAGCGCATGACTTTGTCATACAAAGAAGCTAATACAGAGGAAAAGAAGTAACATAAATAAAAAGGGCGCCGGCTTAGCCGGCTGCCCTTTTACTTTTATTGTTACTTCACATTTAAACTCATT
>JZEL01000029.1 GCA_001567365.1 Parcubacteria bacterium OLB19 | reverse complement strand
GTTTTGTAAACCGTGGGTCGTCAGTTCGAATCTGACAGGTGGCTCAAAGTTATCTAAATACAAGCCCTGTACACCTTAGCTCAGGTGGTAGAGTTGAAACAGTATGGGGTACTGTTTCAAAGTTTTGTAAACCGTGGGTCGGAAGAATAATCTGACAGGGTTTGGTATCCAAAATAGGTTACTAAACACCCTTTATTTATAGTAAAAATCAGTATATACTCTCACTTTATGGATAGCTCCAGTCAAGAACAACATCTACTGCCTTATGCTAAAAGAGGGGATTTTCATGTTGGTAGAGCCACAGATTTGTCTGGTAGAAAAAGAGTGTTTTATCGTTTTCTGGAAATTCTACCTGGCCTCGCTTCTTGGACTACTCTTATTGGTGTAGTGCTTCTTTCTATTTATGCGCCTTTTATCGCGGCCTACTTTGTAATCGCTTTTGCTCTTTACTGGGTTTTAAAGACAGCTTTTTTGTCTTACCATTTGCGTTACAACTGGAAAAGATTAAGACATCATATGTCTCTGGATTGGGGAGCGATGATAAAGAAGTATAAATACGATCATATTTATCACGTTATTATATTGCCTTTCTACAAAGAACCGGCCAATGTTGTGGAGGCAAGTCTTGAAGCTCTCAGTAAAGTTAAATATGATCCAAAGAAGTTGATTGTAATTCTGTCGGGAGAAGAAAGGGCTGGACAAACTACGGTGGATACTTGTGAATTGATGAAAGAAAGGTTTTCTGATCGTTTTGGTCATTTTGTTACCACTATCCATCCACAAGATCTTCCGGGTGAAGTGCCAGGAAAAGGTTCAAATGCTACTCACGCGATTGAGGTGGTAAGAACACAGATTCTTGATCCGAATCAGATAAGTTACAAAGAGACACTGGTGTCTATTTTTGATATTGATACAGTATTGTATCCAGATTATTTTAATTGTTTGATTTGGCATTTTCTTAATGCTAAACGTCCACTAAAAAGTTCTTTTCAGCCAGTACCAATTTTTAATAACAATATCTGGGAAGCGCCAGCAGTTTCGCGAGTGGTAGCAATGAGTAGTACTTTTTGGGAAATGGTGCAACAAGAAAGACCAGAACGTATGGCGACTTTTTCATCGCACTCTGTCAGTTTTCAAGCTATTTATGAAGTAGGTTATTGGCAAACCAATATGGTTAGTGAAGATTCTCGCATATATTGGAACTTAATGATTGCAAATAATGGTGAATACGACGTAATTCCTCTGTCTTATCCTGTGTCTATGGATGCCAATGCCGCGCCAACTTTTTGGCAAACGGTAGTACAGATTTATAAGCAACATCGCCGTTGGACTTATGGTGTAGAAAATCTCTGTTACATTCTTTATCATTTTCGAGAAAATAAAGCGATACCGCTAAAAAGAAGAATTACAGTAGCCTTTCAACAAGCTGAAGGTTATTGGTCTTTGGTAACAAATCCAATAATGTTATTTATCTTGGGTTGGGCGCCGATTTATCTTGGTGGAGAAAATTTCCATCAGACAGTATTGTCATACAACTTGCCGATAATAATCCGTGACTTACTAATTATCGCTATGTTTGGTCTTGTGGTGTCATCTATGATATCTCTAACATTAATTCCAGAGAGACCAAAAACTACTAGTCGATTACGTTATGTGGTAATGGCAGTACAGTGGATAATGATACCAGCCACCATGATTATCTTTAGTGCGATACCGGGACTTGATGCTCAAACTAGATTAATGTTTGGACGTTATATGGGTTTTTGGGTCACTCCTAAAACCAGACTTGTGTTAAAGTAGTTAAGTATGCAACCAGAAGTAAAACCACTTTCTTATAGACATCGCAATGTAGTTTTTATTTTACTGACTACTGTCTTTTTGTTGAGTCTACCGGCCTTTATTTTTTATGGTATGGGTTACCGTTACAGTTTTTTTGCTGAAACACCAACCATCACTGCTACTGGTGGTTTGTATGTTGTAGCCGAAGCAGAAAATAGTCGTATTTACATTGATGGTGTCGAGGTTGATGACGCTAGAGTCTTTCGTAAAGCTTCATATGTTCAAGGTATAGAACCAGGTTTGCATCGGGTTCATGTTCAGGTTGAGGATTCACATACTTGGGTAAAAGAATTAGAAGTTAGTCCACAAATGGTGACAGAAGTGGAGTCTTTTAATTTACCTATAGTGCCACAAGTTAGACCAGTTACAGAGTATTTGACTAAAAATGGTCAGTTAATTTATCTGTCAACCTCAACTCCAATTCTAGTTAAAGCTTCGAGTACAGAGTCGTTTGTTTTATCTACTACTACCTCGACTAGCAGTTTAAATATTAATCAGGAATTTACATTACTGAAAGAATTGTTTGCAGAGAAAGCATCAACTACAGCAAAAAGATTGGCTTTAGAGACGGAAAGGGAAAAGGATAGATTTAAATTTGCTACTATCACTAAGGAAATAGAAACAGAAGAAGAGTTGGCTACTACTACCATAACCCGTGATAAGATAACTTTATATCAGAAAGATGAGGATGTTTTTGCTCGAGCCATTGGTGTCGATAGGCAGATTCCTGGATACTATTGTTCTAATGTTATAGCAACAACTACCGAAGATGGAATTGATAATAGGTTGCAAGACTTTGGCAAATTAGATCAGTTGGCTACTACTGTTGATAATAAAAATCAGTTACGTGTTTGTCGTACTGATATAAGGATTGATCGTAAATGGCAAACAGTACATGATTTTAATTTCTTTCCCGACAATGTTAATTTGGTTTTAATGCATTTAGACGACGGAATTTATGTGGTTGAAATCGATGATCGTTCTTGGCAAAACATGCAACTTTTATATCCGGGTAAAAACTTACAGATGTTAGTGTATCGCGACAGTATTTTTGTTAAGGACGGCAATTTCATTTTTGAAGCGGTAACCGTTATACCAGATAAGTAATAATTTTATGTCAGATTTAAACCAAATATCTAAAGGTCATCAACATCCAATTACTACCATAATTGCTGAGATTAATAGTATTTTTGCTGAAATCGGTTTTGTTTTTGCTGAGGGACCAGAAGTGGAAACGGAGGTTTATAATTTTGATCGTTTAAACGTAGCTAAAGATCATCCGTCACGTGACATGCAAGATACTTTTTGGTTAAGACCAGAAGATGTTTCTGTACCAACCGTTTTGCGTACCCATACTTCACCGGTGCAAGCTCGTTATATGGAAAGCCATAAACCACCAATTCGCATTATTGTTCCTGGTAAGGTATTTCGAAATGAAGCTTCAGATGCTACACACGAAGCTCAGTTTTACCAATTTGAAGGTCTTTATATAGACAAAGATGTGAATCTAGGACATTTGAAGGGAGTGCTGGAATATTTCTTATCCCGTCTCTTTAAAGGTCAAACTGAGATCCGTTTTCGTCCTAGTTATTTTCCTTTTGTTGAACCAGGGTTGGAGGTTGATATGCGTATTGTTGGTGGTGAAGGTAAGTTGGTTGGTCGATGGATAGAAATTATGGGAGCGGGTATGGTTCATCCTAATGTACTTCGTGATTCCGGAATTAACCCAGAAGAATACAACGGTTTTGCTTTTGGGGTTGGTATTGATCGTTTGGTAATGTTGCGTCATGGAATAGATGATATTCGTTTATTTTATTCTGGTGATTTACGTTTAGTTAATCAATTTTAATAAATAAGTTGTATGTTAATTTCTTATAATTGGTTAAAGGATTATTTGGGTGAGGAGTTACCGACTGCAGAGCAGGTGGTTGATTTGCTAACTATGCATTCCTTTGAGGTTGAATCGGTGGAGGTTGTGGGTGACGATACTGTATTTGATATAAAAGTATTACCAGACAGAGCTTCTGATTGTTTGTCTCATCGTGGTGTAGCTAGAGAAATTGCTACTCTAATAGACAAAACTTTGATTTTTGATCCACTTAAAACGGAAGTTAATTTGCCGGTATCTACTAATTTTGAAGTAGTGATAACTGATAATAAATTATGTTCAAGATTTATGCTGGCACATATGTCTCATGTAAAGATTGGTCCATCGCCAGATTGGTTGGTCAAACGATTGGCAGCTATTGGGCAGAGATCTATCAATAATATTGTTGATGCTACTAATTATGTAATGTATGCCGTTGGTCAACCGCTCCATGCTTATGATGCTGATTTGTTCGCTAAGACTAATGATGGTAAGTGGTGTTTTGATATTCGCAAAGCCAAGATTGGTGAGGAATTATCTTTACTCAAAGATAAAAATGCTACCGAGGAAAGAAGGGTGGTTTTATCGGGTTCAGAATTGGTGATAGCTGATGGTGGAAAAGATTTAGCTATTGGTTTGGCAGGAGTTAAGGGTGGTGAATATGCGGGCGTGAGTACAAATACTACTAATATTATTATTGAAGCCGCTCATTTTCAGTCTACTTCAGTGAGACAAACGGCTCGTAAACACAATATTGCTACCGATGCAGTTAAGCGTTTTGAAAACAATCCTTCAGAATTTTTGCCACCGTTGGCTTTGAATAATATTATTAAATTAATCACCGAAATAGCTGGTGGTAAATTGGAGGGGATGTTTGATATGTATCCAAATCCTATCGTGACTTCACCAGTATTGGTGCGGACAAGTAAGGTTAATCAAATGTTGGGATTGTCACTTGAGCCTTCTGTCGTTAAAAGTATTATGGAAAGATTAGGAGCTAAGGTGGAAGAAGGTGAAGGTGGTTTTCTGGTGACCACACCTTTGGAAAGAACAGATTTGTTACTTGAAGTAAATTATATAGAAGAGGTAGGTCGTATTCATGGTCTTACAAATATTAGTAGTATCAAACCAGTAGGAACAATTCTTGAGAGTGTAAATGCTAATTATTACTACAGTCAAAAGATCAGACAGATATTATTAACTCAAGGTTTTTCTGAGGTGATGACTTCTTCATTTCGTAAAAAAGACGAGATTCAGTTACAAAATTCTTTAGCTAGTGATAAAGGATGTTTGCGATCATCTTTATTACCAACTCTAGATGAGGTGTTAATGCAGAATGCACAAAATGTTGATGTGTTGGGACTTCGTGATATTCGTATTTTTGAGATTGGTAAAGTATTTAAGAAAAATGTAAATCGTATAGAGGAAAAACTAATGTTAGCACTCGGGGTGCAAACTAAAAAAACCGGTCATGTACCAGCTGATGATAAGATAATCAATAATACTTTAACCGTACTAAAAGAAAACGGAATTGAGCATACAGCAATGAGTCGTAATGGAGTTTGTGAGATTAATCTCGACGAATTGATAAAAGGTTTACCTGTTCCAACAAAGTATGAATTTATGGAAGTTGGTAGTGAAATAACCTATAAACCTTTTTCACTTTACCCAGCTATTGTACGCGATATTGCTATGTGGGTTGATTCTTCAGTTGATAGGGAAGATGTCTTAAAAGTTATTAAAGATAAGGCTGGAAATCTTTGTCAACGAGTAACATTGTTTGATGAGTTTGCTAAAGACGGGCGGGTGTCTTATGCTTTTCGTTTAGTTTTTCAATCTTTTGATAAAACTCTAACTGACATTGAAGTTGAGCCATTTATGGACGCAGTTTATAATTCTGTGAAAGAAGCAGGGTTTGAGACGAGGTAGTAAAAAACAAAAGCGCCGGCAACTTCGTTGCCGGCGCTTTTTGTTTTTTTGGTACGTTTATTTTAAATTTGTTTCGTTTCGATTTCTGTCAGTAGATGGTTGGCTAAGGCACTTAAACTCATTTGTTTCGAAGTACCATCACGACTTTCCAAAGTAACACTCTTTTCTTGAATTTCCTTATCACCAATGACTACAAAGTAAGGTAGTTTTTCCTTTTTAGCATTTCTAATTTTCTTACCCATTGAATCTTTATTATCATCCAGGGATACACGTAGACCAATGGCTTTTAGTTCAGCGTAGATATGAGAAGCGTAGTCGTTTTGTGCGTCACTAACTGGGATAATGCGCACTTGCTCAGGTGATAACCAAAGAGGGAAGGCACCGGCAAAATGTTCAATCATAACTCCCATAAAACGTTCTAATGAACCAGATATAGCTCGGTGGATCACTACCGGTCTTTCTTTTTCACCATTTTCGTTAATAAACTTAAGATCAAATTTTTCCGGAAGATTAAAATCGCACTGAATAGTAGCGAGTTGCCACTCACGTCCAATGGCATCTTTGAACATGAAGTCTAATTTTGGTCCATAAAAAGCAGCCTCACCTTCAACTCGTTTATAGTTAAGATCATTCTTTTTTGCTGCCTCTTCAAGCGAACTTTCAGCTTTTTCCCAAACATCATCACCACCAAGATACATTCCGTCCTTACCACGAACAGAAAGACTTACCCAGTAGTCATTGAGTAATCCCATGGTTTTATAGAATTCTCTAATGATGCCGACAATGGTTGATACCTCATCAGTAATTTGTGACACTCTACAAAATAGATGTCCGTCATCTTGGGTAATAGCTCGTACGCGAGTGAGTCCAGAAAGTTGACCAGACTTTTCATAGCGATAAACTGTTGCCGGCTCAAAATATCGGACTGGCATATCACGGTAGGAAAATTGGTTGTCAGCAAAAATTTGCATGTGGTGAGGGCAGTTCATCGGCTTGAGTGCAAAATCTTCTTCTCCACCTTTGACTCTAAATAACTCGTCGCCAAATTTTTCCGCATGACCACTAGTTTCGTACAGTGAGAGGTTTGTGATGTGTGGTGTCCAAACACGAGAGTAACCTTTGTCTTTATGTAGACTCCAAAGATAATTCTCAATTTGTTGCCTGATTATCATTCCTTTAGGTTTAAGTAATGGTAAACCAGCACCAACAAGTGGTGAGATGGTAAATAAATCTAATTCTTTACCTAATTTGCGATGGTCTCTTTCTTTAGCTTCGGCAATTTGCTTTTCATAAGTTTCCAATTCCTCAGCTGTATCAAAGGCAATACCATAGATACGAGTGAGCATTGGATTTTTCTCATCGCCACGCCAATAAGCACCAGCGATTTTGTCGAGCTTGAAAGCATCAGGATCAATTTCTGCTTTTGGATTTTCACTATGACCACCGCGACAAAGGTCGGTAAAACCACCACAGGTATAAAGGGTTATAGTTTCACCGCGATTTTCTATATCATTTATCAATTCAAGTTTAAATTGATTACCAGAAAATTTTTCTCGTGCCTTGTCAGCGCTAACAACTTCATGAGTAAATTCTGTCCATTTATTCAAAAGTTTTTTCATGCGTTTCTGAATTTCTTTTAAATCTTCATCACCAGGTGTGTTTCCGTCAGAAAAATCAATGTCGTAGTAGAAGCCATTATCAATAGCTGGTCCTAAAGTAAGTTTGGCGTGAGGGTAAAGTTCAAGCACTGCTGCCGCTAAAAGGTGAGCGAGAGTGTGACGTTTGTGTTCTAGTTGTTGGTTCATGGTTGTTTTAGTTTAGGGAAAGCAGATTGATTATTATACTTCTCACTAAGGCTTCCGCTATGCCTGCAGAGTCGTTCGAAATATAATAATCAATCTGCTTTTTGTTTAATAATAAAATCGCCCAAGTGAATACACGAAAAAATCATATATTCACTCGGACGATTTTTATAAACCGCGGTTCCACCGAGCTTCTGGCTGGGAAATAGCTAAAAAAATTTCCCAGCCAGCACTTCGTTTTCAGATTAGGATTACTTTTTGTAACCATCAGCTTAACTGATTGGCATTTGGTAGATGCCACATTCTCTGTTTCTTATATCCTAACGCTAAGCAGGGAATTGGTCAACATAATATATAAAAAGCAGTTCAAAATTTGAACTGCTTTTGAGATTTTATAACTAGCATTAATATTTAAATACTTAGATCCACATTTGCCACAAAGATTCTTCGTCCAGCATGCCAAGTGGAGTTAAATTGTTTGGAATTAAACATCCAGTCTTTATATCCGGCACGATATGCTACCATTACTGGATATACACCAGACATATTATCTGATACGTAAAATACATTAGCAAAGCAATTATTCAGTAATGAATTTCTTTGATTCTGAGTACTGAATAGAAAAGATATAAGTGCTACCAATTCACTAAGATTGTTAAAAACAAACCCTTCAGGTAATAAACTTATAATTTCCTGATCAGAAGCTATTTGTTCAAGTTCAACATAGCCTATTTTAGAACTTCTGAAACAAATTTCAGTTTCAGTAGAGATATGTTCTATTAAATCAGTTTTGTGTTCTGATAAAACGTACACATTTGGAACATCTGTGCCTCTTCCATATCTTATATCGCCAAATTCTGACGATGTGTGAACTGTGAAGCTTTCAGTCTGTCTCGTCACTGGATAGACTATGTCTCTTGTGGTGATAATGTTAATCTTGTTTATCGATATACACATTATAATTCTCCTAGCCTTTAATATCAGATTTAATCTTAATTCAAGATTGGAACACGAACTCTTTCTATGGTAACATATTTTTTTAAAAAGTCAATGTATATTTGTTATTCAAGGTTATTTATGTAGGGCAGTTATTCATAAAGACTTCGCTCTGTCTAAAGCAATACTTGGTTCGTCGTTTCTAATAGTGAGTTTACCTTTTACCGCTACACAACTGCCGACAAAAAGTACGTTTTTAAGTTCGGTGTAGGTTTTGGGGAAGGCAACCATTTCAATTTGGTCTTTTTGATCTTCAAGCATAATAAAAGCCATTTTGTCACCTTTTTTGGTAAGGAGTTCACGTACACCACTTATCATACCGGCGGTTACTACGGGTATTCCATTTCTTTTATCGTTTAGAATTTGAGCTATAGTAGGACGTTTGTCTAGCTCTGCTTGATGTTCGGCGAGAGGATGACCTGAAACATAAACTCCTAGTAATTCTTTTTCCCAATTAAGTTTTTGGATGGTGGTGGCAGGTTCGGTACTAACTAAATTTAAAGTATGCGAAGTATTGTTACTCATCAAATTAAACAATGATACTTGTGCTGATTCTTTTTCAGAGGCCCGTTCTTTGCTGAAGGTAAGCATCATTTCAATGTTGGCATACATCTGACCACGTTCACCAAAACGATCAAGGGCTCCAGTCATAATCAGTGCTTCAAGTGATTTTTTGTTTAGATTGCGATCGTTTACCCGTGACAAAAAGTCGCTAAGGGAAGTGAAAGGCCCGTTACTTTTTCTTTCTTTGATAATGGCATCAGCAATACCTTCACCAAAGTTTTTGATAGTAGTGAGTCCAAAGCGAATAGTTTTTTTACCTGGTACTACCGTAAAGTCTGCAAATGATTCATTTATATCTGGTGGTAATACCTCAATCTCCATGCGTTCACATTCACGAATGATTTCAGCAATTTTTTCAGTATCACCAGAGTCAGCCGTAAGAACAGCCGACATGTATTCGACAGGGAAGTTGGCTTTCATGTAGGCGGTTTGGTAGGCGACACGGCCATAACTCGCTGCGTGAGCTTTGTTGAATCCGTAAGCGGCGAATGGTTCAATTAAGCTCCAGAGTTTTTGGGCGATATTTTCGGATAATTTTCCGTAATTCACAAAACCAGTTAATAGTTTATCTTTTTCAGCAGCCATCACTTCCGGAATTTTCTTACCCATCGCTTTACGAAGCATGTCAGCTTCAAGCCAACTGTAGCCAGCTAGTTCACGGGCAATCGCCATCACGTCATCTTGATAGGTGATTACACCATAAGAACGTTCGATAATTGGTTTGAGTCGTGGGTCGAGGTAAGTGACCAAGCCGGGATTGTGCTTACGTTCGATATACTGCGGAATAGATTCCATCGGTCCAGGGCGATAGAGAGCCACCATGGCGTTAATGTCGTGAATAGTGGTAGGGCGAAGTTGTTTTAAAAAGGCGGTCATACCAGAACCGTTCAACTGAAACAGACCCATAGTCTCACCCTTTGCCAAGATTGCAAAAGTCTTTTCGTCATCTGTAGGAACGTTTTCAATATCAACATCAATATTTTGAATAGCCTTAACCCGTTTAACGGCATCGGCTAAGATGGCGAGGTTTTTGATACCAAGAAAGTCGAATTTCAAAAGTCCAACCCCGTCTTCTCCCACACTTTTCATTTCGTATTGGGTAATGTATTTACCGGTTTTGGGGTCGGGTTGGATAGGGGCGAATTGGTCGAGAGGGGCGGGTGCGATCACAACTCCGGCTGCGTGCACACCAAGGTGGCGCACCCGCCCCTCAATCTGCTTCGCCAAATCTATCACTTCGCGAGCCTCACTGTCTTTTTTGTAAAGATCGGCCAAATCAGGTTCAATCTCGAGAGCTTTTTTAATGGTCATAGGAAAACCTTGGCTACCCATAGGTATAAGTTTGGCTATACGATCACCAACAGAATAAGGATGACCAAGAGCCCGAGCCACATCTCGCACCGCCGCTCGTGCCATCATGGTACCGAAAGTACCAATTTGCGCTACTTTATCAGCGCCGTATTTTTCTTTGGCATACTCAATAATTTCATCACGCCGATTATCAGCGTAGTCCATGTCGATATCCGGAGCAGAAGGACGCTCAGGGTTTAGGAAACGTTCAAAAGGTAGTTTGTATTCTAATGGGTCTACATTTGTAATTCCCAGCACATAAGTAGTGAGAGAGCCCGCTACCGAACCTCTAATAGTGGTCAAGATACCGCGTTCACGAGCTTCGCGTAGTAGGTCTCCCACAGCGAGGAAATAAGTAGCGTAACCTTTAGTCTTAATTACATCCAGCTCATAATCAAGACGTTCCTTTACTTCTTTGTCATCAAGTGACATTCCGCGCCAAACAACACCTTTATATGACATGTCTTGTAGTTCGTCGTCAGCATTTTTCCCACTAGCTATTTTGTAATCAGGGAAATACCAGTGAGTACCAATTTCAATCTCAACGTTACAGCTCTCAGCAATTTTAACAGTATTGGCTAGAGCTTCAGGAGTATCTTTAAAATACTCCATAGCAGTAGCTTGAGATATAAAAGAGAAATCCTCATCGCTATCGTGATCACTAGAAGTGTCTACCACACCACCACTTTGAATTTTAACCATGGTTTCGCGAGCAAGGCGATCGCTGGTTTTTAAGTAATAGACATCATGTGCTGCTACCAAATTCGTTTGGCTATTTTTAGCTAATTCTATGAGTCGGGTTTGGTATTTTTGATGATCAAGAATTTCTGGATGGTGGGTAATTTCTAAATAACAATTATCACCAAATAATCTTTTGTAAAAATCTAACCTTTCTTTAGCCTTTTCGACATCATCTTCTTTAAGAGCACGTACCACTTCACCAGCAAAAGAGGGTACTATACAAATCAAATCTTGATTGTAATTGGTCAGTAATTCTTCATCAATACGAGGTTTGTAGTAAAAACCCTCAGTGTTGGATAAGGTCACCATCTTTATGAGATTCTGGTAACCTTTAAAAGTTTTAGCTAAAAGTACCAAGCGAGCGCGTGGTTTATCTATAAGGGCGTCTTTGTCGTGTCTGGTACGAGGAGCGAGAAAAGCATCGAGACCAATGATTGGTTTTATTTTTTCTTTAGTACAAGCTTTATAAAAATCAATAGCTCCATACAAGGCGCCATTGTCAGTGATGGCTAATGCGTCTTGACCATCAGTTTTGGCGGCCGAAGCCAGCTCTTTAGGGGTAGGCAGAGCATTTAAGAGGGAATAATGAGAGTGAACATGAAGGTGAATAAAATTGGCGGAAAGTTTGTGTTCAGACATAAGTGCCGATAGTATAGCATTTTGTATTTGTAGGAAAAATTAATAGCGTGTCCTTTTCGGGACACGCTAAATCGTGTGTTATTTTTTGCTTAAAATAATAGCTTCTCACTTATTATTATTGTTGTGGAATCAAGTGTGGCATATATATCAACCCCGTTGGGTCCGCAAATGACTATAATCGGTGAATCTGTTGGCCAAGCAACGAAGATCGATTCACTACTTTTGTTTTCTGCCAGGTGTACTGTGGCGTAAAAACCATAGTCCGCCATAGAAGTTACGAGTTGTATTTCATAAGTATCCCAGTCGTTGACTGGACAAATATGAACAGATTTTGGACCTTTCCAAGGGTTTGTTTCGTGGGCAAAAGCTACTGAGTTTGTTGCTAAAAAAACAGCTAAAAAGAACAATAGAACTCTTTTCATTTTTTTCTCCTCGTTCGTTAAAAAACAGCTTTGCAAATATATAATGGAAATGTTTGCTTTGCAATTCTGGTACAATATACCGCATGTCTAAGTGGTTGATTGGGATTGATGAGGTCGGTCGGGGGCCTTTGGCTGGGCCGGTTGGGGTGGGGGTGGTTTTGGTGTCATCTGATTTTGATTGGGATACCCTTAAGGGGGTGAAGGATAGTAAGAAAATGACGCCGAAAAATCGCGAAGCGATTTTTCGGCAAACCGAAATCTTAAAACAAAACAAAATCCTAAACTACCAAGTTGAGTTAGTTGAGGCTAAGATTATCGATAAAATTGGAATTGTACCAGCTATCAGTCAGGCTATGAATACGGCTTTAAACGAAATTGCTAACAGTACCCCAAATTTTAATGTTCAAGATGTGGTTATAAAACTTGATGGGGGATTAAAGGCGTCAAAGGAATATATAAATCAAGAAACCATTGTTAAGGGTGATGATAAAGAGATAGTGATTGGTTTGGCGTCGATTATGGCAAAGGTGACAAGAGATAAATATATGGAAAATATTGCCGAACAATCTAATTTTACAGTCTATAATTTTCAAAAACACAAAGGTTATGGTACTAAGGCGCACAGAGAAGCAATTCTAGAACATGGTTTATCAGTAGAGCATCGACTGAGTTTCTGTAAAAATATCCTTAATTTACAGAAATCACAACTTTAGATATTGACAATATAGTACATTACTGTATAATGAAGGGGCGTTGTTTTTTCACATTATTGGAGGTGAAAATGAGAATCCTACTATTTTTGCTAGGTGTATTGACTATATTCTCTTTTTTTATAGCTATTTTTATAATGATATGCATAGTGTATCGTTATTTTGATCTTGACCGCGTCGTTTTTGCAGAAGAACGGGCGGAAAGGTTGGCTGAAGAAGCCAGACTCCAAGCTGAAGAGTTGGGAGTAGAAAATAATGTTAATATTTGATCATTTTTTAGGTCGTTTCCATTGGAGACGGCCTTTCTGTTTGTTGTTAATTTAAGCCATTTTTTACAAATTTTCTTAAAAAGTCCTAAAAAGGGGTTGACAAAAAAATAAAACCTGCTATACTGAAAAGAGTTAGTTATTTTACATAACAAAAAAGTCTCGGTCCCGAGAACTTGTCGCCTAATTATTTATTCTAATTTACGAGATATTCTTAGATGATGTCTGTGAATTACTTGCGAGTAAGAATCGCTGTTGAATCTGTGGACTTTTTTTGTTTAGCACTAGTTTTAGAGCTCGAGTTTATCTCTAGTAGCTCCTAGTGCTACAGGCGCTGGTAACATTTATGCTCCTCCTTATCATTTTTTGATACTGTTGAGTTTGAGCCGTTACCAGCGCCTTTTTGCTTTTCTTATTAAGGAGTTGCTTTTTTATGTGGATTTGCTATAGTTTCGCCACTATGGTAATTCGAATGCGACATACGCGGTCACATACCGCCAACCGCCGTTCACATCACGCTCTAAAGGCCCCTAACTTGGCTGTGTGTAAGAATTGTGGTTCACAACATCGCCCACATCATATGTGTTTAGATTGTGGTTTTTATAATGGAAGAATCGTATTAGATTTGGCAGCTAAGAAGAAGGATCGCGAAGCTCGCATACAAGCTAAGCGTGACGCACGCAAAGGTCAAGAAAGTACCGAAGAAGCGCCAGCTCAGACTCCAGCTACCGTTTAAGTAGCATAAAAGCCCCTATAATGGGGCTTTGTGGATTTTATTGTCCAACCTACAGAACAAGTATGTTAGACTAAAGTCAGTAATAGTTTTTTAGTACATTTTTTTATGGCAAACAGACATCTTTCGCGTAGTATAGTTCTTCAATCACTCTTTGAGTGGGATTTAAATGCTATTGATAAAAAGGAAGTAGTGGGTATTTTAGATAGAAATATTGAGGAGTTCGCTCCCAATAAAACAGACCGTCCTTTTATGGAAAAGCTTCTAACCGGAGTTTTAAGTAAGCAACCAGAATTAGATTTGGTTATTTCCAAAGCAGCGCCAGAGTGGCCTATTGAGCGCATTTCACCGGTTGATCGTAATATTCTTCGTCTTGGTCTATATGAACTTTTATTTTCAGAGCGTTCTGAGGTACCAGCTAAAGTAGCTATAAATGAGGCTATAGAACTATCTAAACAATTTGGTAGTGAAAACAGCAGTCGTTTTATAAACGGGGTTTTAGGTGCAGTGTATAAGGAAATGGGTGAACCGGGAAAAGAAGAGATGAGTAAACGCAAAAGTAAAGATGTTCCTTTTGATCAAATGCCAATTGAGCGTTTAGCGGGAGCGGTGGTGTACGCGGAAGAAAATGGTGATATTTATTTGGCACTAGTACACGATATTTTTGGTCATTGGACTTTATCAAAGAGTAAAGTGCGAGACGAAGAAACTTTTGAACAAGGCGCAACTCGAGCAATTTTTGACGAAATTGCTTTACCGGTAGAGATAGAAGCTATGCTAGGTAGTAACGAATATATAGCTTCTCAACCCGAAAAAGGTAAAACCCGCAAGCAAGTTCAATACTTTCTAGCCAAAGCACCATATCAAGAAGTTAATTTAGCCAAGAAAGGCGGACTTGATGATGCTCGTTGGTTTAGAGTAGCGGATATTTTAGAGCTTAATTTTTATGAAGATATCTTGCCGATTGTGACTAAAGCCATAACTATGTTGGTTGGCAGGCGTAGTAAATAGTGCTAATCTCAAACAATAAATTTTAAGATGACAGAGGAAAGAAACATTGAACAAGATATAGAAACTCTAGAAGGTCTCCTTGGTGTACATTTCAAGGACACTTCTTTGTTGTTATCGGCTATTACTCACCGTTCTTATTTAAACGAACATCGTGATGCTACTTGGGATCATAATGAACGTTTGGAGTTTTTGGGCGATGCTGTTTTAGAGCTAGTGGTGACTGATTTTTTATTTGCTAAATACCCAGACAAACCAGAAGGCGAACTCACTGCTGTGCGGGCAGCTTTAGTAAATACCAACTCACTTTCCAGTGCCTCAGAGACGCTCGGTATCAATCAATTTTTATTGATGTCGAAAGGAGAGGCGAAAGATGAAGGTAGAGCTAGACAATATATTTTAGCTAACGTTTTCGAAGCCTGTATTGGTGCAATCTATTTAGATCAAGGTTATGATTCAGCACGGGATTTTATTGCCGAGAGATTGTTTGCTAATACTGAGAAGATTGTTGAGAAACGTTTATGGCAAGATGCAAAGAGTCGTTTTCAGGAGTTGGCTCAAGAACGAGCTTCAATTACACCAACTTACGAAACTTTGTCTCAAGATGGTCCTGACCATGACCGTGTCTTCACAGTGGGAGTGTTTTTGCGTCATGAAAAAGTGGCTGATGGTAGAGGAAGATCAAAACAAGAAGCTGAACAACAAGCTGCTCAAGCCGCGATTGCGGTGAAAGGGTGGGGGTGATTTGCTTTCAGTATATTGACTTTTTCACGGGGGGGGTGATAGAGTGTCTTTGGAATAAGCTCGTTTAATTTTGAGATAGTCTCAATAACTGGGTTTGTTCTTAAATTTGGAGGTTAAAAATGAATACTATTGTGCACAAAAGTATTTGTAAGTCATCCTTGTGTTTTGCTGGTGGAGATGGTCCTGATAGTGAACCCGATCATGATGGTGGTCATGGTTCTGAAGGTGACGGTAATTGGGATGGTGATTAATTTACCTATCTATTTTAAGGTAATTTTACTTTAAAAATGTAGCCCTATGTTAGAAAAACTAGCATAGGGCTTTAAAGTGTATTAGTATATTAATGATTTTTATGTATAACTTTTCAGAATTTGGAGTCGACTATAAAACCTCTTTTTTAAAGAATAAACCAAAAATCTGTATTTTAAAAAGAAAGGGAGCTCCTATTCATATTCAAGCCTGTATACATGCTGGGTCAAGAAATAATTCTATGTCAGGACAAGCACACTTCCTTGAGCATATGCTAGTTAATGGTACTCGTTTGTACCCATCAAAAGTATTGCTGGCGGAAGCGCTAGAAAAAGTAGGTGGTTATTTCGAGGCTACAACCGATGCTGATTTGATACGTATTACAGTGTCGGTGTCACAAAGAAAAGATATTTCACTTGCTGTAACTATTCTTAACGAAATATTAACTGCTTCATTATACAGAGAAGATGTTTTTGAAAATGAACGACAGGTTATTTTAAGAGAGCAAAAAGATAGGTTACGTAACTCCAGTCTAATACTTATGGATGTTTTTATGAAACAAGTTTACTCTGATTTTGAATTACGTTTTCAAAATTTAGGTACGCATGAAAGTGTTAATAATCTACAACTAAAAGATATTGTTGATTTTGCAAAAAATAACATAACTATAGAAAAAACAACTTTTATTGTATCAGGTGATGTAGAAATGCGTGATGTTGAAAATTTGTTGTCAGAAATAAAACTACCTCACGGCTTAGAAAAGTCATTCATAAGACCACAGATATTAATAAAAAATGAGCGTGTTGTGTGTAAAAAACAAGAAGGAGAGAATTCAGATATTTTAATAGGTTTTAGATGTGATACCGAAACATTGGAAGATGTGGCAGGATTGCTATTAATAAAGCAAATGTTTACCGGACGAGGCAGTTGTCTCATTCAAGAGCTTCGTTACAAGAGAGGTTTGGTATACGGTGGCGGAGTCCCGTTTTGGGATTTTAACGGAACTAGTTTATTTGGTCTTCGTACAACTTGTGCTACAGAAAAAATAGAAGAAGTTCTTGATGTTACTTTAAATGTATTGAAAGAAATTTATTTAAAGGGTATTTCTGAATTAGAATACGATAATCTTAAGATAAAAATGGATAGTCACTATAGATTTAATTTACAAACCTCCAAAGAATGGTTGGAAGCGGAAGTGTCTGCAGAGAGACATAATATTAAAGATGATAAAAATATGAATGCTCTATCAATACCTTCATTTATAAAGCAAATAAATGCTAATAGATTGACAGAAATTTTTCGAAAATATATAGATTTAAAATATGCTCATATTGTAATATCGGGTTCAGTATCAGAAAATAGTTTAGAACATATAAATAAGTCATTATCATATTAATCTATTGATTAGTTTTGGTTAATTTGTGTGATTTGACAACAGTGTATTATAAAAGTATTGTGAGAGCAGGTTTTGAACCTTTCAATAATTCAAAAAAGGAGGTCAATTATGTGTGAGTCTCTGGTCGCGTTTTATAAAGGTGTAAAAGTATTACGTTACGATTTGGAAAATGATTTATCTAATCGTAATCTTATCACTGAAATGATAATACCTATATGGCAGAAATATGAACCATGGACAACTTATAATGATGTGTATCAAACTGTATCAAGAAAAGTCGGTCGAACGATAGATATATTGTTTGATGAAGATGGAGCCGTGTTAGGTTTTTATATTTTTCGTGTATTTAAATATGGTTCATGGAAAGTCATGTTTAGAGGTAATACATTCATTTCTTCAAGTATACGTGGGATAGGAGTTTTGCTACTTAAGTCAGCAATAAAACATTATTCTCCTGATAAAATAGTTACATTTACCTCAGAAGAGAGAATCTATGCGCTTTTAAATCACTTTGGAGAAATTGTACCAGCTTTAAACAAAAAAATAAGTTTAGATGAGTGGCAATTATTATCAAAACTTGCTGGTAGTACCTATGAGTTGGATAAAGATACTCTAATGGTACGTGATTTTTACCAGTATAAACATCAGCGACAAGGTAATTTTGTAAAAAGTGAATATGTCCGTAGTCTGTTTGGCGCACTTGGTAAAAAAGATGCATATGCGCTGTTGGTCCGTTGTAAGTGATATTTTGTACCCCAGTAGTATTTAATACCACCAACTTAATTTGTTGGTGGTATTTTTATAAAAACCAACTTTTTCTTATTATGATAACTACTTTAGTAAAATTATAAAGAAAGTTTTTAGGTTTATAAAAAAGGTTATTTTTGTTTTTTCTACACAAAACTTGCGTTTTTAGCAAGTTAATGGTACAAATTAGTTCGGCGAGGTTTTACAGCCAGTGCAAACTAGTAAATTTTTATATTTTTAGGAGGTTGTGATGTTTAAGGGAAAGCTCTTTTTAGTTTTATTGACCGCATTTTTGGTTACAGGTAATGCTAGTGCTTCAGGACCAGGTTATGCGGTTGTTCATCTTGAAGGTGAAGATCCTGATGTGATGGTGCTTGATACAGTTTATCCATTAGCAGGATTGGATCCAGGTCTTAATTTTGGATGGGAGTTTAATTCTTACTTTGGTGGTGCTAAAGGATATGTGGATATCATCGGTGACAAAACTGTCATTTTAACAAATATCTATAATGATCTAGTGATTCCACCAATAGTTGCAAATGCAGGGATTCAAGATTACGAAAGTGGCTCTACTTTTTCTGTGTTTGGTCCTGTAAGTTGGTCTGGTTCTTATGACTATGTTGGAATGCTCGACATGGTTCTTCTTACCAGTACTAGTGACTATTCTTTTTCAAACTTCATCTTGTCAGGTGGTTTGCCTAGTGTCGTAGCAAAATGGTTGATAATACCTGATCGCGATGATCCTATGCATTCATTTACAAGTATATTTGATGTACAGGTGACTCCGGACATAAATAGACAATGGGTATTCACGGCTAAAGTTGTTGACTCAATCTCACCAGTACCAGAACCATCGACATACGCCATGTTACTGTTGGGTGTATTGTTTCTGGGACTGTTTTCTCGGAGTCGTCTTGTAGCAAGACATGATCCTGGGGGTGCAACAGTATAGGAAAACTAAAAATATAAAGGCTCTTGTTTGTTTCGACAGACAAGAGCCTTTTATATAATCACAATTATTATCTCAGATTATATTTCCGACATGTTATACTGCTGTAAATATGTTGAGTGTTGGTTTTATAAAAAATATCAGTCGAGGCTTTACCTTAATAGAGGTTTTGGTCGTGATAGCTATCATTAGTCTTTTGGCAGGTGCTATTGCTGTAAATTCATCTGATTCCAATAAACAAGCTAGAGATGAAAAGAGACAAGCAGATTTAAGAGCCTTACAAAGTGCCATAGAGATGTATAGAAATAGTGACCCAGATAAAAAATATCCAAGAGCTTGTGATTCTAGGGTGGATAATTGGGCGGGACAGCAGGGTACAGATTTTGCTTGTGCTGGTGTAAATACACAGTATATTGAAGGTTTGGCACCAGAATTTATCCCTGTTTTACCTAAGGATCCAAAATTAAACGGTAGTAACTCTGGGTATGTATACATGGTGAATTTAAATCGCACAGTTTATAAACTTATGGCAATGAATACAGTTGAGTCCGAGGATGTTACATATAGCCATCCACTTAAAAGCTGTGATATAAATGGTACTCCTAACAGTTTTGATCATATAGATACACAGGCTGGTGTAGTTATGCTACTTTGGCAGCCAAAACTCCTGCTGAGTCAATTTCTTCTTATGCCGAACTTGATCATTGTAAAAGTTTAGCTAATGGCGGTAATGGTAGATTCGAAAAATCATACGGTATCTGGGGTGGGTTTGAATCTTTGAATACTATGGGTGTTTCTGTGGCGTGTCAAAGCCCAAGTTTATTATGTGCTTCCGAGGTGAGAGAGACAGCAAAAGTTATATGCAAATAAAATAAAAATATGAAACACTTAAAATATAGAAACAGTTTAGGATTTACTTTGGTGGAGTTGATGGTGGTGATTTCTATTATTGGAATAATGTCTTCAATTTTGTATGTGAACTATAGTGATGCTCGTGAGCAGGCGCGTGACAAGGTGAGAATGACAGATTTGAAGTCGTTGCAGTTGGCGATAGAGACATATAAAGCACAAAATGGTCAATATCCAGCTCAGGGATGTGGTACAGGAGGTCCTAGTGGTGATTTTGCGGGGCCAGGTCCTGGAACTGGTGTATTTAAATCATGTGACCCGTATATAGTAGGTTTGACTCCTGACTTCATCTCAGTTTTACCAAAAGATCCTCGCTCTGAGAGTAATATAGGTCAAGGTTTTTATTACAGTTCAAACGGTACTAGTTATAAGCTCATGGTCTATGATTCAGTAGAAAGATTATTTATTACTTCTTATTCTGATGAATTCGCTCGTTGTCCAAAAACAAGCACTTCTTGTTCTGGATCTAACCCAACTGGTGCCAATTCTAAAACCTACGCTGTGTATAGTAACGGGGCGGCCGACTGGTAAAAATGCTGAAAGAACTTACCATTTCTGGATTTAAATCTTTTGCTAAGAAAAGCGAGCTTGAGTTTACTGTACCAATAGCGGCTATTGTTGGACCAAATGGTTCTGGTAAAAGTAATGTGGCAGAATCTTTTCGTTTTGTGCTGGGCGAACAATCAGTTAAATCAATGCGTGGCAAACGAGGAGAAGATTTAATTTGGGGTGGATCTTCGCAAGTAGCAAGAGGAAATCGTGCTAGTGTCACTATTCTTCTCGATAATAGTAAGCGAGTGTTTCCGCTTGATTTTGAAGAAATAAAAATTGAGAGAATAGTACATCGCGATGGTCAAAATGAATATCTGTTGAATGATTCAGCGGTAAGATTAAAAGATATTCAGGAACTTTTAGCTTCGGCTAATATCGGATCAACCGGACATCATATAATTTCTCAAGGTGAAGCTGACAGAATTCTTTCTGCTCCGGCAAAAGAAAGGCGGGAAATGATTGAGGATGCTTTGGGTCTTAAGGTGTATCAATACAAAAGACAAGAGGCCGATAAGAAACTGACTAAAACTCTGGAAAATGTGGCGCATGTCGAATCACTACGGCGTGAAGCTTTACCACATTTAAAATATTTGGAAAAGCAGGTTCAGAAAATTGAAAAGTCTTTAGAAATTCAAGAACAGTTAAAACAAGTGTATGCTGAGTACTTGCGTCGTGAAGATATTTATATCGCTTTTCATCACGATCGTTTAATTACCAAGAAGCGTGAGCCTGAAGAAAAGCTGAAGGCAGTAATGAAGGAATTGCAAGAAGCAAAAGAGTTACTAAAAGCCACTGAAGCTAAGCAGGACTCTGATCTTTTGATAAAAACCGAAGAAGCGGTACGAATAGCGATTGAGGAAAGACAAAAAGCCGAGCGCGAATATAGTAAGTATGAAGGACAGATTCTTCTTTTGGAAAGAAGACTTAATGAATATGAAAAGCGAGCCAAAAGTACTGAAGGCAAGGCTGTGCCTTATGCTGATCTTTTAGGTCTAGTTAAAAGTGTTGAACAACAAGTCGAGAAGGTGATACAGCACTCCGATGTTTCGCTTTTGCAGAGGGCTTTGGCGGATATTGTGCATCGTTTAAAGATTTTTGTAGAGCGCTCAGAAGCTGTTCCAGACTCTAATCGGGAGTATGATGAAGCGGAATTAAAAAGATTGAAAGATGAGTTGCAAAAATTAGCTAAGAAAGTAGAGGTGGCACAAGCAACGGAAGTAAAAGCTAAGGCTGAATACGCTAAGCTTGAAGCAGAAAAAGTTAGTGAAGCTAATCAGGGGCGTGAAGCGGAGAGGGTCGTGTTTAGACTAGTTGGTCAAGAGCGTGAACTTGAAAGTGAAATTGAAAGAATTGAAAGGGAGCTATCTGTATTGGAGCGAGATCGGCAAGAATTTAAAGAAGAACTACAAGAGGCTGTGGCTTTGCTTGGTCGTGGTGCTTCAGATTATTTTAATTTTATTGTTAAGGATGGAAGTGGTGGCGAAGTATCAGAAGATAAAATTGTAAATGAAGATAGAGGCGAACAAAGACGTAGACGACACGAGTTGGAGAAACTCAAAATTCGTTTGGAAGAATTAGGTATTGGCGCTACTGAGGATATTATAAAAGAATACAATGATGCTAAGGAGCGCGACGCTTTCTTGGCACACGAGATTGCTGATCTTGAATCTTCGATTGAAAAACTTCGAGCCTTAATCGCTGAGCTTGAAGAAAAACTAGAAGAACAATTTGTGGTTGGTATTGAAAAAATTTCTACAGAATTTAATCGTTTCTTCACTCTCATGTTTGGTGGCGGTGAAGCTGGTTTGGTAAAAGTGGCAACAAAAACTAATGAAGCTGAAGAGGGGATGGAGGGAATGTCGGAAGAAGACGAAGATAAGAAGGTGAAAGAAAATGGTATTGAACTTTCAGTTAAGTTACCAAATAAACGAGTGAGAGGGTTGGAGATGTTGTCTGGTGGCGAGCGGGCTTTAACTTCAATTGCGTTAATTTTTGCTATGAGTCAGGTAAATCCACCACCATTTATTATTCTCGATGAAACTGATGCTGCGCTTGATGAAGCCAATAGTCGCCGGTATGGTGATATGATTGAAGAATTAGCTAAGCGTTCACAACTTATTCTTATTACTCACAATCGTGAGACTATGAGTCGGGCTGGAGTGCTTTATGGTGTGACCATGGGTGGTGATGGGGTTTCAAAACTCCTCTCGATTAAGTTTGATGAAGCGTTGGCCGTGGCAAAATAAAAAACCGGAGGATATCCTCCGGTTTTTTGTAAAAAGTTTCATGGTTGTCGAACACAAAAGTCCAAGTCTCGACCAGCTTGCAGGGTGCGAAGCTGATTTATCTGCGATCCTGTTAAACCGTAATCTGTTACCAGAATTGTATTAGGTATGTCATCTTTTGGTTTAGATATACATATTTTCGCTATTAACGACGAACTGTTACGTAATTCAACATAACCAGATTCTTCATTGAGTGATACTTGTAATTCAAGAATTGTAGCAATTCTTTCCAAATCAGTTTGTCGTGTTGCGACAAGTGAATTGCTTAGCTTAGTCCAAGGTAAAGCATTAGAAACATCAGTAGAGATTTCTTGTATTGCCATATCCATAATCAAATTCCCCAAAAAAGTTAAAACGGTACAAAATCTGCTAAGACCATACCATTAAAAACAGGTTACGGGAAGGGTCCGGATGTTATTTTAAGTGACTAACTCTAAAAATAACAGAATGGGCAGAAGTTGTTCTTGATTTTTCAGGTCTTTAAGTTAAGTAACTTTCAAAACGACATGGTAATATTTTATATCGTGTCGTTTTTCTTTAAAATATGAAAATAATACTAATACAATTTAGAACTAATAAAGATACTTTAAAAGATGAGAAACAGTCTTTCGCTAAAGCCTTGTCTTCAGTAAATGTTGAGATTGTTACAAAAAATGCTTTTCTAGACAATTTAGATTGGGATAATCCTCTTTCTATAATTAAAGACGCTGAAGGTGTTATTTTGGGTGGCTCTGGAGAATTTGATTTTGATGGCGGGAGAATTGTAGATGATGAAAAAAGACTTTTGTCATATAAAATTACCGAAGATATGTCACCGTTTTTAACATTCTTAGAGGAGAATGATTTTCCGACCTTGGCTGTTTGCTTCGGTCATCAAATTATAGGCAAATCGCACGGAGTGTCTGTGTTAAACAATAAAATACAAGCGAAAGTTGGTTCACATAAAATTTCTCTTACAGAAGAAGCTAAAACTGATCCAGTTTTTAAAGACTTGCCAGATAGTTTTATTGCTCAATACGGTCACAAGGATTCGCTTTGTTCAATTCCGCTCAATGCAACCCTTTTAGCCCAAGGAGAGCAGTGTTTTTATAGCGCTCTAAGATATGGTGATAACAGATATAGTGTACAATTCCATCCTGAATTAGATGCTAATGATGTATTAAATAAAATTAAATTACATCCAGACTATCTACCACCAGACACTGATCCAGAAAAAATAATTATGGAATCACCACATGCTACAAAAATTTTAGTAAATTTTGTGACTAATGTGATAGATAGAAAACAAATATAATTTCCAGTGGTCAGATTATTAAACCCCCGCGAACCTTTAGGTTCGCGGGGGTCTTTTAATATGGTTAAGTAATCAACTCAAAATCCAACTGCCTAGCATCCTTGTCGGCATTAATTAATTTTACTGTCACAGCATCGCCAAGTTGATAAACTTTACCGGTTTTTTGGCCTTTAATACGATATTTACTGGCTTCGTGTTCGAAGAAGTCGCTTTTGATACTAGCGAGGCGCACCATGCCTTCGGCTAAGGAATTATTTTCTTGGACATAAATACCCCAATCGGTGACACCGGTTATTACTCCACTAAAAGTTTCGCCGATTCGATTCATTAAATATTCAACCTGTTTAAATTTTATAGAGTCGCGTTCAGCAGAAACAGCTTCCATCTCTCTTTGTGAAGATTTGATAGACATTTGTTCATACTTAGCCAATTCTTTTGGTCCGATGATGGAATTGTCCAAATGTCTGCGAAGTAGTCGATGTACCATAAGGTCGGGGTAGCGACGGATTGGGGAAGTAAAGTGAGTGTAGAATTTGAAGGCTAAACCGAAATGTCCGATATTTTTGGTTGAGTAAATTGCTTTAGCCATAGAGCGAATGGTAGCGGTCTTGATGAGATTTTCTTCTGGCTTACCAGCAATTTCTTTTAGAAGTTTGTTAATTGCGGTGGCTTTGACTGTGCCTTTATGAACTTCGAATTCATAACCAATAGCTCGAAGGAAAGTGCCAAGTTCTTCTAATTTGTCTGGGTTTGGTAGGTCGTGGATGCGGTAGACGAAGGCGAGGTCGCGCCCTTTGTCTTTGGCTAAGTCATAAATATGAGTCGCGACCTCGCGGTTGGCCAAGAGCATAAAGTCTTCCACCATGAGCATGGTTTCGGTACGAACTTTAGCAAAAACGCGAATCGGTGCTCCGCGTTCGTCCAGTTCAAATTTAACTTCTGGTTGTTCAAAGGCGATAGCTCCGCTAGCATAGCGTTTTTGGCGTAATTTTCGGCCTAGGTTCATCAATATTTGTAATTCAGCTAGGTAAGGACCTTCTTCTTGATCTAGAACATTTTGCGCTTCTTCATAGCTAAAGCGTTTATTGGAGTGAATGATGGTTTGACCATACCAAGCGTTTTTAATTTCCGCTTCTTCTGTGATTTCAAATACTGCCGAAAAAGCCAAACGGTCTTCATTAGGGCGAAGAGAACACAAGTCATTGGAGAGTACTTCTGGAAGCATTGGAATAACACGATCAACCAAATAAACAGAAGTGGCCCGCTCTTTAGCTTCGGTGTCTATAGCGTCATTTTCTCTAACATAATGTGATACATCGGCAATATGAATACCAACTTCAATGTTACCATTATCTAAAATCCGACAAGACAAAGCATCGTCGAAATCTTTGGCGTCAACAGGGTCAATGGTCATGGTGGTCAAGTGACGTAAATCTTTACGTTTAGGGTCAAGTAGCGCATCAGCAAATATTCGATCTTTTTCATTGTGCAGTTTTTGGGCTTCTTTACTCACTAATTCAGGAAAAGATTTAGAAAAGCCACCACTGCGAATAATGGCTTGCATTTCGGTTTCGTGATCTCCGGCGCGACCGATAGTTTCCGTGATTTTGGCAATCGGATCAAGAAGAGGTTGGGTCCATTTGCTAATTTCTACTACCACTTTCATCGCAAGGTCGTTTCCGGTAGCTTCGGGGAGAATGGGTCTGATGTGTATGCGAGAATTGTCGGGCTGAAGGTATTTTACTGGTTTTCCGTCTAATACTTTCTCTTTAACGTTACCGATAAGTTCGCGATAGGCAGGTTTTACCACCTCAAGTACTTCACCTTCACGTCTTTTTCCGGGAATTTTTTTCTTTAATTTTACTTTAACAATATCGCCATCTAAGGCAAAGCCTAGCGCGTTGCGCTCAATTACAATATCTTCGGTAAGGTCGGGGTGATTTAGAAAACCAGTACCTTTACCGCGCACCATGATTGGGCCCTCGTATATTTCTGGATTATGCATGGGGGCAGTATAGCATTGACTGGCCGAATTAACACTGGTTAAAATCGGTATTTCTGAGTATTAGCTATTGACCAAATCGCTACCATCTGCTACTCTAGCGCCACTTATGTTAATGATGCGTTTACAAAGAGTTGGTCGCAAAAATGACCCTTCATACCGTATTTTGGTAGTGGATAAGAGAACTGGTCCAAAGAGCAATAAGCACGTGGATCATCTTGGTTCATATAACCCAAAATTAGGACAAATTATAATCAATAAGGAGCGAGCTAAGGAGTGGTTGAGTAAGGGTGTTCAAACATCAGGAACTATTCATAATATTCTCGTGTCACAAAAAGTTATTGACGCTAAGAAGAAGAATGTTCTACCAAAAAAATCACCAATAATTGATGAAGCTAAGCTAAAGGCAGAAGCGGAAGCTCGTGTCAAAGCCGAAGCTGAGGCAAAAGCCAAGGCCGAAGCGGAAGCTAGTACTGAAGCAGAACCGGTAGCAGCTTAACTCTCTCCAAACTCCAATATTATTTATATACACGGTACCATATTGACGCATGGTGGTACCTCTCGTATCATTTAACTAGCAACGTCAAGTTATTGACGCATGCTTACCAGAATAGCTAAGAATATCGATTTTATGGATACGCACGAAGATAAGCAGTTTCTAGAAACGCTTGTAAAAGCACTTGTGGATCATCCTGAAAGTGTGAAGATTAATCGTACAGTAGACGAGATGGGTGTGCTTCTTACTTTAGATGTACACGCCGAAGATATGGGTAAGATTATTGGTCGCTCTGGCAATACTGCCAAGGCTATCCGTACTTTACTCCGTGTTGTTGGGATGAAGCACGACGCTCGAGTAAATCTCAAAATCAATGAACCAGAAGGCGGAAGGGGAATGAATCAGGAAATGTCTGAAGCTATGCGCGAAGACAATCCAGTCATGGAGCCAAAGTCTTTGGATCAAGCGATTGATGATTTGAAGATATAATCTAAGGAAGAAAAAGAAACCACCGACTAACACTCGGTGGTTTCTTTTTTTATATTGTTATATCTGTTATAAATATAAGTAATATGCATTTCCATATCATCACCTTATTCCCAGAAATATGCCAAGCGTACACTGACGCTAGTATTTTAGGGCGGGCGCAGAAAAGTGAAAAAGGGAAAGGGGCAAAAGTAAAAGGGAAGAAGATCTCGGTTTCATACTATAACCCACGGGAATTTTCTAAAGATAAAAATAAAAAAGTAGACGAAAGACCTTACGGTGGTGGGCCGGGAATGGTAATGCAGGCTGAGCCAGTATTAAAGGCTTGGGAAAAGGCTGTTGGTCGAAAAAAAGACCAAAGTAAGGTGAAAACTTTGATTATGTCTCCACGTGGTAGAGTGTTTACTCAAGATGTGGCTAAAGAATACGCACAAAAATACGAGCATCTAGTTTTGATTAGTGGGCGATATGAGGGGATTGATTATCGAGTAAATGAAATATTGGGAGCGGAGGAGGTGTCGGTCGGGGAGTATGTTCTCACTGGTGGAGAATTACCAGCTCTCACCATTGTTGATGCTACGGCTAGACAAATCCCTGGAGTTTTGGGGACTTTTGAGTCTTTAGAGGAGGAAAGAGTGACTAGTGGCAAAAGTTACACTCGACCAGAGGTTTTAAAATATAAAAAGCAAGAATATCGAGTACCTGAGGTATTACTGAAAGGTAATCATGCGGAGATTGAGAAGTGGCGGGGAGATAAATAATATGGTTTTCAAAGAAATCTGTGTTTATTCACAGGTATATATTGCATGTCTATAGCTTTTCTGTTACAATCCCGCCACATACGCAAAGGGGTCTCGGATGAGTTGTGGATGGGAGATTTTCATATCGCGGAGTAATCACGCACACGTGATGTCGATATTAATCAAATAAAACTGAATATGATGGAAGTGGGCGCGTTTTGCGTTCTTTCTGACGTATTTAGTTAGAGGTAATTATTATTTTATAATTCTTATGGGAACAATACATAAAGAACAAACGGTTTCAGTTGGAAAAATGCCACAAAAGCGTTTCCAGATCAGTGCTGATCCAAAGATTCCATTACCAGACTTGATTGAGCCACAACGCGAATCTTTTCGTTGGTTTGTGGAGACTGCTCTCAAAGAAATTTTCACCGAATTTTCACCAATTAGTGACTATTCTGAAAAGAAGTTTGAGTTGAAGTTTAAAAAATACGAACTCGGTTCACCGAAGTGTACTCCTGAATTTGCTAAGGAAAATAAATTAACATACGAGGCACCTCTTCGTGCTCATGTAATTCTAAAGAATAAAACTTTTGAAAGTGAGAAGGATCAGGAAATCTTTATGACCGACCTGCCAGTAATGACTGAGCATGGTACTTTCATTATTAATGGTGTTGAGCGTGTGATTGTTCCACAGCTCGCTCGTTCTTATGGTATTTTCTTTACTCAAAATGAAGTTAAAGGTCGCCAACTTTTTGGTGCCAAGATTATTCCTGCACGTGGTGTTTGGATTGAAATTGAATCTGAAGCGGACGGAGTAATTTATGTAAAAATTGATCGTAAGAAGAAGTTTCCAATTTCATCTTTACTGCGTGTGCTTGGTATTGAGAAGGATAAGGATATGATCGCGCTTTTGCATGGTGTGCCACGAGGTGAGGAATACATGAAGGCCACTATCGCTAAAGATCCAGCTAAAACGACTGAAGAGTCATATATCGAAATCTACAAACGTCTTCGTGATGGAGATTTGGCCACTGTAGAAAACGCTCGTGAGTTTATAAACTCTATCTTTACCAATGCTCGTTATGATTTGTCAGAAATCGGCCGTCATCATTTCAATGAGCGTTTTGGTCGTCCAATTGATAAAAAGGCCACTGAAGAAAGAACTATCTCAACTGAGGATATTAAGTTGATTCTCTCACATATCGTTACTCAAAATCACGAACCAGGGGCTTTGGCTGATGATATTGATCACTTAGGTTTTCGTCGTGTGCGTTACTTTGGTGAAATGTTGCAACAGCGTGTACGTGTAGGTATGACTCGCATGAAGCGAAATATTCAAGATCGTATGTCTACAATTGAAGCTGAGACTAGTTTGCCAATGCAAATTATCAATCCTCGTCCACTGCAAGCAGCGATTAAGGAATTCTTTACTACCAACCAACTCTCACAGTTCTCACAACAACAAAATATTTTGTCTGAGATTGAACACTTACGTACACTGTCAGCCTTAGGTCCTGGTGGTCTAACTCGCGAACGTGCTAGTTTTGAAGTGCGTGACATTCACCCAAGTCATTATGGTCGTCTTTGTCCGATTCATACTCCAGAAGGTCCGAATATTGGTTTGATTTTGCGTTTATCTATGTACTCTCGAGTTAATCGTTTTGGTATTATCGAGACTCCATACGCTAAGGTAGAAAAAGGAGTGATTACTAATGAGGTTACTTACTTTAATGCGCACGAGGAGGAAAAATACACCATTGCTCACGCTGCGATTGAGGTTGATGCTAACGGAAAAATTAAAAATGATTTCGTTGAAGTAAGAAAGAAAGGTCAACCATTATTGGTTTCTAAAAAGGAAGTTGATTATGTAGATATTGCAACCAACCAACCTTTCTCGGTAGCAACCTCAATGATTCCGTTTATGAACCATGACGATGCCAACCGTACTCTGATGGGTTCAAACATGCAGAAGCAGGCCACGCCTTGTTTGGTACAAGAAGCGCCGATTGTAGCGACTGGTGTTGAAGGTATGGTCGCTCGCGATACTCATCGCGTAATTTACGCAGATGAAGCAGGTGAGGTAATTGAGTGTGATGCAAAACATATTGTAGTTAAGAACAAGGAAGGAAAGAAGAAAGAATACTCTCTAACTTCTTTTGAAAGAACTAATGATTTCTCATCTTTCTATCATCGTCCAGCTGTGACTTTAGGAGATAAGGTTAAGCGTGGTGATTTGTTGGCTGATACATCATCAACTGACAATGGTCAGATTGCTGTTGGTCAGAACGCTCTAGTGGCATTTATGAGTTGGAATGGTGCCAACTATGAAGACGCGATTGTTATCTCTGAACGTCTGGTAAAACAAAGTAAGTTTTCAACCATTCATCTTGATGAGCTTGAAGTATCAGTTCGTGATACTAAGCTTGGTCCGGAAGTTACTTCTTCAGACATTCCTAACGTTTCAGAATTAAAACTAAGAAATCTAGATGAAAACGGAATTATTCGCATTGGTGCGGAGGTTCGTCCGGGTGATATTTTGGTTGGTAAGGTGACACCAAAAGGTGAAACTCAACTTTCTCCAGAAGAGCGTTTGCTTCGCTCAATCTTTGGTGAAAAGGCTAAGGATGTAAAAGATACTTCACTTCGTCTTGAAGCTGGAAAGCGTGGACGTGTGATTGGTGTCAAAATTTTCTCTCGTGAAAATGGAGATCAATTAGAGAGTGGTGTAATCAAACGTATCCATATCACTATTGCTCAGGTGCGTAATGTATCAGTAGGTGATAAGTTGGCTGGTCGTCACGGAAACAAGGGTGTAATTTCACGCATCCTGCCGGAAGAAGATATGCCATACACAGAAGATGGACGTCCGATTGATATTCTACTTACACCTCTTGGTGTGCCATCACGTATGAACTTAGGACAGATTCTTGAGTTGCACCTTGGTATGGCTGCTAATACTCTTGGCTATCAAGCCATTGTGCCACCATTTGCTGGTGCGACTGAGGAGCATGTGAAAGCTGAGCTTAAGGCTGCTGGACTACCAACTGATGGAAAGATTCAACTTCGTGATGGTCTAACCGGTGAACCATTTGCACAAAAAACAGCAGTGGGTTACATGTATATCTTAAAACTTCATCACATGGTGGAAGACAAAATCCACATGCGTTCGATTGGACCGTACTCACTTATTACCCAACAACCACTCGGAGGAAAAGCACAGGTGGGAGGTCAGAGATTTGGAGAAATGGAAGTGTGGGCGCTCCTTGGTTATGGTGCAGCTTATACTCTTCGAGAAATGCTTACTATCAAGTCTGACGATATTGTCGGCCGTTCAGCTGCATTCGATGCTATTGTTCGTGGAGAAAAAATCAGTCATCCACACACCCCAGCCGCTTTCAATGTGTTGGTAAACCAACTTCGTGGGCTTTCATTGGATGTGAAATTGGAAAAAACCGAACGCGTCAAGCGTGATTATGAGTCTCTGTAATCAAATTATTATATGTCTATAAAAACATCATCATTCACTAAGCAAACACCAGCCCCAACTAATTTTACTGGTATTAGTTTGCGCTTAGCTTCACCAGATACCATTCTCGAATGGTCACATGGAGAAGTTACTAAGCCAGAAACCATCAACTACCGTACTCAGAGACCAGAAAAGCACGGTTTGTTCGACGAACGTATTTTCGGACCAGTAGAAGACTACGAATGTTCTTGTAAGAAATATCGTGGTATTCGCTATAAAGGTATTGTTTGTGAAAAGTGTGGAGTAGAGGTTACTCGTGCCATTGTACGTCGTGAACGTATGGGACATATCGACCTTTGTATCCCTGTGTCACATATTTGGTTCTTGCGTGGTGTACCAAGTCGTATTGCAATGATTCTTGGTATTCAAGCGTCAGCGGTAGAAAAGGTTATTTACTTCGCTGGATATATTGTCACCAAAGTTAGTGAAGATAATCGCTCACGTCTTCTTAAGGAGCTTGATACTGAATATAAAACAAAAGTAAAAGCTCTACAGAACGAGGAAGCCAAGGAAGCTTTGCGTGATCGTATGGAAGAGATGAAGCGTGAAATTCAGAATGTTGTACCAGGAGTGGTGCTTGATGAATTGACTTTCCATCGTTACTCAATCAAATATAGTACTTTATTTGAAGCTCGTATTGGTGCTGAAGCAATTTACGATTTGTTTAAACAAGTTGATTTAAAGTCTCTGCTAACTCAATTAGAGAAAGAAAGAGAAACTGTCGGTGCTTTAGAAAGAGCAAAGCTCGATAAACGTCTATCATTGATTCGCGGTATGATTCATGCTGGTGTGCGTCCAGAGTGGATGTTCCTAACTCGTATTCCAGTTATTCCACCAGCTATCCGTCCGATGGTAGCACTCGAAGGTGGTCGTCATGCTTCTTCTGATCTAAATGACTTGTATCGTCGAGTAATCAACCGTAATAATCGTCTAAAGAAGTTGCTCGATATTCAAGCGCCAGATGTAATCTTGCGTAATGAAAAGCGTATTTTGCAAGAAGCGGTCGATGCTTTGATTGATAACTCTATTCGTCATGGCGGAGGTGCTTATTCAGCTATGAGTCAAGCTCAACGTCGACCACTCAAGTCACTTTCTGATTATTTGAAGAGTAAGCAAGGTTATTTTCGTCAAAACCTACTCGGTAAGCGTGTAGACTATTCTGGACGTTCGGTAATTGTGATTGGTCCAGATTTGGCTCTAGATCAGTGTGGATTGCCAAAGCATATGGCACTCGAATTATTCCGTCCGTTTGTGATTGCTGAACTTTTGAAACAAGAGTTAGCTTACAACATCCGTGGCGCTGGTCGTTTGATTGAAGACGGAGTACCAGAAGTGTGGGCGATTCTAGAAAATGTAATTAAGAGTCGACATGTACTTTTGAACCGTGCTCCTACTTTGCACCGTCAGGGTATTCAAGCTTTTCGTCCAGTTTTGATTGAAGGTAACGCTATCCAAGTACACCCTCTAGTTTGTCGTGCTTTCAACGCTGACTTCGACGGTGACCAGATGGCGGTACACGTACCTCTTTCAGATGAAGCTCAACTAGAAGCTAAAGAAATTATTTCTGCTAACAAAAATATTCTAAAGCCGGGATCTTCAGAACCAGTGGTGTCAGAAAAACTTCTGGACATGGCTTTAGGAGCTTACTGGATGACTAAAGAAATTCCTGGAGCTAAAGGCGAAGGTAAATACTTTGCTTCACCTAATGATGCAATAAACGCCTTTGATTACGGAGTGATTGATTTCCGCGCTAAGATTAAAGTATTGGCAACTGATACAGAAAAATACAGACAATTCGATAATAAAATTTTCGAAACAACCGTCGGTCGTTTAATTTTTAACAGTGTTCTACCTTCAGATCATTTGTTTATCAATGATGTGGTAGTGCAACGGACACTCTTTACAGTTATTATTGATATCATCGATGCACGTGGCCCTGAAGCGGTGCCTCCAATTGTAGACAAACTAAAGAAGCTTGGTCTTCGTTATGCTACCAAATCAGGTACTACATGGGGTATTGACGAAGTGAGTGTGCCAAAGGAAAAGAAAGCTATTCTTGATAAGGCTCGTAGTCAAGAAAGAGAAGTCTTTGATGCTTATGACGAAGGTTTGATTTCTCGTGAAGAAAGAAGAAGAATGGTGGTAGAGGTTTGGCATAATGCAAAAACTGAAATCGAAAAAGTATTGCCAGAAACTCTAGATAAGAACGGTTCTGCTTTTGAAATGTGGAAGTCAGGTGCTCGTGGATCTCTAGGACAAATCGCACAGATGGCCGGTATGAAGGGATTGATTGTTAATACTCGAGGTGAAACTATTGAATTCCCAATTCTATCTTCAATGAAAGAAGGTATGTCACCACTTGAGTACTTCATTACTACTCACGGTTCTCGTAAAGGTCTAGCTGACACCGCTTTGCAAACAGCGAAAGCCGGTTACCTAACTCGTCGTCTTTTCGTGGTAGCTCAAGATGCGATTGTAACGGAAACAGATTGTGGAACTAAACAAGGCGTATCTATTAATCGTATTTCTGCTTCTGGAATTGAAATTGCTTTCTCCAAAGCTATTAAAGGACGAATTTTGGCAGAGGATGCAGTAGATACTAAGGGTCGTGTAATCTTCACTAAAGGCCACTTACTTAGTCGTCTTGATGCTATCGCTATTGAAGAATCAACTTGTGAATCAGTAGTGGTTCGTTCACCAATGACCTGTAAGACACTTCGTGGTGTTTGTCAGCATTGTTATGGTATTGATCTTTCTACCAATCAACTAGTAGATATTGGTGAGGCGGTGGGAACAGTAGCTGCGCAAGCGATTGGTGAACCGGGTACACAGCTAACTATGAACACTAAGCATGCCGGAGGAGCAGCGTCTGTTGGTGGAGACGTGACTTCTGGTCTTCCTCGTGTAGAAGAAGTTTTTGAAAAACGTCAACCTAAAGTACCGGCAGTTGTTTCTAAAGCCGAAGGTGTGGTGGTAGATATTCGTACTGAAGGTCGTGAGAAAGTGATTGTGGTAGCTCCTGATATGAATGCTAAAGGCGCACCTAAGAAGAAAGATAATATTGAGTATGAAGTGCATTACCGTCGTGTGGTGACTGTTTCTAAGGGTGATACCGTAAAAGCTGGTCAATTACTAACTGATGGTTCCGCTCTACTACCAGAATTATTCAAGTTTGGTGGACAGGAAATTACTCAAGAATACATAATTTCTGAAGTAAATAAGATTTATGAATTGCAGGGTGTGACAATTGCGCGTAAGCATATCGAACTGATTGTAAAGCAAATGATGTCACGAGTTCGTATTACCAGTTCTGGCGAAAGTCACTTTACTGTTGGTGATGTGGTTGAGGAATGGATCTTTGTTGATACAAATAATAAGCTTAAGGAAGCTGGACAAGAGCCAGCAAAAGCTGAAAAGCTTATTCTTGGTATTACCGAAACCTCATTGTCACGTAAGAGTTTCTTATCGGCAGCTTCTTTCCAAAACACTACTCGAGTTTTGATTAATGCAGCCGTGAAGGGAAGTCAAGATAATTTGGCTGGTCTTATGGAGAATGTGATTATTGGTAAGCTGATACCAGCTGGATCTGGCTTTGAAGGTAGTCGCAAACACGAGATGATTGAGAAGATGGAGAAGTAGAAGTAAACCTAAATAAAATTAAAAAGGCGACACCGTAGGTGTCGCCTTTTTAATTTTATTTAGGTTTTAAAAAACCGGTTTGCTGGGCAAACCGGAATTTGTTATGTAATTTGTGCAACTCAGGGTTTTTTAGAAGGCCAAAAAATTTGCTTTATAAAAATTATCAAAGATATGGGTGCAGCTAATGAATTATAGAAAATTTTAAATAAATTTATTTCTTCATTATTCTTAATCTTTGCAATATTTATAACAAGGGCAATGCCACTTATTATTGTCCATAATTCAATAATAAGCATTAATACAAAGCCAAAAAAACTATCAAGACTCATCATGACGATCTCCTTAAATAAATTAAACAAACAAATCTCCATTTTTATACAATTAAATTGCAAAAAAGTAAAATATTTTGTGCTATGTCTGCATTTTTCGCGTATAATACCAATCAAACATGAATGATGTTATACAGCAAATAAAAGATCGTTTAAGCATTGTAGATGTGGTCTCCGCTTATGTTGAGTTGCATAGGGCAGGTCGCCACTTTAAAGGTAAATCACCTTTCTCACAGGAAAAGACCCCGTCCTTTTATGTGTCACCAGACCGAGGTATGTATTATTGTTTTTCTACCAGTCAAGGTGGTGATATGTTTAATTTTGTTCAGGTGATGGAGGGGGTGGATTTTAAAGGAGGCTCTAAAAATTTTGGCGGGCAAGGCTGGCGTGGAATTAACACCAGTATCACCACAAAAAGACAGAGAGAGATCGTCTCTATGCTGTTCTGGAGGAAGCAACTGATTTTTTTTGAACATTCATTAGTAGCCGGATCGGCCCCTCGTGAGTATATAGAAAAAAGAGGAGTCACACTTACAACCAGTATGACTTGGAGACTTGGTTATGCCCCGGGGTCAGACAATATTTGGCGAACTACTAAGGATCATCTTATTAAAAAAGGTTTTACCGAAAACGAATTATTAAAAGCTGGTCTAATAAAAACTAGTCAAAAAGGTCGTGAGTCCTACGACGTTTTTCGTAACCGAGTGATGTTTCCAATTTTTGACCAAGGAGGGAGGGTGGTGGCTTTTTCTGGACGGACTCTGGAGTCTGGAGCGGATATACCTAAGTATGTAAATTCACCAGAGACTGATCTTTTTAAAAAATCAGAAATTCTCTATGGTTATCATAGAGCTAAACATGGAATCAGACAGTTGGATTTTTCTTTGATTGTTGAAGGTCAGTTTGATGTGGTGATGAGTCATCAGGCTGGTTACACGAACACTGTAGCTGTATCAGGAACGGCTTTGACTCTGCATCATGTACAGCTTCTGGAAAGGTTGTCTAAAAAAGTTGTTTTAGCACTTGATGCTGATAAGGCAGGAATAGCAGCAATGAAGCGTGCGGCCGATTTGATGTTGAGACGTGGACTTGATGTTAAGGTGGCGGTTTTGGTTGGTGGTAAAGATCCGGCAGATATTATTCTTGATGATCCTAAAAAATATAAAAAAATTATTGGTAATTCAATACATGTGATTGAGTTTTTACTGGCCAATCTAGCCAGTATTGGACTTGATGAAAGGACTTTTAAATTACGAGCTCGTGAGGAAGTGCTTCCATATATTTTATTGCTACCGAATAAGATTGATCAAGATCATTTTGAAGGGCGGGTGGCAGAGGTGCTAAAAACCACCAAGGAAGCTGTACATTTTGAGGTGGAGAGATTGAATGATTTAGCTGAACAAGGGGAAAAAGTTTCGATGGCAAAAGAAATCGTAGAAAATAAAATTGAAAATAACAGCGCTAATAATCGGTTTGAAACATTGTTAAATTATTTGTTTGGAATCCTGCCTTTGTTTACTGATGAAGTGTCGGCAAAAATATTGCAAGCCATAGAAGATATTGTTGGTGAGGAGAGAGAAAAAATTAAAGAAAGGGTGTCATCACAAACTTCGTCAGAAGTAACTTTTCGCACGGAATTGGCACTCGAGCAGTATCCAAGAAGAGTGTTTGAGGATGAGGTAATTCACTCTTTAAATCAATTGAGGGAAGTGGTAATTAAGGATCGATTAAAGCTGTCTAGAGAAAAAATAATGGAAGTAGAATCATCTGGTGATTCGGCTGAGGTGGAAGCTCATTTAAAATACGTTGCTAAACTACAGGAACTTAGAAAAACACCACCTTTTACTACTGCGCTCTTACACTAAAATCAATAGTTTGCATACTAGACTATTTTGTTTTTTTATGTATAGTTGTATGACTATGGCGACAAAAACGACCAAGAAGACAACTAAAGCAGTACCAAAAAAAGCGGTCAAAACCGTAACCAAAAAACCAACCAAGAAGCCAGTAGCTAAAAAAGTTACAGAATCACAAAACAAAAGCAAAACCAGTTTTAAAAAAACCGGTCGCTAAAAGTGAAAAGGTAATTAAAGCAGAAAAAGTTGAAAAGAAAACTTTAACTAAGAGTGAAAAGATTTTGGAGATGAAAGCGGCTGAGCTTATGAGGCTAGGACGTGAGCGTGGTTATATTACTTATGATGAACTTCTGCGTTCTTTTCCAGAAATAGAAAAAGATATTGAATTTTTGGATGTGTTGTACGAAAGGTTTTCTATTGCTGGTATTGATGTTTTGCAAAGTGGGGGAATGCTAGGTGAGGATCCTAGTATAGATATTATTGCTCAGAAAAATGCTTTTAAGAGGAGTGATAGTAGTTATGATTCAATCCAAATGTATTTGCGAGAAATCGGTCAGTATCCGCTTCTGAATGCTTTTGAAGAAAGAATGTTAGCTAAGCGTATTGTTGAAGGTGATGAAGAGGCTCGTAATCTTTTGGCGAGAGCAAACCTCCGTCTTGTGGTTTCTATTGCTAAGAAATACGTTGGTCGTTCACCTGATTTAACTTTGCTGGATTTGATACAAGAAGGGAATCTAGGTCTATTTAAGGCGGTAGATAAATTTGACTTCACTAAGGGATTCAAGTTTTCTACTTACGCTACTTGGTGGATTAGGCAAGCTATTACTCGTGCTTTGGCTGATCAGTCTCGTACGATTCGTATTCCAGTACACATGGTGGAAACTATGGCTAAGTACAAACAAGTATCACGTCGACTTTCACAGGATTTGGGTCGCGAGCCAATGCCGGAAGAAATTGCTACTGAAATGGGTGTAGAAGTAGAAAAGATTTACCAGATTGAAAAAATTAGTCAGGATACTATTTCACTTGAACTACCGGTGGGTGATGAAGATGATCGTTCACGTCTGTCTGATTTCATTTCTGATGACAAGATTGTATCTCCAGATCAAGAAGTGGCGCACAGTATTTTGACTGATCAAATTACTGAAATTCTCGATACTTTGTCAGAAAAGGAAAGAAAGATTTTGGAGATGCGTCACGGACTCTTGGACGGTACATATCATACTTTGGAAGAAGTCGGTAAGGAATTCGGAGTAACGCGTGAACGTATTCGTCAGATTGAAGCTAAGGCTTTAGAGAAGATTCGTCAGCATGAAAAGGCACGTAGACTAAAATCTTACTAGGAGTTTTAAACTTATAAAAGCGCCGGCAACGAAGTTGCCGGGGCTTTTATAAGTTTAAAAACTCCTTCCCCAACCTTGGTCTTTTTTATAAATACCAATTTTTGTACGCTTGATACTAAAAGCCAAACCCTCACTGCTAAGTTTTTTTGCAATCACTTCAGCTAAGGTGCGCATATAGGTACCGCTAGAGGAAAGGCAACGGATTTTGGCAATGGTAAATAAATCAGTCTCACAACCGGAAGCTAGAAAATTTTGCCAAGACTTTCTCACTTCCGGTCGACGGAAATCATTACCAAGAGCTTTTCTTAAATCAGTTACTGGGGGAATGGTCTCAATTTTTTCTGATGCAATAGTGTAAATCTCTTTGCGGTTTAAGGTCTTAAGGTCTATAAGTTCTAGTGAAAATATTTCCGATTTTTTGGTCGGTATATTAATTTCCGCTAATCGTTTTTCCATAGTCCAAGTATGAAGTGGTTTACCTTGAACTGTTTTAGATGAGAAAATCGGATAGGGAAGTTCAATTGTTCCGATAAGGTTTGCTAAGATATCTGTAATTTTTTCCGTAGTTACAATTTTGTCACCGTTCTCATTGATCAGACCTAGCACATCACCAGAGTCAGAAGCCAATCCAAATAAAACCTCAAACTCATACTCTTTATCAAGATGATGATATTCTGTTTGCTTTTTACATTCGTCACCAATCAAAACTAGAAGCACTCCTTCGGCCATTGGGTCAAGGCGACCAGCATAAGCAAGAGGAGTATTTTTTAGTTCAGGTTTGGTTTGACGCCATAATTCCAATACCTCTAAAGGAGTTTGACCTACGGCTTTATGTAGTAAAACGTAAGGAGGAATATTCAGCATATTTTATTTAGATTGGGTCACCACCTAAAAAGGCGTTAATAATCATAAGTAAAATAAAAAGACCGATGGCTAACAAAACTGCTTGCATATCGGTCTAATTATAACAGGTTTTATTTATTTGGGACGAAAGTCAGAGCTTGACCACGCTTGCTACCACGTCCAGTACGACCAATGCGGTGTACATAATCTTCATAGGTGCTAGGTAAGTCATAGTTTATTACGTGTGACACATCATCAATGTGAATACCACGAGCAGCTACGTCGGTGGCTACCAACACCTTTATTTGTCCGTCTTTAAAACGTTTTAAGGCTCTTTGACGTTGCCCGTGTGACTTGTTGCCGTGAATAGCGTCGGCTGTAACGCCAGCATGGATTAATTCTTGACTTAATTTCTCCACGCTATGTTTCATGGCACCGAAGATAATAACTCGTTCAAAAGCCGGCTCTTTTAGAAGAGAAACCAAAGTCTCAAATTTAGAGTGATGTTCATAACGTACAACATCTTGAGTGATACTGTTTGTTATGTCAGCTTTTCGCACTGATATTGTGATAGGGTTGCGAAGGAAATCATGAACTAAACCTTCAATACTTTTAGACATGGTGGCAGAGAAGAATAGAGTTTCTCGTTCGTCAGGAATATCCTTCAGGATTTGTTTAATGTCATGAATAAAGCCCATGTCTAACATTCGATCAGCTTCGTCTAGAATCACGTGAGTGATAGCTCCTGGCTTTATGTGCCCACGATCAATCAAATCTTGTACACGTCCTGGTGTACCAATAATAAAATGATTACGACGACGAAGGCCACGAATTTGAGGCATGATATTCATGCCACCTACACAGACAGTAGAATAAATTCCCATTTTGGGTGTGAGTTTTTTTAATTCTTGTTCGATTTGAATAGCTAATTCACGAGTAGGGGTAAGAATAAGAGTTAAGTATCCTCTTTGCTTCAGTGTTTTTTGAATAGTAGGAATAAGAAAAGCTGCTGTTTTTCCAGTACCGGTTTGAGCTAATCCAATAACATCATTACCTTCTAGAATCAAAGGAATAACTTGATCCTGAATTGGACTAGGGGTTTCTAAACCAGCTGCAGCAATTGCTTCTGTTAGATTTTTCTCTAATTTAAAATCAGAAAATTTATGCTTAGTTTCATAGACTTCCGTTTTTGCTGCTACTGGATTTAAGTTTATGTATTTTGAAACATCGAAGGTAGATAATTGTCTACCGCCACGGCGTCCACCACCATTTCCGCCTCTTGAACCACTACTTGAAAATTGTCGGCGTGAACTACCTCCTCTTGAAAATCCACCAAAAGAGGCAGATCTTGGAGATCGGCTAAAAGACCCGTTACCTGTAGGACGAGAAAAGGAGCGACGAGGTGATCTCGATTCGCTACTGCTATCTGAAGAAAAAGCTCGTTTTGGACGGCTATTAGTAGAGGTCGACCGTGTTGGTCGGCTATTTGTTTTATACATTATTATTTGTTTATTTAGACTGAGACTAAAATAAGTCTCGGTAGGTGTGCAGATAGTAATCCGTTTTGGTATAGAAGATTTCTATGCCAATGGTGGCTCAAGAGCCCTACACTAGAATCTCAAGGTAATGCTATAGTAACATTAATAAAGGTTACTGTCAAAACAAACAAATTTCAAAGAATAAAAAAACACGCTGTTCCCGAGGGAAACAGCGTGATTCAATAAAAGAACAAAATTACTTAAATACGACTTATAATACGTTGATAATGTTCATCCCAACAATGTCTTGAAGAATTCCAAGGGTCGATTCCTTTTTCAGTAAACAAGATTCGAGCAAAAGCGAAATAGTCTTTGTCTCTTTCTATATCGAGGCCTTGTTTTTTTATCTCTGCCCCATGAGCCCTCATGTTTATTTGTAGGACGCCAAGACTACTGTCACCGCTAGTGTTTGGTCGTAACTTACCGTTTTTACGGTGAATTAAACCGGTTGATTCACAGTCAGCGATATAGATCATGTATGGAGCTTTTGGAAAGGTGTTTTTAAGCCATCTTATCATCGAATCACTTTGATTTGAGGTAGTAAAATTTTGCTTAAAATAATCAACTTCTTCTTCCCAGACTTCATGATGTGTTGGTTTGCGATCAAAAGTGGCAGAATTTAGCCATATAATAAGCCAATTTTCACTATTATGATCTTGATTTGGTTCCCATAAAACCTCTGTTTTGGAGAATAAATGAAATTCTCTGGTTGGTTTGAGGTTAAATACGATTATGGTCGCCAAAATAAGGAACATTAACAACCTGGTTAGACTAGAAGACAATCCTAATCCTCCTTTCGTAGTTAAAAAACACTAAAAACTTAGTGGTAATCGCATAGACGTATAAAGACACACTTTCTTACAGGGTGTTTTAAAAGGGGTTAAATTACAGGGTTTATCACTTTAAAAACGTATAAGGATTAAGGAAATCATAAATTAAAAGTATATCCCCAACTTCAACTTGACTATATATTGTTAGATAGTAAGATATCCGCACTGTAATTTTCGGCTTTTTTTATAGGGTTTTGTAAGAGTCACATTACGGTTTCGATAAGAAAATAATACCTAACATGTCATTTAATACGATTTTGGAAGCGGAGAAAGAGGCTGATTTAAGAATAACTACAGCTAAGGAAAAAGCTAAGCAAATGATAGCTGATGCTTTGGTAAAGCAAGATAATAATATTAAAGATACCAAAAGCGATGGTGAAACTAAACTAAAGGCAGATTTAGTGGATTTTGAAAATAAACTTAAATCAAATATCGAAACTGAAAATAAAAAAAGAACCGAACAGCTAAGCACCTTTGTTCAGGAAGCCAAGAAGCGCAAAGAGTCTTTGGTTAAGCAAATTGTCTCCAGTTTTAAATAATTTATGGCCATAGTACCTATTACCAAAGTTCGTCTTTTTGTTTATCGTCAAGATGTGGCGAAAATGCTGGAAACAGCGCAAAAAATTGGCGCTATTGAGTTTAAGAAAATCGATGAGGTTGATGGATTTTTAACTGAATCAAATATATCTTCGAGTGAAAATACTGATAAGTTAATAAAAGTAAAGCAGGCAATTACTTTTCTCAGTAATTATGAAGAAAAGTTAGGTACTTTTGCTAAGTTAAAGAAAGGGTCATTAATTAGTGTTTCTGAAGGTAATCTTGGTGAAAAAATTTTGAATAAATCCGATCTTGAGACTGTCTTACAAGATTTGAGTGTTTTGGAAATCGGATTTAATAACACTATAGCGGAACTATCTGCTTTAAATGAAAAAAAAAGCAACGTTGCTTCCATGGAAAGATCTGAGCGTGTCTTTGGGATTGCTGAAGACGAACTACACTTCGACTTTTCTATTTAGAATCAAAAATGTCAAAAAAAATAGAAAATCAGAATCTAACCCTGTCAGAGCAAATAAATGCATCTTTTGGTAAGGAAGCTATCGAATCTTATGTTGAGGATGTTGGTAATCAGTATTTTAGTGTAACCGTTCCAGTAGGTACTGACAACAATCTTGTTTTGCAAATCATAAAATCATTAGGAGGTGAAGTTATTAATTTGGTTGGTTATACAAAAAGAACGGTAGATGAAATCGAGTATCTAAATAAGAGAATAGCAGAAGTAGAAAGTGCTCTTGCAGAAACTAAAAGTAAATTGATTTTGTTTGCGACAAATTATTTAGAAAAAATTAAAATCGCGCATGATGCCTTAGTTTGGGATTGTGATCGTGAGCTGGTTGGTGGTTTGGTAAAAAATACAAAACATATAACTGTTTTTGAGGGCTGGGCTGATAAAAGTAATTTACCACTTTTCGAAAAGAAAATTACTGAGGAAGGTGTGTTGTATGACTTGGCAGAAATATCCTTAGCTGAAAATGAAATTCCACCAGTTGAAATAAGAAATCATAAACTCATTCAACCATTCGAAATTATTACTCGTTTGAATGGTTTACCGGGACATAAGGATATTGATCCTACTCCGTTTATGGCAGTCTTCTTCTTTGTCTTCTTTGGTCTTTGTTTAACAGATGTAGGGTACGGCGCTTTGTTGATGTTGATGGCTTTACCTTTCTTGTTTTATTTTAAGGTTTCAAAAATAGCGAAACAGTTTAGCCAGTTGATTTTCCTATTGGGTCTTTCAACGGTTGTTATCGGTATGTTTTTTGGTGGATACTTTGGTGTAAATATGAGTGAGATGCCAAAGTTTTTGCAAGACCTTCAAGCTTTTGATCCAATTGGAAATCCTCTACCGGTTTTCTATCTAGCTCTGTCTCTAGGTGTGTTACAGGTAATGGTAGGTATGATTTTAAAGATTGTAAGTGAGTCTAAAAATGGACAATTAGTAAATGGTCTTTTGGATCAAGGTCCTTGGCTTCTATTATTTACTTTACTTATAGTTTATGGTGCTACTACTTTCGGATTTCTACCATTTAACGAAGAACGAATAGTGACACTGATTTATCTTGCGATAGCTTTTGTAATTTTGGCTAGTGGTCGTACAGGTAAAACTATCTTGGGTAAAGTGCAGATGAGTCTACTTAGTGTGTACAATAGTATTAATTATCTATCTGATATCTTATCTTATTCTCGACTTTTGGCTTTGGGTCTAGCCACAAGCGCTCTAGCTTTTGCCGTTAATTTGATTGCGGGAATTGTTTATGAAATGATTCCTTATATCGGTGCAGTGTTGGCAGTTTTCGTATTAATTGTTGGACATGTGTTTACTCTAGTGATTAATACATTAGGTTCTTTCATTCATAGTGCTCGTTTGCAGTTTGTAGAGTTCTTTGGTAAGTTTATCACCGGCACGGGGAGAGAATTTAAACCACTAACTAAAAGAGAGTCTTATACATGTTTGTTAAAGGAGGATAGTGGTTAATTTGATACCTAAAACTACCTTTATTTATTAAGTTAAATTCATTTAAATTTTATGGAATTATCAATCGGAGTAGCGTTAGTATTTGCAGGTGCTGCTATTGCAGCTGTGTTTGGTTTTTGTGGTTCAGCAATCGGTATGGGTAATGCTGGTAAGGCAGTTGCCGGTGTACTTAGTGAGAAGCCAGAATTATTTAGTAAGATGCTTTTGATGCAAGCTTTGCCAGGATCACAAGGTATTTATGGTCTAGTAGGTGCTTTCTTAATTTTGAATTTCTCAGGTATTCTTGGTGGTTCAGGTACGCCAGATATTGATATGGTGACTGGGCTTCAATATTTAATAGCTGGAATTCCTATTGGTATTGCTGGTTTATTGTCTGGTATTTATCAAGGTTCTGTAGCAGCAGCTGGAGCATTGATGATAGCTAAGGATGAAGCGAATATGGGTAAGGCAATCGTTATATCAGCGATGGTAGAAACTTGGGCGATTTTCGGTGTTCTCATCAGCTTCATTTTGTTGATTTCTATTGGCGCATAACATCTTTGCATGTCATTACAAGCAATAATTGAAAAAATAAAGTCCGATTCTGAAGCCGAAGCCAATGAGATTTTGGCAGAGGCAGAGAAGCGTGTTTCTGAAATCAGACAGGAAACTGATCGAAAGATTGGCGATATTAAAGCTGGTTTTCAAACTGAGTTCAAGAAGAAAAGTGAACACTACGAGAACGTTACTTTGTCACTTGAAAAACAAAAAGCCAACTTAGCTGTACAAACTGAAAAACGTCGAGTTTTGGATGAAGTGTTTTCTGAAGCTTTGTCATCAGTATTAGCTTTGTCTTCTTCAGATTATGTTTCGATTTTGACTGAACGTTATAAAAATATTCTACCGAAGAATATTGAGGTGGTGTCGGTTTTGTCACCAGACCATCGTCAGTCAGAAAGTTCAGAAATTCTTAAAGCCCTAGGTGTGTCGGCGCCTTTGGTGGTAAGTGCAAGACTGAAGGGTGGTTTGGTTTTTGTTGGTTCTGATTTTGAGTTTGATCTATCAATAGAAAAACTCTTTTCAGAAATTCGTTCAAGTTCAGAGATTGAGATAGCTAAAAATCTATTTCAGAAATAATTAAAACCTATGTCGACATCCTATATCTACAGTTCCAGTCGTGTTAAAACTCTAGAAAAGAGTTTACTTAGTGAAGCTGATATAGAGCGTCTTTTGTCGGTAACAGATACAGATGAGTTGTTAAAAACTTTGAAAGACACTCATCTTAATTCTTTAACTGGAGAAGATAAAATTGACAATATATTTTCAGTGCTAGAAAAAACTAATCTTGAGACCAAAAACCTTTTGGAGAAAATTTCTCCGGAACCTGAATTGTTTTCTTATTTTTGGTTTAGATTCGATATCCATAATTTAAGAGTTATCCTGCGAGCTCTGAAGGTGGGTAAGGGTCTAGATGAGGTTTTGCCATATATGTCAAAACTGGGAAAATATGATCCTGTGGTTTTATTTGAACGAGCCAAAACTGGCACTCTAGAACAAATAAATAGTGATTTAAAAAACATTTATGACCGAGCGATAAAGGTTATAGGTAGTGGATTAGCTAATGCGGATCAAGAATTTGATAAAGGCTATTTCTTGCTAGCAGAAAGTTTGGTCAACAAAACCGACAATCGTGTTTTGGCTGAATTGTTAAAATTACAAATTGATTTGTACAACTTAAAAACCGGTCTTCGTTCATTTGCTTTAGGCGATATTGATTCTTCTTGGTTTGTTAATGGTGGCAGTTTTGCTTTTACCAGTATTGATACCCAGGAAAAACTCCTAGCTAGATTGAATACTTTTGGTGGTGAACGTTTTTGGAAGGAGGCTGTTAGCGAATATTTAGAGAACGGACATTTTACTACTTTCAATGTCAAACTAGATGAATACCTTCTGGTGGCAATTAAAGGGATGGGTAATGATGTTTTTTCAGTTGCGACCCTAGTTTCTTATTTGTTAAAACAACAAAACGTCTCTTTGAACATACAAGCCATTGTAATAGGGAAAGAGAATAAACAAAGTGGAGAGGTTATTCGAAAACAATTACGCGCAATTTATGTCTAAAAACATCAATCAGTATAAAATTGCTATCGTTGGTCCGGGTGATGTCGTATCGGGCTTTAAAGCTTTAGGAGTAGAGGCTTTTGATGCGAAAACTTCTGACGAAGTTTTGGGACAATTGCGTAAAATTAAACAGATTAATAATTCCGAAAATAATCCAACACCATACGCTGTGGTCTGTGTAATTGAGGATTTAATGGTAGGCATGGACGAAAAAGAATATGCCAAAGTGGTCAGTGGACCATTACCGGCTGTGGTCTTGTTGCCAAGCGCTAAGGGTAGTCAAGGATTGGCAGAAGCAAGATTACGGAAATTAGCAGAAAAAGCCATCGGAGCAGCCATTATTTAACAGAAACAATTTATAAATTTATTACCATGACAAATACAATTAATACACAAGAAGCAACAAAGGCAGGAGAAATCGTGAGAGTGACGGGTCCATTGGTGCGTGCCAACGGCATGTCTTCTGCCAAACTTTATGAGTTGGTTAAAGTGTCTTCAGAAAAACTTCTTGGAGAAATAATTGAGTTGAATGGTGATATTGCCTCAATTCAGGTGTATGAAGATACAACTGGTGTTGGGCCCGGTGATCCGGTTTTTCGTACCGGTAAAACTATGTCAGTGGCACTAGCCCCTGGTCTTTTGGAGTCTATCTATGATGGCGTGCAACGACCTCTAAAGGCTATCGAGGAGGCTTCCGGTTCTGTATATATTAAAAGAGGTATTGATGCTGAGGCTTTGGATAAGAATAAAAAATGGGATTTTAAAGCTGTAGCCAAAGTAGGCGACAAAGTAACTGGCGGTGATATTTTGGGTACGGTTGCTGAAACTAAGTTAATTGTACATAAGGTAATGGTACCACCTCATGTTTCTGGTGTAATTACTAATATCAAATCAGGTAATTTTAATATCACAGAAACAATTGCAGAGATTAAAACTGAGTCTGGTGAAATTGAAGTGGTAGCTATGCTTCAATATTGGCCAATTCGTGAGCCAAGACCAAAGAATAAAAAGATTTTCCCATCGGAACCGCTTTTAACTGGTGGTCGTTCGATTGATACTTTGTTCCCAATAGCTAAAGGTGGAGCTGGGTGTATTCCTGGGCCGTTTGGTGCTGGTAAGACTGTGACTCAACAATCTATTTCTAAATACTGTAATGCTGAAGTGATTGTATATATTGGTTGTGGTGAACGAGGAAATGAAATGACAGAAGTGCTTTCTGAGTTTCCACACTTGATTGATCCAAACTCAGGTGAGCCTTTGATGAAGCGAACTATCCTCATTGCTAACACTTCTAATATGCCAGTAGCGGCACGTGAAGCTTCAGTTTATACCGGTATTACTATTGCTGAGTACTATCGTGATATGGGTTATAACGTAGCTTTAATGGCTGACTCTACTTCACGTTGGGCAGAGGCGATGCGTGAAATTTCAGGACGTTTGGAAGAAATGCCGGGAGAGGAAGGTTATCCAGCTTATCTTTCTTCTCGCACAGCACAATTTTATGAAAGAGCTGGTGTAGTAGAAACTCTTGGTTCTGAAGGGAGACAAGGGTCACTCACAGTAATTGGTGCGGTTTCTCCTCCTGGTGGAGACTTGTCTGAACCAGTGTCACAATCAACTCTACGTGTGACCAAAACTTTCTGGTCACTTGATGCTGGATTGGCCTACAAAAAACATTTCCCATCTATCAACTGGCTTGGTTCATATTCACTTTACGTTGATAACTTATTAGATTTCTGGCGTGAAAATGTAGCCCCTGATTTTGCTAATATTCGAAAACAAGCAATGGAGCTCTTGGAAAAGGAATCAAAATTGCTTGAGATTGTTCGTCTTGTGGGTATGGAGTCATTATCAAACAGTGACAAACTTACTTTGGAAGTGGCACGTATGATTCGTGAAGATTTCCTAATGCAAAACGCTTTTGACCCTAGTGATGCATATATGCCGATCAAGATTCAGTACAATCTTCTTAAATCAATTGTTACTTTCTACAATGAAGGTTTACCGGTTGTGACTACTGATGAATTTGAGTTTTCTCGTTTCAAGCAAATGTCTACTTATAAAGAAATTGGTCGTCTAAAGGAGAAACGTGAAGTATCAGATTATGAGAATTTTATTAGTAGAGTCAAAGAGGAAATCAAAGCTCTAACCCAAACTAACGCTTAATAATATGAGTCAAAAAGAATACAAAACCGTTTCTGCTATTACTGGACCACTTTTGGTGGTTGAGGGAGTTAGTGGAGTAAAGTACGAAGAGTTGGTGGAAGTAAATGTTCCGGGCGAAAATCAGACCCGTTTGGGTAAGGTGCTTGATGTGTCAGAAGATAAAGCCGTGGTACAGATGTTTGATCCAACGGCTGGAGTACAAGCTGAAGATACTCGTGTACGTTTTACAGGTGATACATTGAAGCTTGGTGTAAGTGAAGACATGCTCGGTCGGGTCTTTACGGGTGCTGGTGTAATAAATGACGGTGGTCCAGAAATTATCCCTGAAAAGCGTATCGATATTAATGGTAACGCTATCAATCCTTACAGTCGTGAATTCCCTAATGACTTTATTCAAACTGGTATTTCATCAATCGACGTGATGAATACTTTGGTGCGTGGACAAAAGCTACCAATCTTTTCTGGAGCTGGTTTACCGCACTCACGTTTGGCAGCGCAAATTGCTCGTCAAGCAAAAGTGAAAGATGGTGGAGAGTTTGCGATTGTATTTGCTACTCTCGGTGTGTCTTTTGAAGAAGCTGAATACTTTAAGCGTCAATTTCAAGAAGCTGGTTCACTTGAGAGAAGTGTACTTTTCATCAATACAGCGGCTGACCCAGTGGTTGAGCGTATTTCCACACCACGTATGGCTTTGACTACAGCTGAGTACTTGGCTTTTGAAAAGGGAATGCACGTACTGGTGATTTTGACTGACATGACCAACTACTGTGAAGCTTTGCGTGAAGTATCTTCTGTACGAAAGGAGGTGCCTGGCCGACGTGGTTATCCGGGGTATTTGTATACTGACCTTTCTACTATTTATGAAAGAGCTGGACGGGTAAAAGGTAAGCAGGGAACTATTACACAAATTCCAATTCTAAGTATGCCTGATGATGACAAGACTCATCCGGTACCTGACCTTACTGGTTACATTACAGAAGGGCAGTTTGTGATTTCCCGCGAATTATATCGTAAGGGTGTATTTCCACCGGTGGATGTACAAGGTTCTTTGTCTCGATTATGGTCAGCTGGAGTAGGTGAAGGTAAGACTCGTGCTGATCATAGTGGTCTTAAAGATCAATTGTTTGCTTCTTATGCAGTCGGTCGTGAAGTACGAGAGTTGGCAGTAGTATTGGGTGAAGCTTCACTTGATGATTCAGATAAGGCACATTTGCGCTTCGCGGAAGCTTTTGAACGTGAGTTTGTGGGGCAAGGTGAATTTGAAAATCGTTCGGTAGAAGAATCACTTGATATTGGTTGGAAACTTCTAGCTATGCTTCCTCGTGAATCGTTGAAGCGTGTTAAAGCTGAGTTTGTCGACAAACACATGCCAAAGGCTGAATAATTCGTCTACATAAAACATGATATTAAAAGTTAGTCCAACACGAATTTCTCTTCTAAATCTTAAGAAAGAACTTAAGGTAGCCAAGAAGGGACATAAACTTCTAAAAGACAAGCGTGATGGCTTGATCAAAAAGTTTATGGCGATAATCTTTGAAACTCGCGATTTACGAAAGTCAGTTGAAGAGCGATTGGGTATGGCTTTTGATTCTTATCAGCGCTCAAGTGCAACTACTTCACGTTTAGCTCAGGAGGTGGCTTTGTTGGTGCCTAATGCGGAAATTAATCTCGAAGTAGCTGTGAAGACTGTAATGTCTGTTAAGATCCCTGAGTTTAAGGTATCTAAGGAAGGTTCGGCTTTTGCTTATGGTTCCTTAGATACTTCTGGAGATTTGGATAATGCGATTGTAAAATTCGACGAGGTTTTTGTTGATATTATGCGTTTGGCAGGATTGGAGAAAAGTGCTGAAAACCTAGCTGAAGAAATTGAAAAAACTCGTCGTCGAGTATCGGCTCTTGAGAATGTGATGATTCCAAATTTAGAGGAAACTATTAAATTTATCGCCATGCAACTCGATGAACGAGCTCGTGATGCGGTGGTATCTACTATGAGAGTAAAGGCGATGATTGTCGCGAAGGAGGGGTAGTTTGTAAAAATAATAAAACAACAAAACAGCACGGCGCCTTTGGCGCCGTGCTGTTTTTACCACTTTTATGCTAATATAATCCTAATTATACGAATAAAAATATGAGCCTTTACGAAAAATTACAGAAAGCTTCCAGTGAGGAAGATGTTAAAGATGCCTATATAAAAGCTCTTGGTCTTAAGGGTTATCAAAAAAATCTTATCGATATTCAGACCAAAGAAATTTGGTTTGAGGCCAAGCAAAACTCTCGACTTTCTAGTTATGCGATGTTTACTCAGCTTTTGCACTATGTACAGGAGGCACTAAATCATGGTGAAGATCTACCTCCGTTTTTAGCTGTTATTGATACTGAAAAAGCAGCGTTAATGAAAACTGTCGATGTCTTACCACTGCTCGAAAAGAAAACTATCAAGTGGGGAAAGTCGGCTAGTGGCTACACTCAAGAAGCGCTTGATGCTGTGTCGGCATATATTGGTACACACTTTGTCTCGTTTAAAATAAAAACACACGAAGCTGAATTTATCGAAGCAATTAAAAACGCTATCAAACACGGCGATATTATTCGTACCCAAATAACTCCCGACAACCTCAAGCAAGTATTTGATAAATGGGTGGAGATGATTGGTAAGGAAATAAAAGATGTACCAGAAGAAGATTACGCTTTACTTTTCTTTGCCGACATTATGCATGATGGTACTATTTCAACTCACAACGATTTGCCGGCTGAGCTACTGCACAAAAATAATGCACCAGTATTTAGTTTGGGAGGCAAGCTCTACGAACTCGGAAATAAAGAAGGTTACCGACAATTTTGGGCAATCTACCACAAACCACCAAAAGCCGAATACCGCGATTACTTACTCGAACGGCGTGACAGCTTGATTCCACTTGATGAACGGAGTTTTAAGGGTGCTTATTACACTCCACTGCATGTGGTAGACAAAGCCTACGACAAACTCACCGAGACCTTAGGAAATAATTGGCAACAAGAATATATTGTGTGGGATATGTGTTGCGGGGTAGGGAACCTAGAAGTAAAGCATAGCAATCCGCGCAATATTTTCATGTCGACACTCGATCAAGCTGATGTCGATGTTATGAAAGCCACTAAGACCTGCACCGCAGCGACTCGTTTTCAATATGATTATCTAAATGACGATATCACCGATGATGGAAAAATCGACTACACTCTCACCAACAAAATCCCCGAAAGTTTACGTAAAGCGATAGCGAGTGGCAAGAAAATTTTAGTGCTGATAAACCCACCGTATGCTGAGGCGGGTAATACCTTAGGTAAAGATTCAAAGGATAATGTGGCATCAACAAAAATTGCGAGTACAGCAATGAAAAATTATGGTAAATCTAGTAATGAATTGTTTACTCAATTTGTTGCCCGTATTTCACAAGAAATACCAACAGCTACCCTAGCCATGTTTAGTACACTTAAGTATGTAAATGCTCCTAATTTTGAATTATTTAGGGAGAAATGGAATGCTAAATATATGGGAGGTTTTATTGTTCATAGTAAGGCTTTTGAAGGATTAAAGGGAAATTTTCCGATTGGTTTTTTGGTGTGGCAAACCGCAAATAACTCAAAAGAAAAAACACCAATTACAGAGATTACGTTAGATGTTTTGAACAAGAAGCTGAGCCAATGGGTGAAAAGAAATTCTTTAATCTGCCAGTAAATACTTATTTAAACGTTTGGCTTGATAGACCAAAACCAAATAGCACGGAAGTTGTACCATTAAAAAATACGGTTTCTCCATATACTTCTAAAAAATACCTTAATAAATGGTCTGATAATGCTGTCGCATATGTGTGGTCACAAAATAATGACTTACAGCACACTGCAACCCAAACAGCATTATTTTCGTCGGTATGGGGAGATGGTCATGGTTTTTACGTAAACAGTGAAAACCTTCGACAAGCTTCTGTTGTCTTTTCAGTCCGTCGTCTTATCAAACCCACCTGGATAAACGACCGTGATCAATTTTTGCAACCGTCTGAACCTTTAACCGACGAATTCAAAAACGACTGCCTTATCTGGATGTTGTTTAATGGTAGCAACCTCACCGCCAGTGCTAACGACCTAGAATGGAATGACAAAAAATGGTCTATCGTCAATCATTTTATTCCATACACCGAAGAAGAGGTGGGTGCGCCTGAGCGTTTTGAATCGGATTTTATGGTGCGTTATTTGGCCGACAAACAGCTTTCTCCAGAAGCGGTAGCGGTTTTGGAAGCAGGAAAGAAATTGTGGCAAGCGTATTTTACACATACCGATGAGCACAACGTCCGTGATGAATTAAAACTAAATCGTGCCGATGTTGGCTGGTATCAAATCCGCAATGCTCTTAAACGTAGAAACGAGAGTGGCGATGTGGTGCCTGTGAGTTTTACCGAATTTGAGACGGCGTACAAACTCCTGACCGAGAAGCTACAACCACAAGTGTATGAACTTGGATTTTTGAGGGCTTAATGATGTTTTTTATAATACAGAATTATGATTTATATAAGCCTGCTTCTACTGTGTTATCATAATACCGATGAAATACTATCTGTTTATTGATGAATCGGGTGATCATAATTTGAGTAAAATTGATCCGACTTACCCCATATTTGCATTAGGTGGTCTCTGTATTTCTGAATTGACGTATGAAAAATTAAATAATGAAGTAGATAAAATAAAAGAGAAGTATTACGGTTCAACCGCTATTATTTTACATTCATCAGAATTGAAACGTCCAAAAGATTCGCGAAGCGATCCGAGAAATATATTTCTTCTTGATCCAGAACAAAGAAAAATTTTTATCAGGAAATCGATACTGCTATTATTACGGCTCATGAATTTTCACTTGTTGCTTGCTTTATTCATAAGCAATTACACATTGATTATTATTCGCAGCCAGCTGATCCCTACTATTTTTCTTTTGAAAATTTAATTAATAGAGTTCTGTGGCACACAAAGGATGCAGTTGTCGAAATAGTTGCAGAATGTCGTGGTAAAGAGTTAGATAATGCATTGTTGGCTGAATATGAACGTCTTAAGTCCACTGGTGCCAGATTTCATTCTGGTGAGGACATTAAAAGAAAAACAAAGCTTGTTTGTAAGCCAAAAAGTGACAATAATAACGGATTACAGATGATTGATTTGGCTCTTTCGAGTTTGACACGACATTATTTGGGAAAAACAGAAAAAATGATTGGTAATGATCTTTCTCCAATTTTGTTAGAAGGTAAATACATGTTTCAAACACCAACATTTTTTCCTAGAAAAAAGTAACTATAAAAAAAGACAAAGGCACCCCCCGCTTAGCAGTGAGTGCCTTCTGTCACTCTTTACACTACAGGTATTATGATTTGCTGTCAATAATCTTAAGTTAGTAAAAGTCTCACCAATTTTTATTATAAAACAAACTCGTATCATTGCTTTTTATAAAAGCCACAGAAAAATTATATTTGTTAGCAAAATTAATAATTTTCTCTGGTGTGGTTATTAGTGACACAGTAGCAAAAGCGTCAGCTTTTGCTACTGTGTCAGCTTTTACAAAAGTGCCATCTATAGAAATAGGTTCTTCTTTTGTGTTTACTATATGGCTAAAGATTTTGTCTCCAGCTTTCCATTTGCGCTTGTGTGGACTTGAGGCGGCAAAACCTTGATTAAATAAGGTGGTAGTGCCGATGAATGTATCTTTTTCTATAGGGTGTTCAAGGTAAATTTCTATAGGTTTACCATTGTCGCTAGTGGCATAAATATCACCACCGCCATTAATTAAAAAATATTCTAAATTAAAATTATCTTTTAATCTTTTTACTATTAAATCTATTAAGTAGCCTTTACCAAAACCACCAAGATCAATTCGTCCCTTACTCAGTGTAATTAGGTTTTGGGATATGCTTAATTCTTCGGTTGGATTAGGAATGATAAGATTTGCTTCTTTGGGTAGGAATGAATAATTAGCGTCATAACCACGGTTTTCTAAGATTTCACCAATTAAAATATTAAACAAACCCTCTGTTTGCTTATATAAATTTATTCCGGTCTGTAATAAGTCAATTGTAATATGATCAGGGTTTTCAATTTTTCTGGTGTCGTTTAGTTTGGTGATAAGTGAGTCTTGGCGAAAACGAGAATATTTATTTTCAAATTCAGAGATAAAGACAAGCAGGTCGTCGTAGACGACCTGCTTGTCTTTATCTGATATTTCCGAGAAAATTTCAATCCACCAAATGGTGCCAAGAGCTTTGATTTCTGGTAAGAGATTGGACATTTAAGATTGAGTAGTTTGATCAATAATATTAGCAATGGCTTCATTGAAGGCTTTGGAGGTTAGAGAAGCACCACCAACTCGTGATAATGATATATCTTCTAGTCTTTTGCCAACCACTTGAGTTTTGTAAGCGCCATCAAAACGTTCTTGAAGTGGGTGCTGGTAACCGGTTTCCTTGTTTCCGTACATAACATCAGAGTTGATTACTACTCCATCTTTCACATCAAGTGTTACATCAATAGTGTATTTATTGTTGGAAGCAAAATATACAGCTTCACTAGTGTAGGATTTTTCTACACTTACGGGTACGATTTCATATACAGTGTTTTTTTGAGGAGTCAGTGTTATTGGTGATCTGATTTTCTTCTACCTTTTCATTTTCAGTGATGTTGGTTTCTGTAGTTGAATCTGCTTCTTGTGTTGTAGTAATTGTTTCGTTATTTACAGGTTCAATTTCCTCTGGTTTGGTTGTAAGTATCTCTTCAGTTTTCGCAGTGGCAAAATTTTCTTGATTGCTTTTATTATTTATTAAATAGACACCGAGAGCAATTAGACTCAAACTTAATATTATGGCTACTATAGGCATAGGTTGAATGAATTAAGAAATAATCAGAATGATGAAAGAATACCATAAAATAGACGTATTGTGGTAGAATCTCTCGATTCCGCACTTATAAATACGTATTAATTACAAAAATGTTTCACTTAATAAACACCCATCTAGATGCTATTGGTATGTACCGTCTAGTGACTTTGTCTCTCAGCTTTTTGGTCATATGTTCTTTGGTTTTAGGTGTTTTTAATTTTGTTCCTTATTCGGCATTAGAGCAACTAGTTTCGCTGTTTGTGGTACTAACAACAGCTTTGATAACCAACGTTGTTTTGGGTAAGTTACTACAAATCCATGTTAATAATGAATCAGCGGTGATTACCGCTTTAATCATTTTCTTTTTAGTTTTGCCAGCCCTTTGGAATAATATCGCAGAATCTTGGATCATTGCTTTGGTCACTTTTCTGGCGATTTTATCAAAATTTATTTTCGTGAGACAAAAGCAACATTTAGTAAACCCCGCTGCTTTTGGTGTTGTGTTAGTGGCATTATTTTACCAATTTTTTCCCAATCTAGGATATTTTGAATCGGCTTGGTGGATAGGGCAACCAGCTATGTTTGTACCTTTGGTTCTGGTTGGTACTTTGCTAGTAATTAAACTTAGGCGTTTTAAATTAATTTCGGTTTTCGTTCTCACCGCTTTCATTTTTTATTTATTTGAGGGTTGGAGTATTGGTGCTGGATTTTGGGAACAAATACCAAATTTTTGGTTATCTGGACCAACCTTGTTTTTGGCATTTTTCATGCTGACGGAACCGTTTACTTTACCACCGACTAAAAATTTACAAATCATTTATGCAATGCTGATTGGTTTTTTATCACAAACCACAATCTTCGAATCATTTCTAGAACTAACACCAGAGCTGGCTTTGGTGATTGGCAATCTGCTTTTCTTTGCTTTTACCTTACGTCAAAAATTATTTTTATCACTGATAGAAAAAAGAGAAATAGCAAAAAATACTTTTGAATTTGTTTTTGCAAAACCACATGATATGGCATTTGTTGCTGGACAATACATGGAATGGATGTTGCCTCATGACCAGTCAGATAATCGTGGTATAAGAAGATATTTTACTATTGCTTCAGCCCCAAGTGATAAATGTTTACGTATTGGAGTGCGTTTTGGCGAAAAAATCAGTACCTATAAAACCAATCTACTTTTGTTAGCTGTTGGCGATAAGATAATTGCTAGTCAAAGAGCCGGTGATTTTACTTTACCAAAAGACAATACAAAAAAAGTAGCTATGGTGGCAGGTGGAATCGGTATTACACCATTTGCTAGTCAAATAAGTGAGATGATTCATAATAAAGAAAAGCGCGATACTATTTTGTTTAATTGTAATAACACAGAAGCAGAAATTGCTTACCAAGAGATTCTCGCTGATGCTGAAAAAAAATTACCTATCAATGTGATAAATATTTTAGCTAAGGAAAAAATTGTTGGTTGTGAATTTGGATTTTTAACTGAAGAAATTATTAAAAAACACGCACCAGATTACTTAGAAAGGGAATGGTATATTTCCGGTCCGCCAATGATGGTTAGATCTTACCGAAAGTTACTCAAAGATATGAAAGTACCTCTAAAACAGATTGTTACTGATTTCTTCCCAGGTTTGGTTTAGTGTAAAAACCTACAACTTTACTTATGACATCATGGAGTTTTTTATAGATTTACCACTCAATTTTTTCTAATCCATGCTTTTCTAAATATTCATTTGTCTTACTAAATGGTTTGGAACCGAAGAATCCAGTGTAAGCTGAAAATGGGGAAGGGTGTGGGGAAGTGATAATTAAATGTTTTTCTTTGTCTATCAGGTTGGTTTTAGCTTCTGCATATTTACCCCAAAGGATAAAAACTATATGTTCTTTTTGATCAGAAATAGTTTTGATGATGGTGTCAGTAAAGGTTTCCCAGCCAAGACCTTGATGCGAGCCGGCTACGCCGGCTCGCACTGTAAGGGTGGCATTTAAAAGCAAAACTCCTTGTTTAGCCCAATGCTCTAAATTACCTGAAGGAGGAATTTCTTTTCCAATATCACTTTTTAATTCCTTATAAATATTTTGTAGTGAGGGTGGAATTTTAATACCGTCTGGTACCGAAAAAGATAAGCCGTGTGCTTGACCTGTACCATGGTAAGGGTCTTGTCCTAATATGACCACTTTTACTTGACCAAAAGGACAAAAGGCAAAGGCGTTAAAAATATTTTTGGGATGAGGATAAATTACTTCTTGTAAATAGGCGTCTTTTATTTTTTCAGTTAAGTTTTTGAAATAGGGTTTGGTAAACTCATCTTTGAGGGCTTCTTGCCAACTTGATTCGATTTTTACATTCATAATTATTTTTGACAATTAGGACAGAAGTGAGTACCTCTTCCCGCTACTCGTGATTTTTGAATTAAGGTTTTACATTTTGGACAAGGGGTATTTTGCTTACCAAAAACTTTAAGAAAATCAGTATAATTACCGGTTTGGCCACCGATGTCCAGAAAGTGTTGGAAAGTGGTACCACCATAAGTGATTGATTTATTCATAACTTTGCCACCGGCTTTGATAATATTTTTTATTTCCTTTTCTGATACTTCACTAGTTTTCCTGTTTGGTAATACACCAGCTAGAAAAAGTGCCTCGTCGACGTAAATATTTCCTAGCCCTGCTACTAATGACTGGTCGAGAAGAGTGGCTTTAATGGGAGTGTTTTTCTTTTTTATTCTTTCAGAAAATTTTTGGAAATCAAAATCATTCGCAATCGGTTCTTGCCCGAATCTAGCTTTAGCCTTTTCCGCTTCAACAAGATTAGCAATTTTCATATAACCAAACATGCGCATGTCATTGAAGAACAGAGAGGTTCCATCGGTAAAATAAAAAGCAATTCTCGTGTGACGGTTTGGTAAATCTTTACTGTCATCAACTCCGCTTGAATGTCCGCCTCCAACAATTTCTTTTTGATCAACATAGAAGAATTGCCCAGTCATTTTTAGATGGGTAAGTAGAAATAAATCTTTTTCATCTTTGAAACTGAATATTAGTAATTTGCCAATTCTGTCGATATTGGCGAAGGATTTTCCAATTAGTTTTTTGGAAAAATTTGCATTGTTAGCTACAGTCTTTTGGTTGAAGACTTTAATTTTTTCTATCGGTTTATTAAGAATTTTGTGTAATAACTGTAGGCGCACAGTTTCTACTTCTGGTAGTTCAGGCATGGCTATATTGTATTAGGGTGTTGGGGAAATGCAAATTAAAAAGAGGCGCGCCCATAGGGCGCGCCTCTTTTTTAATTGTGCATCTTTCTCTTTCTTTCCGAAATAGAAGAGTAGTAGGAAAGTAGGACAAAACAAAGTCCAATCAATCCTATAATTACTTCCGGCACATGTACCAGTAAATTGGCTAACATCATTGTCGATAAACCAAGAATTGCCCAATGTGCGCCGTGTTCTAGATAAACTAATTCTGCCAAGGTATTTTTTTGTACCATATAAAGAGTAAAGGATCTAACAAAGAAAGCACCAATACCAAGACCTACCATAATAATCACTAGGTTACTAGTAAGAGCAAAAGCACCAATCACACCGTCAAGTGAGAAAGCGGAGTCTAGGATGTTTAGGTAAATGAATAATGTGGCACCACCAATAGCGATATCCTTACCTTCAATCGATAATGATCCAGCTACACCTTCCATGATAATAAACAAGACCAAACCAACGATTCCGGCAATCAAAACTGAGGCTTGATCGTAGTGTGTCAAAAATGACATAGTTAAAAGAAGTGAAAGTGCAATTGCAACTTCAATCGCTTCAATATTACCCCAACGTACCAAATGTTCTTCTACTACTCTAATCCAGTGCACTGACTTAGCTTTATCAAAGAAGAATTTTAAAGACACCATAAGTAAGAAAATTCCACCGAAGGCCGTTATAGAGGCATGTACACCTTCAAGTAGTCGGCCGTACTCTTCAGGGTTGGTAAAGGCTAGTTTCGTTATATAAACCGGCGAAGCGAGTACAGCAACACTGACAATGATAATTGGTAATATAAAACGAGTACCGAATACAGCGATTAAAATACCCCAAGTTAAGAAGCGTCTTTGCCAGATTGGGCTCATACGTTTCAGCACTCTGGCGTTTACAACTGCATTGTCAAAAGACAAGGTAACTTCAAGAATGGAAAGAATCACCACCAAGAAAAAGGCGGTTAAACCCATCTGCCATCCGATACTAATAAAAATTAAAGAACTAATAAGAACTGGCCAAAAGAAAAAGTTTGAATATATTTGTTTCATTAGCGACCATAATAGCGTGTGTGTGGTACGGTAGCAAGCTTTATTAGCTTAAACTGGTCTAATTTCAATATATCTTTTTTTCCAAGCTTTAAGGAATTGAGTGGTGGAAATAGAACCGTTACCAGCTTTTTCAGAAGGGTCATTATAATAAACAGTGTCACCGATAATTTTATTTATGACTACTAAGTGGGGAATGGGGTTTGTGGGGTCAAAAGTGTAGTGTACCGATGCCATCACCGGACCCTTATTTAAAGTTTTTTCTAATTCAGTCAAAGCGCTTTTGGTGTTTAACGACGATAAATCTCGAGTGTTTCCGTTTAGTCCGTAGTTTTGCGCCAATTGTATTAAGCCATTATGTATCCAACCAGCATCATTTAGATAAGCACCGGATTTTATACCTTCAGTAAGTAAATTATCAACCGAAACTTTTCCTGGGTTATAAAGTTCAATGATCATAGCTAGACTTGCAATTCCGCATCCAACTTTACGCCAACTTGGATCGGAGATATCGGTGAATTGAGAGAAGAATGGAGTTTGAATTTCTTCGGTAGATCTTTCCCGCTTTTTAGTACTCGTTTTTTCTTTTTCGTAATCTTCTTCCGTTTCTTCCTCGTTGCTCATGTCATCTGCCTTTGTAGATTCAATCTGAGTATAGTCTAAAATTTTTGTAATCTCATTGTCTGAAGAGTGACTAACAATAACTTCTTTTTTGTCCGCGTTATGGGTAAAACTAACAGTAATGGGACCGAGTTTATTTTCGGATTTAAGAGTTTCTTTAGATGAAACTTCATTGAACAGACTGTAGGCAATATTTAAGGTCAATACAAATCCTAAAACAGAAATGGTGTGAACGTATTTCAAAGTCCTACCATTATACTATAAAATACATGTGACACAAAGTAAATTTTATTGTCTAATCTTTTACTGTAACCTTGGTACCGAGTGGAGTCCAACTATACAGTTCGCGAGCTTTGTCTATTGGTACATTTACACAACCGTGTGAATATTTCCGGCCGAAGCTGTTGTGCCAGTAGGCACCATGAATCACGGCTCCACCATCCGTAAAATACAAATTCCAAGGCACACCAGGAAGGTCATAGTATTGTTGGTCTATCAGGTTTGGTAGAGGACCTTGCATATAACGACTAGGAGTTTTTTTGAAAACAGTGAAAGTTCCTCGTGGTGTAGGAGTTAGTTCTAGTCCAGTGGAAATGGATATTTCCATAAATAACTCATCGTTTTCATAGGCGTAAAGTTTCTGTTCGGAGCGATCAACTATAATTTCTTTTGTACTAGTAGCTTTGCCGTGATCCCAAATAGTTTTGTCACCTTCATCTAAAAGTACCTCAACATAATCGGAATTAACGTACCAATCACCTTTAACTCTTTCTGGGTAACGAAGCCATTCATCAAAAACCACTTTATACCAAATTTCACCATTATCACGCTCTACTTCACCATCAACCTTTAAAACTACTCCTTTTCTTAATTTGGCAGTGGCCGGATAATCAGTACCTGGGCCGGAGCGGGCATTTAAACATTCTCCTTCAAAGTGTGGTCCACAACTATCAAAAACTTCTATGTATTCAAATAAGACACGATTAATTGGAATGATAACTTCTTCTGGTGATTCGGTTCCTTTGTCTGGATTTTCAATAATCATTACACCTTCCTCATCTGTGAGGAAATCGGTTTTTTGTTCTTCCGCTGTTTGTGGGCTTTGATTTTCATTAGTCCCATAGTTATCAAAACCATCTTGCAGTAAAACAAAAATCATAAAGCTCAAAGCTATAATGCAAAGTGCCTCGACAACAACAAGGGTAATATACCAAATATTTTTTTTGGTCTTTTTCTTCATATTAATTGATATAGTATAGACTTTTTTATCTAATAATAAAATTCTTTTTTAATAATAAAAAAGTGTTAAGATAGTCAGATTCTTATTAAGTACTTTAGAAATAAATAATGATTTACGAAATTAAACTGATAGAAAAAAGAGAGGTAGCGAGAGAGACAATGGAATTTACTCTAGAAAAACCCGAGGGTTTTATGTATCAATCGGGACAAACGATAGACTTAACTTTAGTTGATCCGAAAGAGACTGACAGTAAGGGAAATATAAGAACTTTTTCTTTGGTAAGCGCGCCACATGAACCGGTTTTAAAAATAGCGATGCGTTTACGAGATTCGGCTTTTAAGCGGGTAATGAGAAGTTTGGATGAAGATGCATTTCTGTGTCTTGAGGGTCCGTTTGGTTCTTTTGGTTTACATAAGAAAGTGGAAAGACCAGCAATTTTTATTGCGGGTGGAATTGGTATTACACCGTTTTATTCTATGATTAATGATGCAACAGAAAGAAAATTAGAAAATAAAATTATCTTATTTTATTCCAATAACAATCCTGAGGATTCTGCTTTCTTAACTGAATTACAAAATTTAGAAAAACAAAATAGTAATTTTAAGTTAGTAGCGACAATTACTAATACTGAAAATGAAAATGAAGATTGGCTAGGGGAGAGAGGGAGGATAAATGAAGATATGATTAAAAAATATCTACCAGAAAATACATCACCAATTTATTATTTGGTCGGACCACAGGCTATGGTGGAGGCAATGAGAGAAATGTTAGATAAGATGGGGGTTGATAGTGACGATATTCGCTTTGAGGAATTTGCAGGGTATTAGTAGTGATAGATGTACCTAAAATAAAGCGGGGTTTCCGAAGGAAACCCCGCTTTATTCATTTATTGTTCTCCACCTCAATGGAGTTTCCTGCTACGTAGCCGGTAGTCCAGCACAACTGTAAACTAAAACCACCAGACGGTCGGTCTATGTTTAGTAAATCACCAATAATATATAAGTTGTCATATAGTCGTGACTGCATGGTTTTGAAATTTACTTCCGTTAAGGCAACACCACCAGAAGTTATAATAGCTTTATTGGTACCAAGTAAACCTTTGACTGATAAAGAAAAAGTCTTCAGTAATTTAACTAAGGTTTTTCTGTTTTCACGAGTAATACTGTGACATTTTATTTCAGGTGAAATTGTACTTTGATTTAGTAATGTAATAACTAAAGCGCTGGGAAGGAGAGTGGCGAGAGAATTTTTTAACTGCTTGTTATTTTCCTGAAAAAGATTAATAAGTATATTATCTAATTCACCCTCATTTTGGTCAGGAAATAAATCCAGTTGTATCATTACTTTTCCATAATTTAATAATTCTCTAACATTTTTACTCATATTTAAAATAGTTGGACCACTTAAACCAACGTGAGTAAAAAGTATTTTTCCAGTACGGCTGAATTGTTTTTTATTATCCTGAAAGATTGTAATTTTAGTTTTTGGTAAAGTAATACCGGCTAAATTTTTAATCCAATCTTCTTTAATAGTTATTGGCACCAACGAAACATCAGGTTCAATGACGGTGTGTCCGAGTGTTTTAAGCCACTTAAAACCATCGCCGGTCGATCCTGTGTCGGGGCGAGATTTGACACCTGTGGCTAAAATAAATGAGCGAGCTTTTAAGGTTCTACCATCAGCTAAAATGACACTGGAAATTTTTTTATTATCAGCGATTATATTTTTTACCTCAGCCTTGTTTTCTATTTCTACCTTATTATCTTTTAGATAATTTTTAAGTACTTCATAAACTGTACGAGCGGAATCGGTGACTGGGAAAACGCGACCATTATCTTCGACTTTAGTTTCCATTCCATGTTCATGAAAAAAATTCAAAAACGTCTTTAACGGAATATTGTGAAAATGCGGAAAAGAGAAATTTATCACTATCTTTATAATTAGCTAAAAACTTACGAGTATTTTCTTCTGCGTTTGTGACATTACAACGTCCACCGCCAGTTATTAATAATTTTTTGCCAACATCGGGATTCTTTTCTAAGAGTAATACTTTAGCGCCACGACTTGAGGCTCGACCAGCTGACATCATACCAGCTGGTCCACCACCGATAATAATCACATCATAAATTATGTGTGTTGATTTTTTCATTTGGCTATCGTAGCACAAAACAAATACATTTTAATTATTCGTTTTCTTAAGTATTGAGTATGTATATAAAAGCGAAATAATTGCCGATAACCAAACAATAGCAAAAATACTCCACCATAAGCCCATTATGCCTAAAGTGAATGTGAAAGTTACTAGGTAGAAAATGGGTAGTGGAAGAATTAATTGTCTCATTATTCCTATCATCATAGGAAAAATAGGACGTTTCAAGCCTCGCAGTACTGATTCGGTTACAAATATAATGCCATATGCCCATGAAATTAAAGCCGCGATGGTGAGATACTCGGCACCAAAAGCGATTATTTCTGGCGCATTTGTGAAGATTTTTAATAAATAATAAGCGCCAAAAAGTATAAATAAAGCTGAAATTGTATTTATTAATAAAATATATTTAAGTCCATATCGGATCGTTTCTTTGACTCGATCAAATCTTTGAGCGCCATTATTTTGTCCAATCAAAGTTAGTACTGCAATATTTATGCCAATAGCTGGTATCAAAGCTATTTGTTCAATTCTTAAGGCTGTGCCATAACCAGCCACTGCTTCTTTTCCGTATTGACTGACAAAGTAAGTGATAATAAAAGCACCGAGCGCAATTGTCATCATCGAGAAACTGGCTGGCAGGCCTTGAGTAGCAATATCTATGAAAGATTTTTTGTTGGGAGTAAAAATATTTGATGTATCAACTAAGTTGGTTTGCCAAACTTTGTGAGATAAATATATAAAGCCGAGGAAATTGCTGATGATGGTGGCGATGGCAATACCCAAAACACCAAGAGCTGGTAATCCCAACCAGCCAAGCGCTAACATCGGACTAAGAATTAGATTTATAAAAAACCCAACCACTAGTACATTTCTGTATGATTTTGTATCACCGACAGCGTTAAGTATACCGTTTAAGATTGATGCCATACTAAGGAAAATCGAACCTAAAAATATGGTCTGCATATAAAGAAGAGCGCTTGCTAGGTAAGTGTCTTCTGCACCTAGTAATTTAAATAAAGTAGGGGAGGTGATGTACCCAATTATAGTTAGGGCGATTGAAATTATTAAACCAAATAATATAGCTTGAGAAGTGTAATGTTGGGCTTTTTGTGTACGGCCAGCTCCAAGTTCGTTGGCAATTAGAGTAGTAACACCAGTACCGATACCCATGGCTACAGCGATGATAATAAAAAAGACAGGAAAGGTAAGAGAAAGTGCCGCTAGAGCTTCATCAGAAATTTGTCCAGCTACCCATGTGTCTACTACGTTGTACATGGTGTTAAAAAAGAAACCGACCATGGCTGGTAAGGCAATAATTTTTAAGAGTCTAGGTATAGGTTCTGTTGTGAGTTTGTTATCGGTATTGTTTGTATTCATGAACGTAAAGTATATATGATTTGAGCGGAGAATTTTTAATTTATTAAATATACGTTCTGAATAAGTCGTGATATAATTCACTCATTGTTATTGCTGAAAGAGCTTTAACTTCTCATGAACACTACAAAAAATATTTTTTAGACAATGCTCCTAGGGGTTTTTTGCCTGTAGTAGCTGCGCTTTCTGGTAATTTTATTTTAATGTTAGCCAAGTTTTTTGGTTTTTTTGTGTCTGGTTCGGCAGCAATGTTTTCTGAGGCTATCCATAGTTTGGCTGACACTATGAATCAAGCCCTGCTGCTGGTAGGTATTAAACGATCGGAAAAGAAAGCTGACAATGAACATTCTTACGGATATGGTCATGAGCGTTTTTATTTGGTCTTTAATATCTGCTTGTGGAGTATTCTTTTTAGGGGCAGGTATTACTGTTTATAAAGGTATATCTAGTTTATTAAATCCACAAGAAGTTATTTTGTCACCTTTGATTTTTTCAATTCTTTTTTTTGGCTTTGGTGACTGAAATATTTACTTTTTATGTTGCTTATCGAGAGTTAAGAAAAAATTCCCGAAGTTCATCTTTTAGTAAAACTTTAAAAGAGGGTGATCCTGTGACTATTGCGGTCTTGTATGAAGACGGCATTGCGATTTTAGGTGTGCTGATAGCACTTATCGGTATCACTTTTTCTTATTTCACTGGTACGCATTATGGTGATGCTATAAGTTCAGTGATTATTGGTATCATGTTGGCTTGTGTGGCGGTTATTTTAATCAATAAAAATCGTGAACTTTTAACAGGGCGGTCTATACCGGAAGATATGAAGGAGAGTATTATTGAAATGATGGAGGCAGAACCTACGATTGAAAAAGTTATTGATTTTAAATCGACTTATCTAAATATTGGTGAATATTTAATTAAGTGTGAAGTAGAATTTAACGGCTCAGCTTTGTTAAAAGAGATTCGCGAAACTGGACATTTAAGAGAAGATTTTGAAATTGCCAGAGAGAACTTTCCTGAGTTCGTTCGCTTTTGTTCAGACTTCACTGATCGTATACCAAGAATTATTGGTACTAAGATTGACGAAATTGAAAAGAAAATCCAAACGGATTTTCCCGAAGTTAAACATATTGATATTGAGATAAATTAAAAATAAACCACCTGACTAAATTTATCAGGTGGTTACTTGTGGATAGTTTTAATGTATGTATATTGGAATCTCGTTATTTAGCTTTACTAATACGACGGTGCATATTATTGCTACAGTAAGCCAAAAAGCGTAACCTAAGAACCAAAATCTATAAAAAATATGCTTTCTTAAGCACATGAAACGATGTACGCTAGGTTTGTAGAAAATAAAGGTGCAAGATAAAGCTATGATTTCCAGTATGGAAATTATGCTCATGAAAATTAAGTTATGTCCTAATTCCATTTTTAAGTCTCCTTATTTTATGTGGGATGAACAGCTATATAATTTGTAGCGCAATAAAGATTTTTTTGCAAATCTTCTATAAATGTTTTACAAATTCCTTGGATCGTAGGCCCAGTGTAAGATGGCCTGTCTTTGTCTTTTGCGACAGGTTTGATCATTGGGGCGACAATTATGGGCAATTTGAGAGGCGTGTCGGGTAATAGCTTTCCAACGTTTAATTTGTCGTTCATCATCTTTGTGTCTTCGACCCAAATAATATCGGCAATACCATTGAAACCAACCTTTAGGATCGTCAGGATGAATCCAACCTTTGGCTTGCCAAACCGAAAGCGGTTGACTTGCATTGATTACATAATAGTTTAATTCTTTTTGCGGTTTTCCATCTAAAGAAAGTTTGGCATTTTTAAACCATGCTCTGGGAAATTCTTTAGGAATTTCTTCAAAATACAGTCCACCAAAAATTCCCAATTCCAACATTTCTTGTGGGGTAAGATGAGGTTTGAAATCAGGGTGAAAATTTTTCCCTTCAGGTTCAGTTAGGGTATAAGTGTAGTTTTTCTGTAAGGTATCAGATACGGTAATTTTTCTCATAATTTTATTGTATCACGCTTGAGTTTCAATTTAGTTGGGTTGCAAATGTTGGACTCTTATTTTAAAACCGCCTTTCAACATTTCTATTGAAAGGCGGATCATATCTTTTTTTAGAATGGGCATCAGTAACTCAGCTATATTAGGGTCAACGTCTTTACTAGGAAAAACTGGACTCCAGTAGTAAGTATATTGACCAGTAGTATCTTTTCGCCGTAAGACAACAACAGCTCCTTCTGTTAGGGTAGTTTTAACAAACTTCATTATTTCTTCATTTCTCAAAGCGTTGATTTCAGTTTCCCAAAAAGAAACAATCCTATATCCATATGCCACCGTGCTTCGCATTATTATTTTGAGTTTATCAGGTCGCCAATTATCAGGCATACTTTGATTTTTTTAACCAAAGACACTCAAACTTACGACAATCACTTGGGCGCTTATCGTAAATAGTGCATCTTAGTGATTGACACCATCTGGAGCATAGGGTACCAGCTGTATGTTTAATTTCAGGAATATCGAAAACAATGCAACAAGTGTTACATTCTCCACATTCGTGTATTAAAACAGGATTTTGCTTTACCATTATTTCTTCCTCTATAATGAACACTTATTTTATGAAAACATAATAATTTATTTTTGTCAAAAAAATACTTATGATCTAAGTGTTGTATTTAATATTTTATTTAAATTTAATGAAAATAACTTTGTCGGACTGGTTGTTTACTTGTCAGCTCCATTGGGTGAAGGAAGTTCGAACTTGGATATAAAAGAAAACACCCCGTTGTAACTATGTAGCTTTAACGGAGTGTGTGTGACTAATTGGTGTGTTCAAGTTGTTACATAATCTGATTGAATAAGAAACTTTGTTCACGCAAATCGTCTCGGATTATATTTTGTGGAATTATGAATGTAATCTTCACTATTCCTTCAACATCGGTGTTTTCAACCCATATTTGGTCATTTAGTCCAAAATATGTCATAAATCTCACTGCTCTATCGTGATCAGATGGAAGAACTTCGTATTCCTGAGTCGAGACATGTATTTTAGGAAAAGGTGTTATATCGTTGATGTCTCGCACAGTCATCCTGTATGGATTACTATTGGTAATAAATGAAATTCGTTTAATCATTTTTTTCATAATACTTCCTTTTTAATATACAGAGTTATTATTACTACAGATATTGTACATTGTATTAATCTTCTTGTCAATAATTTCGTTATGGTTCAATACCTTATGAACACTTCTATTAAAATAGAAGTGTTATGTACACATCAAACCCAAACATGCCTAAGATACGTAGAGACGCAGTACTCTTCGCTGATAGACACGGAGTACGTAAGGCATCTCGACACTTTGGGTTCTCTCCTGGTGCCATCTGTGCTTGGAGGGATAAAGCTAAGAAGATAGGTCTCCATCCCATACCAACCCTAAGTAGTCGTCCTAAGCATCATCCTAAAGAGTTGTCTAATGAAATCACAGATAAGATCGTAGATATTAGATTGGAGCATAACAGATCAGCTGAAGTGGTACATAAAAGACTTAAAGATGAACAAGGTATAGAAATATCCTTATCTTCGGTTAAATGATTTTACCTGCAATCTACGCTTTGGCTGGTCGGTTTTGTTCTTACGAAATAGACTTGTTTAAAACGAGCTTAGCTTTTTTGAACATATCTTAAATAGACTTTCAGTTAAAGCCCTGGATTGTTTGTCAATTGACGATAATTCAGAAACAATCAAGGTGGCTGAAGAAATAGGTATGTAAACTTTATCGTTTTGTAACAAGATTACCTTGATAGAGGAATTAAAATCCTTCATCTAATTTTTTATAAAAAAAGCCCCATTATCTTCATGTGAACGGTTTTTAAATTTTAATATAGAGTATTTTTATTGTATAACGAAATATGAAAACGACCACTAACTGAAGTCTAGTGGTCGTTTTCATATTTTTTAAGAATATTGATTTCTTTGCTCCGGCGGCAGGATTCGAACCTGCGACCAATCGATTACATTTATCCAAAAGTTTCCTAAAGGGATGGACTATATCATCACCCGTGATATAAATAATTTAAATCATAGGGTGCAAGGCGCTTCCAACTCTTTCGAGCCGTACTCCCGTAAGGGATAGTCTCTGAACCTTCAGTTCGGCCTCGTTGACCAAAAAGCTTGGCTGCTGATTACCCACAGCTTTACCTGTTTCGGGCTTCCAGACAATTCACCTTGTTTTCATTCCGATATTTCTATCGGAAGCTGCGTAATACCGTCGTGTATTTCCATGTGGCAATTCATGCAAACTAAGATGCATTTATCTAATTCGGTCTTAGTTTTATCCCATGACCTAGTAAATCCTCGATAAGAAATACCGAAGTCTTTATTATTAGGATCTATATGGTGAAAGGAAAGTGCGCGTTTACTTTTATTGTAACCGCAAATGCAGCATTTGCCACCTTTGTACTCAAGAGCCATATCCCGCACTTTTTTTACGGCGTTTGATAACTGCTAATTTTAAGTACTCGGCACGATCGGCATAGGTTCTCGTCTCTTTTTTTGATCATGATATAAAAGTATATCATCAACATAAATTGACGAATGTCCACAGTCGACTGCTCTACCGCTGAGCTACACCGGAGTAAAACAATCAATATCTCAAAGAACAGCTTGAAAAATCAAGTTACCCTATTGTACAGAAAAAAAATCAATATTCAACCTTTTCGGTTTGGGATTTTAGGGGTTTGGTTTTTTAGGGGGGTGGAGGGAGGGGGCGGAAGCTTCGCTTCCGCCCCCTCCACCCCTAATTAATATCTCAATCAAATTAATAACTCTCAATTTTAAACGTTTAATTTGGTTTGTAACTCAATCCACATATTTAGGTGATTTTAACTAAATATAAAAAATAGTATAATAGTGGGTGATTATAAGTTAATTTTTGAATCTATGCTGACACTTTATTACAAACCAACCTGTGCTTTCTGTCGACGAGTAATAGCAGTAATTGATCGGTTGGAGCTTGAAGTGGAGATGAAGAATGTGGTTGAAGCAGATCTTAAAGCAGAAATGGAAGAACTGGGAGGAAGATCACAAACTCCTTTTTTGGTTGATACAGATAAGGATATAAAAATGTACGAATCGGATGATATTGTAAATTATCTGCAAACTAATTATGGAAAGAGTGTTAGCGTTCCTGTTAGACCTCGTGTACATATTAGTGATAACGCTTGTGTTTCCTGTGAAGGATAGTTTATGTACGTTAAGGTTCGGGTAATTCCGAAAGCTAAGAAGGAAACAGTGAGTAAAATTGATGACCAGATATTTGAAATGACAGTCAAAGAACCGGCCGAAAGAAATTTAGCTAATAATCGTATCAAAGAATTGTTAGCGAAAGAGTATGGTGTAAAAATCGAATCAGTTAGAATTATTTCTGGTCATCATTCTGGTAGTAAAATGTTTGATGTTAAGGTTGAGATTTAATAGAGTAAATCTAAATAGTTATGTCATTCCCAACGATTATTTTTAAACACAATAATACTGAAGTGAAAGAAAGTCTGCACGGTCTTGTAGAACAAAAATTAGCTTCTTTAGGTAAATATATAGGTGAAGAGACTGATGTTAAGTGTGAGGTTGAGTTCGAGAAATTACCGTCACACAATTCTGGTGATATTTATCGAGTGGAGGTTAACATTTGGTTGTCTGGCGAATTGTATCGAGCAGTTTCTACTAAAGAAACTTTCGAAGCCGCGATTGATTTAGTGCGAGATGATTTAGATAGGGAATTAAGTAAAGATCACGATAAGCGCCAAACTCTGATTAGGAAAGGTGGACGAGAAATCAAAGAAGCAATGCGTAATGGTGAGTAGTAAAATAAAATTAACGGAAACAGAGACTGAAATCGGTCTCTGTTTTTCCTTCTGGAACAACACGCAAAATTTCTAATTTATTGTTACTTATTTTTGCTTGTTTAATTTTGTAGCGTTTGTTGTTGTGTATGAAAAAAGTTTCTGGCCAGCCAGCAAAAGCACGGATTTTTAAAAGTATTTTATAGGCCGCTTCTCCTTCGGGTAAATGATATGGATCAATCGTTAGTTCACTCATGTCTTTGGTAATTTTGGTACAAAAAGTGGCTTGCTTGTGATCTTGAGAGGTAGGGGAGATTCTTCCTTGTATGTAGTCGGGTATAATTTTGGCTAACATTCTACCACCTTGATGTGCCATAATTTTATCGAGTTCTTGACCGTCTATTGGCCAAGAGTCAGTTTCGATTGGAGTTTTTTCTTGATATAAAATCGGTCCGTGGTCGAGTTCTTCATCCATCAGCATAATGGTTACACCAGTGTCTTTAATATCATTTAAAATAGCGCTACGGATAGGACTAGCACCGCGGAGTTTTGGTAATAATGATGGATGTACGTTTACGGTTCCGTATTTGGGTTTAGCTAGAAGCCAGCTTGGAATTATTTTTCCGTAAGCAACAACAATAAATAAATCCCATTCTTGGTCAGTTATTTCTGGTAATAAATCAGGGTTTTTAAGTGAAAGTGGTTGGGTGACTGGTATTGATTGATTTTGTGCCCATATTTTTACCGGTGGTGGGGTCAAGATTTGTTTGCGACCAACTGGTGCGTCGGGATTTGTAATTATGAGATTGGGAATAAGATTAGCGTTTTTTAGTTCCTCTAAAACAATAGAGGCAATTTCTGGGGTGCCAAAAAAAGCAATTTTCATGAGTTTAAATATTGTTATCTTCAGTTATCTCGATATTCTCACCATCTTTTTTAATCCAAACTTTTTCCGCGCGGTCAGTGAAAAGAATTCCGTCAAGATGATCATATTCATGTTGCATGATTTGTGCTAATAGACCACCAGCACCTCGAGTGAAGGTTTTACCGTTTTCATCAGTTGCTTCAATTGTGACATTGGTGGAACGACGTACCAAGCCATAACGGTCGGGGATAGATAAACAACCTTCACCAACTAAATGGGTCTTTTTTGACATTTTTAGAAAGCGCGGATTGATAGCGATAATGGTGGGTAAGCGGTCGGCTTCATCGCTTTGGTCTTCAATCATAAAGATTCTTTTACCAACACCGATTTGTGGTGCGGCAATGGCTACAGCGGTAAAACCGTCGACCTTGTAGGTTTTAATGGCTTGTCTTAAATCACTGATGATTTTCTTAACGGTGCCATTAGTAAATTCCTCCGAAGTTATTTCGTCAGCAATGATGTGTAAAACTGGATTGTTTTCTGGTACGAGTTTAGCCATATTGATAACAGCAAAATACCACAAGTTTTTTAATTAGACAATACGGCTAGGGTCAATTTCAATTTTTATATAGGGAGGGAGAAGACGGATTATGTCTATAAAATCTCTTAGTTTTTTGCTGTTTGCTGGTAGGCGGAATAATGCGTAACGCAAAATTTTATCATTTTGTGAAAACGGATTACTGTAATAATTACCCTCATAGGATTTTGCGAGGTTTTTAATTTGTGATTCAACTTCTTCGACGGCGTTTTTGTTACCAGCATAACTTAACAAAATAAAAGTAAAGAAGGGCGGATATCCTAGTTGTTCACGAAGCATGATTTCATCACTGTAGAAATTATCTAAATTGCCAGTAGTTGCATAATTAAGTAAGTCGTCGGGTTTAGAACGTGTTTGTACCACAACCTCCTTGTTTGAAATTTCACGCAATTCTAATAGCAAGCGAAAGACATCTTCGTCGGCGCGCCAAGTGGGGTTTGAACGTGTAGCATCAAGCGAAATAATTGTGCTCAAATCGGTACCATTTTTAGTCAGATATGGTATTGCCATTTGTGTGCCAACCAAAATCACATTACGTTTTTCATAGAAATCAGTGATTATTTTTTCGGCTTTTTTTCGAGTGTCAGCAGTGGTGTTGTCGAATAGTAGAACTGGCTGATTAGGAAAAGTAGCGAGGCATTCATCATAAACTTGCTGAATACCAATACCTCTTTGTCTAAGTCGCCATGAACCGCACTGATCACAAATGTCAGAAGCTCGAACTCTCCGACCGGAGGTGCTGGAAACAAACCATCTCTCTTCTTCTCCAGCTTTGTTATGGGTTTTTAGTAGGGAATAGGGGGTGTGTGAATCGGGGCAACGAAAAATAAAACCGCAATCTATACAGATAACTACTGGAGAAATACCTCTTCTTGCGCCGTACATAAAAACACGACCTCTTCCTTCGAGAGTAGAATTAACACGTTTTTTTAACTCATTAGAGAATAAAGAGAAAGGTGTTTCCGTTGTTGGCTTGTCTTGTTGTTCAATGATTGTAAGTGGAGTGGGAAAAGCGATACGTTTAGTTTCTTCGTTGTAAGTGTAATAAATTTCATTGCGACGAAAAAATTCATCTTCTGTGCGAGGTAAAATATCGCCAAGTAGTATATTTCTTCCAGTAGTTTTGGCATGAATAATTAGAGCTGTGCGATGATCTAAATATGGCCGAGTACGAACCTTATATAAAGTACTACCAGATCTTTCGATGATAATAGAGAGGAGATCGACACGGTCAAGATAGGCGTGGGTAGGGGTGGTAAGTATAACTTTAGCAATAGTAGTATCTTCAAAAGCTTCGTAAGCCTTAATTCTCTCTCGTTTTGTTTGGTTGGGTGAGAATTTAACTATTCGATCTTCAATACCGGTCATTAAATTTTTTTCAGCATAATCAAGGTCAACTGAATTTGGTACAACAAACATCACTGAACCGCGTCTGGCGAGAATGCTTCTTATATGACTGCGATAGGACATATAACGATTTTTAATGGTGTCAGTCAGTATTTGTGGAGTGGTTTCTTCTTTATGAGTTAAAGAAGAAATATTTGGGTATTGATAATCACCGTTTCTTACATCTGGTGAAAGAATTTGGTATAGAACGCCACCGGTTGTGGTTGGATAAACTTCAGTTAAAGTTTTTGCCGTTTCGCGAAGACATGATGGTATTACAGAAATATTTTTTTGTTCTGGTAGTTTGTGTAAGGTAAAGTGGGCGGTTTTTAAACTACTCTTATGCTCAGAAACTGGTTTTGATTCAACAACTATAGCGCGATAAGTTTTTTTGCGAATCGGTACTTCAACGAAAGTACCAATTTCATAATTGGTACTACTAAAATAGGAAAGGTTGTTGATTTTGGTGTCTTTGATTAAAGGAATTACCTGAATAACGAACATTCGGGGTATTGTATCAGAATGTAGAAGGAGAGTCAGGTGGTATAAAAAAGCTCCGAAGGCGTAGCCTTCGGAGCTTTTTTATACTTAAACTAAAACTCATCTAAATAAGAAATTTTGGCTCCGAGTGAAGTCAATCTCTCTACTAGCTTTTCATAACCACGGTTGATGCTATAGATATTGCGTAGAACACTCCTGCCTTTGGCTCCAAGCATGGCAATGAGGAGAATGGTGGCTGGGCGTAAAGCGGGAGGACAAATCAACTCATTTGGTTTTAGTTTGGTTGGACCAGTAATGTAGATGCGATGTGGATCAGCTAGTACGGTATCGGCGCCCAGTTTTTCCAACTCTGTAAAATAAATAGCTCTCTTCTCATAGACCCAATCGTGAATCAAAGTTTGTCCATCAGCTTGGGTGGCAATAACTGCAAAGAAGGGAAGGTTGTCTATATTTAAACCTGGATAAACTGAAGGGTGAATTTTTTCGTGTAGCGCAACCAACTTTGATGGTTTAGTTGTTATGTCTACTAGTTTAGTAAAACCATTTTCAGATAGATAGACTTTTGATTTTGTATATTTAAAACCCATCTTCTCTAGTTTTAATAGCTCAAGTTCTAGAAATTCAATCGGACAACGTGTGATATTGATAGATGAGTTGGTGACAATAGCTGTAGCTAAAAAGAACATGCTGTCGGTAGGATCTTCGGAAAGAGTGTAAGAAACATTTTTATTAATATCATCAACTCCGGTTACTTTAAGAGTGGTAGTCCCAACTCCTTCAATTTTAACCCCTAACAGCTGTAAGAAAACACAAATTTCCTGCACCATATAATTAGCCGAGGCATATTTAATAATTGTGGTGCTTGGCGTTTTGGCGGCGGCAAAAAGAGTGTTTTCGGTTACAGTATCACCAGACTCATAGAGAATTATTTCTTCAGGTGTTTTGGGTGTCTTGGTTACTTCGTAGCTTTTATCAGTAGTTTTTATGTCAACACCAAAATGCTCAAGAGCGTAGAAGTGAGGTATAACTGTTCGGCTACCGAGTTTACAACCGCCTGATTGTGGCAAGCTAAACTTTGGTAGAAGATGAATTAAGGAACCAATAAACATGACAATACTTCTAGTTCTCCTAGCAGCTTCTTCGTCAATTTTATTAAGGGCTAATTTCTTAGGTGGAGTAATTATTACTGAATTTCCCTGCCACTCCACTTTTACACCAATACTTTCCAAAACTTCGATAATGCGGTGAACTTCTTCAATTCTGGGCATTCGGTGAAGGGTGGTAGTACCACGATTGAGAAGACTGGCGCAAAGTAGACCAACAGCACCATTTTTAGAAGTATTAGTTTCAATTGTACCGCTTAATTTATTACCACCCTCTATCTCCACATTTACTGTTCCTGGAGAGAGTGTGATCAGGTTTTTGCCTAAGGCCTTACTGATTCTTTTTAGCATGTCAGCACTGACATTTTGGTTACCTGATTCTATCCGAGCTACAGCACTTTGAGTGGTGTTAAGAATTTTTGCTAAATCCGCTTGAGTTAAACCTTTAGTTTCGCGTAAATCAGCGATACTGTGTCCAATATTTTTCATACAGTAGTGACTATAGCATATATGCTATAGTTTTTCACTTTGTGGTTTTGGGGAAAAGCGGGTACTATATACATCTGTAATTTAACATGTCTTGGCCAAACCTAACTCCAAAAGTCGGAATTGATCTCGGTACAACTAGTATCTTAGTTTTTGTGCCAGGAGAGGGTATTGTTTTGAATGAGCCTTCGGTGGTGGCAGTTTCAGATGATAATCGTGTTTTGGCAGTTGGAGCGGAAGCGAAGAAAATGATCGGTCGTACTCCCGACAGCATTCGTGCCTATCGTCCTATGAAAGACGGTGTTATTGCTGATTATCGTGTTACTGAGGCCATGCTACGTTATTTTTTACGTAAAGCGCTTGGAAGATATAATATTTTTAAACCCGATGTAATGGTGTCGGTGCCGGCCGGAGTAACTTCTACAGAAAGACGAGCGGTAGTTGAAGCTACATTAAAGGCGGGTGCTAAAAATGCTTATGTGGTTAAAGAGCCAATTCTAGCAGCTATTGGAGCCGGAGTACCAATTTACGAACCTCAAGGAAATATGATTATTGATATTGGTGGGGGTACGATTGATGTGGCGGTGATTTCACTCGGTGGTATCGTGGCTTCAAATTCAGTGAAATGTGCTGGAAATCGTATTGACACGGCAATTGTAGATTATGTTAAAAAGTCGCGGAATTTAGCTATTGGTGAAAAAACGGCTGAGGAAATAAAAATTACAATCGGTTCTGCTTTGCCTCTCACCGAAGAGTTGGTTATGGAAATTAGAGGTATTGATGTTTTATCTAGTTTACCCCGGACGACAGAAATTCGTACCAATGAAGTGGTTCGAGCTATTGGAAAAGAGTTGAGGGAAATGATTAAGGCTATAAAAGATGTTTTTCAGGAGACTCCACCAGAATTAGCTTCAGACATTATTAATGGTGGTATCATCATGACTGGTGGTACGTCACAGTTACGTAATTTTCCAGAATTGGTCAAAAGACGCACTGGGGTCAAGGCACAGTTGGCTGATAAAGCTTTGTTTTGTGTCGCTACTGGTACCGGTATCGCTCTTGAGCATTTGGATACATACAAACGCACAGTTTTAACTAAGCATTAGATTTGGTGGATTAAGTACACCCATATTTTTTACATAAGCTACAATAGGTGGTATGCCAGAAGGTTTACCAAAAAAATTCTCTTCGCCAGAAGAAGAGATTTTCTACTTACGCGAAAAAAATTGCAGAACGCGAGCGTGAGCTGCTTGCTCGAACAAAAGAAATAGATAAGTCTGATATTGAAACTATCGGTAAACAGGAGATTAGGGAATATTCTTCTTTTACCCCCAAAATGGTCTTGAGTGCCGAGCGTCGGCTTGGGGATATGGATTTGGTTATGTCGGTTGAGCAAGTTAAACACTCATCAGAGCCGGTTGAAGAGATGTTGAATCTTGCTAAAGAAAAAGGAATACGAAACGCTCTGTCTGTTTTAGAAAAAATGGATAATGCTTATGTGGTAGATGAAGTACATCGACAGTTGGTTGAATATATTAGAAATGGTGTAACTTTTCAAGATTTAGCAGAAGGTGTTCCTGCTTGGCATTTGTTAAATATGACCCTCTATGAGGTGACCTTACCAGAGACAAAGGATGGGGCTGGTAAAGAGTACCAATTGGCTGAGGTTGTTGGTATGATGGAGCAATTATTTGCTGGTCTAAAGACTTTTGGTGTTGATGGTGAGGGTAGTCATTTTGTAATTGAAATCGCTGTTGCTGATTATAGTGATGACATTGTATTTTATGTGGCTATACCTAATCGATTTGTCGCGCTTTTTGAAAAACAAACTCTTTCACTTTTCCCTCATGCGGTACTTAATATCCAGTCTCATGATTATAATATTTTTGTTGATCAAGGCGAGACTGTGATGTCTGAGTTAAGTCTAAAGAAACACCCAATTTATCCGATACGTGTTTATGACGGTTTTGTGTCTGATCCTTTGTCAGTTGTTCTTAATGCTTTTTCAAAAATTGAAAGAGAAGGAGGTGGGGCAGCGGTACAAATATTGATGCGTTATCCTAAAAAAGATTATCGAAAAAGCTATAGTGAGATAATCAAAAACATGCAAAAGGGTATGAAGGAATCGGAGGCTATTTCCCGAAGTACTATTGGTGGTGAGATTTTTGCTACTGTTTCTGAGCTCTTGTTTAGCAGAAAAGATGCGAACGGAAAAGAAGTTGAATCAACTGATAATGAAAAAATAGAATTATTTTCACGTAAGACAAAATCTGACATTATTGAAACTAATGTACGAGTGGCAGTGTCTGCCAAAAATAAAGAACGGGCCAATCAGATTATAACGGAGATTGAATCTACCTTTAATCAATTTAATTTGGTAGAGGGAAACACGTTGATTTTTAAGCGTGCAAGTGGCTCGTTGAAGCGTTTACAGAAAGCTTTTTCTTTCCGTGAGTTTACTACCAATAATATACTGCCACTTTCTCTTACAGAATTAGCCACCTTGATCCATTTTCCAGTCAATGGTATTTTGTCATCACCACAATTCAAACAGTCACATGCTAATACGGCAGCTGCTCCCAATGACATACCGGTTTCTGGAACGGTACTTGGTGTTAATCGTCACCGCAATACCGATAAAACAATCTACATGAACGAAGCTGATCGTATGCGTCATTTGTATGTTATTGGTCAGACTGGTACTGGTAAATCTAAATTCCTGACTAATCTGATTATTCAAGATATTGAACAAGGTAACGGTGTGTGTATGATCGATCCTCATGGAACTGATATTGAAGATGTGTTGGGAGCAATTCCACCAGAAAGAGAACAGGATGTGATTTATTTTGATCCATCTCGTATGGATCGAGTGGTGGGTCTAAACATGCTTGAATATGACATTAATCGTCCAGAGCAAAAGACTTTTGTAGTTAATGAACTTTTTTCCATATTTCAAAAACTCTATGGTGCTAATCCAGAATCAATGGGTCCGATGTTTGAGCAATATTTCCGTAATGCCACCTTGCTAGTGATGGAAGATCCAGATAGTGGTAATACTTTGATGGATATTTCTCGTGTCATGGCTGATGCTAAGTATAGACGAATGAAACTAGAAAAGGCTAAAAATCCAGTAGTGGTACAATTTTGGCGTGAGATTGCTACTAAAGCTGGTGGCGAAGCTTCTTTAGAAAATATTGTTCCTTATATCGTTTCAAAATTTGACGTTTTTACCGCTAACGACTATATGCGTCCAATTATTGGCCAACAACATTCAGCTTTTAATTTTCGACAGATTATGGATGATCGCAAGATTCTTTTAGTTAATTTAGCTAAAGGTAGATTGGGAGAAATTAATGCCAATTTAATCGGTATGATTTTTGTGGGTAAAATTTTAATGGCGGCTTTATCACGAGTTGATGACCCAACCAAAGGCTTTGCGCCTTTTTATTTACATATCGATGAATTTCAAAATGTATCGACACCAGCTATTGCTTCAATTTTGTCCGAAGCCCGTAAATATAAACTTAGTCTTACGATGGCGCATCAGTTTATTGCTCAATTAGACGACAAAATCAAAGATGCGGTTTTCGGAAATGTTGGATCGATTGTTTCATTTCGAGTTGGTTCTGACGATGCTCAGTTTTTGGAACAACAATTCTCGCCCGTTTTCACTGCTAAAGATCTTATGAATGTACCAAATTATAATGCGTTCACTAGAATGCTTAGTAACGGTGTGCCAACTAAGCCGTTTAGTTTTGCCACTATGCCACCAATTAAATCCGAGAGAAGTCGAGCGGAGAGGATTATTGAAGCTAGTGCTATGCGTCACGGCCGTCCACGTCAGGAAATTGAAGATGAAATATTAGCTAGATATGTTAAAGAGCCAATTTTACCGATTTAGGGTGTGTTAAGATATTTGTAATATGAATCTTGAGGTTATATCTAGTAAAAATACGCAAGAAACTCCAAAAAAAGATATTGAGGATGCTGTTGTGGTAGAAGAAGTTTCTGGAGCCAAAAAGGAAGTGGAGACAGTTAACGTGTCCGAAGAATCAGAAGAAGTGGCAGAACTCAAGGCAATAGAAAGTTTAAATACTCTAGAGGAAGTGGAGGAGGCTTTTTTGGTAGCTAAGGCGGAGTTTGAGAAATTGATAGAAGGGAAAGAGGAAACTGATACAATAAAATCAGCTAAAAGCCTCTTTGTACTTTTTGATCGAGTGAGTAAACAAGACGAAACTACTGAAAAAAATATAAAAAACAAGTATCTAAAAGGCCTGCGTCTTTTTATCGATGAATTAAGGTCTGAAACTGTTGTGGAAGCGCAACAACAATCGGAAGAAAATGTTATACCACAAACAACCGAGGAAAAACCAAATCCAACTGAAAAAGTGGAGGGTGAAGAACAGAAACCAAAACGTTGGGAACTTTTATTACATAAAAAAACTGAATACAAAGAGAAACAAGCAGAGTTTGATCAAAAATTAGAAGAATTTTATAAAAGTTACGATTCAAACTATCTTAAAAAAGCAGGACGGTTTTTCGGTTTTCAGCCAGATTTACCCCACGAACTAATTGATTTGGATGTTAAATGTAGAGAGCTGAAAAAAGATTATGTTACAAATCTAGATTTATCTATAAAAAATAGGTATGGTGAAAAACATGAAAAAAAATCAGATGCTTTTAATATAGCCTTTGCCAACAAATTTATTTTAAAGCCAAATCAAAAGTTTTTAGAAAAACAGGAATCTTATTTGTTAAACGAAAAGCAAAGAGAGCAAAGAGATCGAATTTTAAAAACCCTTAGCGCTAACAAGCAGTCAATTAGATTGGGAATCATTGTTCTTGCGGGTGTGTCAGGTGCCCTTACTGGGGGTCTATCTGCAGGCTTGTCTTTGGCTACTTTTCAAGGTGTAAAAATGGTCGGTAGTATTTTTGCATCAACAGCCACTGGATTGGGTGTTAAGAATTTGTTGCAAAAGGGCGTAGACAAAGCCTATGCAAATGCAGAAGATTTAAAGAAAAATTTCTCGGTTGATGATTTAGATAATTTTGAAAAAGAATTGTTATTAGCTGAAAAAACTAAGCGTGGTGCTGAAAGAACGCAAATGGTTGCCAGTGCCGGAGCGGCTTTTGTGGCTGGTGGTGTAGCTAGCTATGCTTTGCATAATACAGATTTTAGTCAATTATTTTCTGGGAAAGGAGCAAATTCTGTTGCTGTAGAAAGTGCCGATAGTGGAAGTCGTTTTGCAGGTTCTGGTCCAAAGATTGATATGAGTGGAGAGAAGGACGCTTTTCTAAGTGATGATGGTGTGGTAAGTGCTCCTACTGCTTCAAGTGCAGGATTATCAACCGAAAGTGTAACAGAAACACCGGAAATATATAGTGTAGAAAGAGGAGATACCCTATGGCAAATAATGGAAAAGCGGTACGCCAGTGAATTAGATGGATTGAGTACAGTCGAGAAAAACCGTGTTTTGGATACACTTTTCGATAAAGTTAGAGATGATGCAGGGTTGTTAAAATCACTTGAACTAAAAAGTCACGATAATATCGATTTGATTTATACAGGTGAAAAAATTAATCTGACTGCTTTAGGTAAAGAATTAGAAAGAATGGCAGATATTGAAAGAGGTGAAGGTGTGCTACCTCCCTATGTAAAACAAAGTTCACTTCCTGTGCAGGACGGTGGAGGTGTTGTTCAGCAAATTCCGATCAAATCTCAAGAAGTGCCAGATAGTGTAGTGAAAACAGAGTCGCCTTTACCAAAAGTTGTAATTAGTGAACCTGCACCAATATCACCAGATATTCCTCCGCCACCAAAGGGATTACCTCCAGATAATTACTTTAAAACACCATCGTATACGGAAGAAGTGAAAAGAGTGTTTGGCGGCGAACAGCATTTTAATCGGGTTTTGGGAAGAGAGATTCTTGATGTAGAGAAAAGAGCTTATGATTGGCTTACTCCACGAGAACGATTTACAAGTCCTTATGAATTTTTTAAGGTAATGAAGATAGAAGATATTGAAAGATTAAGTCAAGATCCTAATGTTCGCATTCATGTACAACAATATGGCATGAAATATGAAGCTTTCTTAGCTTGGGTAGATAAAATTAGGGAAATGAAAGCAAGTGGTTTACCGAGTACTCCCGGAACCTATTTATCAGATTTGTTTTCACGCTATATGGTGGAAAAATTTAGTGGTAGAATAAAATAAATCAATATGGCAACACATACTACATTTAAGTTAAATGATTACACTAGCAACGAAAGTTTGCTTTTTACCGAGGAGGTGGGCACTTTAGTTTTTCAAAGTGCTTTGATGAAATACTTAGCTAGTGAATCCGAAGAGGTTACGCGTGAGTTTGAGACTTACATAAATCTACAAGTTGGTTCGGAGAAATTTATTGAAAATCTTTGTGAGAAATATCCAGCGTTTGGTGAAATTTTAAATGAAGAAATGGTAGCCTTTATGTCGGAATTTAAAATTTTAGCTGAATAATAATTCACAACTTTCTTGAATTAGTTTACTGTTTTATTGATTGGTAATGTTACACTTACAGAGTTATGGATCACAATAGTTCTTCAACTAAGGTGTTTGATTTTAGTACCCAAGCCAGCATTATGTCCTTGCTTGCGGGTATTCGCAAAAGTGAATTACCAACTGTTGTAAAGAATGAATTACGTGATTTAGTCTTTCTCTATACTAGTGGAGGTGGTGATGAGTCGGTTCGAATTTCTCTTGAGCAAAAGTTAAATAATTACAAAATAGAACCAGTTGCTCCACCTAGTCAAAAGCCAGTTGAAAAGTTAGAAGAAAAAATTGGTAAGACCAACACTATTGTTTGGATCATATAGACCAACTCCATCTTTTGTCACCCCAGCGGTGACGGTAAAAGCTGACGTAGTTAGACCTTCGATGTCTGTTGCTACAGCTAAAACAGCAGTAAAGCAATTTAAATCACAGTCTGATAAAAAAGTAGAAGATAATCAAATTCAGGAAACTCCAAATAACCTACCGTTAGCGACCGATTTGAAAAAAAGTATATGAAAAAAAAAGAGGTGATCAATGAGGTGTCTGTTACAAAAAAAAGAAGTAAATGAAATCAAGGTTGAGAATAAGGATTATGAAGAAAAAACTGAGATTAAACAAACTGAATCGGCTGTAAATAAAAAATATCTTGATCGAATTCGTGAGATCAAAAATATTGTAAATAGCAAAGTTGGTAATCCGGTAAATCTAGTAGATATTGATAATCAGGTTGGGCGTGAATATATGAACGCTTTGCTTGATGCGATGAAAAAACTTAGCTCAACGTCCGCTACTGAGCTTGATGTAGCTATGCAGAGATTAGAGACTGCTTTTTTGGCGGTAGATAGAGTTGTGAATGAAAGATCTGTTTCTGTCAGTATTGAGACTAAAGATGAAGTTATAACTAAGAATGAAATTCCAGTCGTTAATTCTAGTGAAGTAGCAGAAACAATCAAAGAAGAAATTTCAAATAAAGAAGCAGAAGTTACACCAGAAATAAAACCTAATATTGTTGCAACACCTCCACCGGTGACAATAAGTAAGTTTACTCCAAAATCAGAGGAAAAGTCCGGATTTGAAAATACCGATAGTGCACCTGTGGTGTCTAATATACCAGTCAAACCTATTCCAGCCATGCGAGTAATGACAAATCCTGTCACTCCTAGTCAATCAAAACCAGTCACTGTATCAACTCCAGTGGTTTCGACTAAAATCCCTTCTCTGGCTGAAGAAAAGAAAGTACCGAGTTTTTCTGATTTACCTACATCTTTACCAAGAAAAGAAAGTGAGGTGGGAAATCCACTTTATACAGCTGAAATTGACGCTGGTCTCGATGAATTATTGTCTGATTGGTCTTTATTTAAAAAAAGTGGTTTGTTTGGTACTGGTCCTAAAGGACGGGAACATCCGCTGTTTCAAAAAATTTCTGGCATACAAGTACCGTTACTTTTGGCTGGTCGTTTTGAAGGTGCTACACAGGAAATTCGCCAAAGCGTAACTGACTACATGAATGGTTGGCGGTATGAGCAAGGAATTGTATATGAGTCTGGTGAAACTTTTGAAACTTATTTACGAAGAGTGATAAAACATATAATTGATTTGCAAAAGCAACGCAATTCCGCATAATATAGTGCGATGCTAACTCATCATTCTTATATAATTTATGCTGATTTGGATGTTTCTAGCTTACCGCCGGACTTCTTGTTGATACATAACTTTCATGATATTGAAAAGCTGAATGTCGATTTGTTTGGAATTGACGATTCACGTAATTTGATTAAAAAAGCCTACATTCAACCAGTTGGTGAAAATAGCAAAAAACTTATTGTGGTGAAAGTTGGAAATTTTACTATCGAGGCACAACAAGCTTTGTTAAAAATTCTAGAAGAGCCACCAATTTCAACCGTTTTTCTTTTTATTGTACCGAGGGCTAATATCTTGATACCAACTTTAAAGTCAAGGTTTCTAGAGTACAAAATAGCAGAGAATAGGGTAGATAAAAATCAAAGTTTTTCTGAATTTGTTGATTTACCATATAAGGATAGATTGTTACTTGTTGCTAAGAAATTGGATAAAGATGACCAGGTATGGTTAAAGGATATAAAATCCGGTGTAGCTGATTGGCTGACCTCATCATTATTATTGTTTAAATCAGAAAAAATACTCACTTTGCAAATGAGTGTAATGAATCTTGGAATGAGAGGGGCCTCAAATAAGATGTTATTAGAGGAAATTGCACTCACCATACCTTATACTGCAGAAAAATAATAAAATGCTAAACTATAGGTTGTAATTAAAAAAAGATATGAATACGGAAATGAAGCAAAAATTTAAAGAAGTGATTGATTGGTTGGTTAAGGAATATGCTGGTATCAGAACAGGACAAGCTAGTCCGGCAATTTTGGATAGCGTTAGGGTTGAAAGTTACGGTACTTTAATGTCGTTGCAACAAGTTGGATCAATCAGTATTGAAGACATAAGAACTTTAAGGGTGGTACCTTGGGATGCTAGTCAGGTGGTAGCAATTGAAAAAGCTGTTAGGGACGCTGATCTTGGAGTGTCGGTCGTTACTGACTCTTCTGGTTTGAGAGTAATTTTTCCTGAACTTACAAGTGAAAGAAGAGTTCAACTTTTAAAGTTGGCAAAGAGTAAACTGGAAGATGCACGTATTTCTGTACGTTCTATTCGTGATGATGAAATGAAAGAAATCGAACGCCAATTTAAAGCTAACGAGATTGGAGAGGATGACAAATTTACCTACAAGGAGGCTGTTCAGAAGGCGGTAGAGGAAACTAATAATGATCTGGAAGGTTTGTTTGTAAACAAAGAACGCGAACTACAAAAATAATATGTCCGTCATTTTATTTCTTCTAGTTTTATTTGTACTCATTTTGGTACACGAATGGGGGCATTTTATCGTAGCCAAGAAAACCGGCATGCGGGTCGATGAATTTGGTATTGGTTTTCCTCCCAAAATGTTTGGAGTTAAGAAAGGTGAAACGGAATATACTTTTAATGCTCTACCAATCGGTGGGTTTGTAAGGATTTTTGGTGAAAATCTTGAGGAGATTCCCGATGATGATCCGGATAAAGCTAGAGCCTTTGGTTCAAGACCAAAATGGGCACAGGCACTGGTTTTAATTGCTGGTGTTGCCATGAATGTGATTTTTGCCTGGTTCTTATTTTTGATCATTTTTATGATCGGGATGCCGACTGCGGTTGATGAAAAAGAAGCTTCACCAGAGGCGGTTTTATATGTTTCAGGATTGTTACCAAATAGTCCTTTGACTGATAAGTTATCTCCAGGTTCTGAGATTATTAGCGTTAGGTCTGGTGCTGATGTGCTAGAGAATCCAAAACCTTCAACTTTTACCGGTTTTGTTCAGGCACACCCAGAAACTTTAGTAATTAATTACCGATACGGTGATAAGGAAGGAGTTATAGAAGTAGAACCAAAAAAGGATTAATTGCTGGTCAAGAAGATAAGGTAGCTATCGGTGTTTCTTTAGCGATGGTGGAAAATGTGGAAAGATCGTTTTCTGAGGCTCTAACACAATCCTTTGTCGCAACTGGAGAAGGGTTGAAAAATATCACAATTGGCTTATTTACATTATTGTCTGAAGCGGTTGTTGGTGAGGCGGATTTATCGCAAGTTGCCGGACCGGTTGGAATCGTAGGTATGGTTGGAGATGCTGCTGATTTCGGTTTGGTGGCCTTACTTTCCTTCACAGCTATTATTTCTCTTAATTTAGCAATTATTAACCTCCTACCAGTACCAGCGCTCGATGGAGGACGGTTGTTATTTGTGGCTATAGAGGCGATAATCAAAAGACCAATAAATCCAGTTTGGGCTGGGCGATTAAACCTAGTTGGTTTTGCCCTCTTGATGCTTTTGATGATAGTGGTAACTTATAACGACATCGTTAGAATCTTTAGCAATTAATTCTTCTTATAAAATAGGCTTATGCGACAATCAAAACTTTTTACCAAAACCAGAAGGGAGAGTCCGGCAGATGAAACCGCAAAGAATGCTCAGTTGTTGATCAGAGCTGGTTTTGTGTACAAGGTCATGGCTGGAGTCTATGCTTACACACCACTTGGTCTTAGGGTTTTAGATAAAATCAAACAAATTATACGAGAAGAGATGAATGCTATTGGTGGTCAAGAATTGATAATGACTAGTTTGCAACCACCTGAAGTCTGGCAATCAACCGGTCGTTGGAGTGATGAGGTGGTTGATGTTTGGTTTAAAACTAAATTGAAGGATGGAAATGAATTGGGTTTAGGTTGGTCTCATGAAGAGGCAATTATGACGATGATGGGTAACTATATAAATAGTTATAAAGATTTACCTATTAGTGTCTATCAATTCCAAACAAAACTCCGTAATGAATTAAGAGCAAAGAGCGGTATTATGCGTGGTCGTGAGTTTGTGATGAAAGACATGTATTCATTACATGCCTCAAAAGCCGATATGGATGATTATTATGACAAGGTAATTGAAGCCTATAAACGAATCTACCAGAGACTTGGTCTTGGCGAAGATACTTATGTCACTTTTGCTGGCGGTGGCGCTTTTACAAAATTTAGTCACGAGTTTCAAACTATTTGTGAGGCAGGGGAAGATGTGCTTTATGTTAATAAGGCAAAAAATATTGCTGTTAATGAAGAAGTGCTTGATGATGCTTCTTCGGAAATTGGTATTGCCAAGAATGAATTAGAATCGGTAAAAAGCGCAGAGGTTGGAAATATTTTTAAGTTTGGTACTGAAAAAGGTGAACAGATGAATGTGACATACAAAGATGCAGATGGAGAGGATAAGTTTGTCTATTTAGCATCTTATGGAATTGGTGTTACTCGAGTAATGGGAGTGGTGGTTGAAAAGTTGGCTGATGAGAAGGGAATAATATGGCCTGAAAATATTGCGCCATACAAGGTTCATTTGGTTGGTTTAAATCGAGAAGATGAGTCAATTGTTGATTTTACTGACGGTATTTATAATAGTCTTAAAGATAAGGGTGTAGAAGTTTTGTACGATGATCGAGAGGCGCGTGTAGGTGAAAAAATTTGCTGATAGTGATTTGATTGGTGTACCGTACAGAGTGGTTGTTAGTAAAAAGACTAAAGAGGAAGGAAAATTTGAAGTTGTAACCAGAAGTACAGGTGAAGTACGTTTCTTGTCGGAAGAGGAATTGTTTGGTGATTTTGATAGTGATCCGAATACGTAGTAATATAGTAAATCAATGAGTTTTTTAACCCAAAATTTAAATAAGTTTTTATCAGTGGTTTCGACTGATATTGCTATTGATTTAGGTACCGCTAATACATTAGTTTATGTAAAAAATAAAGGTATTGTATTGAATGAACCAACCATTGTGGCTGTTAATAAGAAAACCGGTCAGCTGGTGGCTGTTGGTCAGGATGCAAAATCTATGCAAGGACGAACTCCGCAACATATTGAAGTGGTACGACCTTTGGTTGATGGTGTGATATCAGATTTTGAGGTGACAGAAGAAATGCTCGGATATTTGATTAACAAAGTCCAGAGTGATGTGAAATCTTTTATTGCTCCGCGTATGTTAATCGGTGTGCCTTCTGGTATTACTAATGTTGAGATGCGAGCAGCTCGCGATGCTGCTAAAAATGCCGGAGCTCGTGATGTGTTTTTAATTGAAGAACCGATGGCAGCTGCTATTGGTGCAAAATTACCGGTAGGTAAAGCCGCTGGTAATATGATTATTGATATTGGTGGGGGTACTACTGATATAGCAGTAATTTCACTAAATGGAATTGTGGTGGCAAAAAATTTACGTGTGGCTGGAGATCATTTAAACTCAGCTATAGCCTCTTATATTCGTGATCAATTTAAAGTTTATGTTGGCGAGAAAACGGCTGAAGAGGCTAAGATTGCTCTGGCATCGGTAAAATTTGATGGTAGTAGTAATGAGATGGTGATACGAGGACGTGATGTTATGACTGGTTTACCTCGGGAGGTAATTATCACTGCTGGTGATGTGAAGGATGCGGTGGCTGGACAAATTGATACAATTATAGAATCCACTAAAGCGGTGTTGGAAAAAACGCCACCGGAAGTTTTGGCTGATGTAATGCAAAGGGGAATTCATGTTTGCGGAGGTGGTGCCTTGATTCCGGGATTGGCTGATTTGTTGGAAGAAAATTTACAGGTACCAGTAATTATTGTGCCTGATCCATTACGTTCGGTGGTGCGCGGGGCTGGTATTGTAATAGAAAATTTTGAACAATATGAAGAAGTACTCATCGATAACGAAGGTGAATTATCCCCGTACCTTACATAAAAGGCGACGGTTTTGGTTCTTTACCTCCATTTTTTTGGTGGTAATCGGTTTGTTATTACCTTGGCTTGTGTCTAAGGTGTCAATGGTTGTTTTGTATCCTTTTCATGCTACTACTGCTTGGGTAAAAAATTCAGATGGAGTTTTTCCCACTTATTTACGTTCGAGAGCAGAATTGGTAAATGAACTTGAAACTCTGAGAGCAGAATTGGTAACCGAGACCGGCACACAACTTTCTATTGATCGATTGTTGGAAGAGAATATGCAACTTAGAGCTCTGGCTAATGTGAGTAGTTCTAGCGATCGTTTGGTGGCTAGGGTAATAGCGCGCCCAAATAGCCTAGCTTATGATTTAATGCAGATTGACAGAGGTTCTGATCATGGAGTGTCGGTCGGTGTGCCAGTTTATTCAGGATTAGATTCTGTTATTGGAGTAGTGGCAGAAGTGTCTTCTAAGTATGCTTTTGTAGAATTATTTACTACACCTGGTTTTGAATCAACTGCTTATGTAATTGGTCCTAATGTTTTTAGTACTCTTGAAGGTATGGGTGGAGGAGTGGCTCGGGTAAAGTTACCACAAGGAGTACCACTTACTGTTGGACAGTTGGTGTTATTGCCAGGGGTGTCTAACGGAGTCTATGGTGAAATCATTTCAGTAGAAAATCATCCTACTCAACCAGAACAGTATGGTTATGTAACCCCGCCGACAGCGATGAATAGTATTTTTTATGTATCTATTGATATTGAGGCAGTTGAACCAAAAACCGAATATGATATCGAAGAAACGATTAAAAATGCAATTAGACAAAAGATGCTTATGAGTGACACAACCATAGAATCAATTTCCGCCAAGATTAAGGCTGAATTAGCTACAACCACCGCTTCCAGTACTCCTGCGGATGAAATTTCTTCCACTACTGCTACAGGTACGATTAATCAGTGATTGTATGTTGCGAATTTTACTTTTTATTTTAATAACTTTTTTAATCATTACTCCACTTTATTGGCTGGTAATACCGATTGCTCTTTGGTATATGTTTAAATTTACTGGTTATGAATTGATTTTGGTAGCGATATTGACCGATGGTTATTTTGGTGCTTTTAATTCTATACCAATACTTAGTATTATTACTATCAGTGCGGTGTTTTTGGTTGATTTACTAAAACCGTCGTTATTGATGTATACTAAAAACGATGAGATGGTTTCGTAAAAAAAGACAAAATCAAGTCGAGGTAGATGAGGTTTTGCTGGACGCAACCAATATTCTAGGGTTAGATCTTGATCGATTAGAAGGTAAAAGAGAATTACCAATTCCTAACAAGAGTATATATAAAGTTGGGGTGGTATTTGTTTTGGTAGCGGTCTTTTTTTTAAGTAAGGTTTACGTTTTGCAGGTCACCAAAGGTGAGGAGTTTTTGGCTATTGCTGAATCAAATACGGTGGATAGAAGTACTATTATTGCCGAAAGAGGAGTTATCTACGACCGTAAAGGGGAAATGGTGGTTTGGAACGAAGTAGACCAGAGTGGTCATTATGATTTTCCAATCAGAGCTTACACTGATCGACTTGGTTTGGGTCAGGTGCTTGGATATGTAAGTTATCCAAAGAAAGATAATCGTGGATTTTATTTTCGTACTGAGTATCTTGGTAGAAATGGAGTGGAAGCTGCCTATGATGATCTGTTAAAAGGAAAAAATGGGAGCAAGATTGTGGTGGCAGATGCTTTAAATAACGTTATTAGTGAACATGCGCTTGATTATGCGGTGTCAGGCGAACCCTTGCATTTATCTATCGATGCCGAGTTGTCTGAGGCTATGTATCAGATTATTTCCACTTCTAGTGCTAAAGCTGGATTTCGTAGTGGTGCAGGAGCAATAATGGACGTTCATACTGGTGAATTGATAGCTCTTACTAGTTTTCCTAGTTATGATCCAGAAGTGATGGCTGACGGTGATGAGGTGGCAACTATAGAAACTTATAATAATGATGATCGTCTACCTTTTTTAAATAAAGTCATAAGTGGTGCCTATACTCCAGGGTCAATAGTAAAGCCATTTGTAGCTTACGCGGCTTTGTCAGAAAAAATCATTGATCCAAACAAAATTATAGTTAGTACTGGTGAAATAGTAGTACCTAATCCTTATAATCCAGACAATCCTGCGCATTTCACTGATTGGCGGGCTCATGGTGCTATGACAATGCGTGAGGCAATCGCTTTCTCATCCAATGTATACTTTTACATAATCGGTGGCGGTTTTGGTGATCAAAAAGGTCTTGGTATCACCAAGATGTCTGAGTATTACCGAAAGTTCGGACTTGGTTCTAAGACGGGTATCAATATTGCAGAGGAGCAAGCTGGAGTTGTACCTGATCCAACTTGGAAGAAAGAAGTGTTTGACGATGATTGGCGCTTGGGTGATACGTATTTTACGGCTATTGGGCAGTTTGGTTTCTTGACCACCCCGATACAAATGCTTAGAGCTTATTCAGCTTTGGCTAACGGTGGATATTTGATTGAACCACACGTGGTAAAGGGTAAACAAGGAAATATGACTGATCTTCATTTAAATCAGGATTATCTAAAAATTGTCCACGAAGGTATGAGAAAGACTGTAAACTATGATGGTGGAACAGCTAGAGGTCTGGAACGTGATGATGTAGCGGTGGCTGCCAAATCTGGTACGGCAGAAATCGGTGCTGGTAATGCCTACGTCAATTCTTGGGCGGCCGGTTTTTTTCCTTATGAAAATCCACAGTATGCATTTATTTTGATGATGGATAAAGCTCCAAGGAGTAACGCGCTTGGTGCCACCAGAATCATGGGCGATGTGGTAGAATGGATGTCGAAGAATCGACCGGAATATTTAGGAATTAAGGTTGATAACGAATGATCATTATTGGTGATTTGACCGATACGGCGAAGTAAGTATAATTGGATAAATTTTTATTGCATATGAACGATACACAAGCATTTTTAACCGCCGAAAAGTTTGAGGAATTAAAAAAAGAACTTGATCATTTAAAGACTGTTAGACGTAAAGAAGTGGCTGAATCACTAGAGTATGCTCGTAGTCTTGGTGACTTATCAGAAAATGCCGAATATCAAGAAGCTCGTGATATGCAGGCAGCAATCGAAGAAAGAATCAGTTATCTAGAAAAGGTTATTAAGGAGGCTAAGATTGTTGCGCACGAGAAGAAAGGTGATGTTGTAGGTTTGGGTTCAGTTGTGACTATTCAAAAGGATAAGGAGAAAGATACTCGCAACTACACCATTGTTGGTTCTGATGAGGCTAATATTCATGAGCGCAAATTGTCCTACTTGTCACCGCTCGGAGAAGCTTTGATGGGGAAGACTAAGGGTGATGAATTCACTTTTGATACTCCAGCTGGTAAGCAGAAGTATAAGATCTTGAAGGTTGAGTAGAAAATGAGAAAAATAAAAGCCCCGAAGGCGTAGCCTTCGGGGCTTTTATTTTTCTCATTTTCCCGTTACACTACAGCCATTATGTCATCACTAGAAGAAATTCGCGCTGAGCGCTTAAAAAAACTGCAAATTTTAAAAGATAAAGGCATAAATCCTTATCCAGCAGAGGTAAATCGGTCACATGAAATTATTTCTGTGCTTGAGCAGTTTTCTGATTTGGAGATAGAGAAAAAGATTATCACTATAGTTGGGCGAGTAATGGTTGTGCGTGGACAAGGGGCAATCATGTTTGTGGTGTTACAGGATGCAACTGGTAAATTACAGGTGGTGTTTAAAGAAGATGTTATCCCAGAAGAGTCGTTTTCTCTGTTTAAAGATGTGGTCGATGGAGGTGATTTTATTGATGTAACCGGCACACTGTTTGTGACGCAAAGAGGTGAAAAATCACTTTTAGTAGAATCTTGGCGCATGGTCACAAAAAGTCTACTACCTTTGCCAGATAAATATCATGGTTTACAAGATGAGGAGGAGAGAATTAGAAAAAGATATCTAGATTTATTAGGTCGTGATGAACTGCGTCAGATGTTTAAGCGTAAGGAAAAGTTTTGGGATGTGACTAGGAGTTTTATGAAGGAACAGGGTTTCACTGAAGTGGAAACTCCGACGCTAGAAGTAACAACTGGTGGTGCTGAAGCTAGACCTTTTGCAACTCATCATAATGATTTTGATATTGATGTTTTCCTGCGTATCTCGGTAGGGGAATTGTGGCAGAAAAGGCTTCTATCAGCTGGTTTTGAAAAGATTTTCGAAATTGGTCGTGTTTATCGTAATGAAGGTACAAGTCCAAATCATTTACAAGAATTTACTAATTTGGAATTTTACCAAGCTTTTGCTGATTATGAAGATGGTATGCGTTTAGTGGAAAATCTTTATCGAACGATTGCTAGTGAGGTATATGGCACGACCAAATTTACACGCGGAGAGCATACCTTCGATTTGGCAGATGAGTGGATTAAGGTTGATTACATAACAGAGATTAAAAGGCAGACTGATATAGATTTGCTAAACACCAATGAGGAAGAAATAAAAAGCAAATTAAATGCGCTTGGAGTGAAGTACGAAGGAGATAATATCGAACGTCTTACTGATACTTTGTGGAAGTATTGTCGTAAACATATTGCTGGTCCGGCTTTTTTAATCAATCATCCAAAACTTGTTTCGCCTTTAGCTAAAGAGGTGGTTGGGCAACCTGGTGCTACACAACGCTTTCAGCCGATTATTGCCGGTACGGAAGTAGGAAATGGCTATTCAGAACTAAACGATCCTTTGGAGCAGAAAGCTCGTTTTGATTTACAACAAACTCTAATTGAAAGAGGTGATGCTGAAGCTATGATGCCAGATTTTGAATTCGTAGAAATGCTTGAGCACGGTATGCCACCAGCTTGTGGTTTTGGTTTTGGTGAAAGACTATTTGCAATCTTGGAAGATAAACCAATCCGTGAGACACAATTATTTCCGTTGATGAAATCTAAAGATGTGTCAATAAAGGAAAAAGAAAGAAAGGTGGCCGTAGCTGTCTATAACACAGAAGCTAATTTGGAATCATGGCAAATAGCAAATACAATTGCTCATTTAGGAGCTGAACTTGGTGTCAGAGGCGGTAAATCACTTTTGAAATATGATTCTATTGAAACTAGTGATGGTGTATCAATCCCTTTGAATATACAACATCCAATTATGGTAAAAGTTTCAGATACAAATGAAGAGTTAAAAAAGTTGCTAACTATAGCTAGAGAAAGTAATCTACAAGTAGCTGTTTTTACTAGAGAGATGTTGGAAACAACTAATGATAAGAAAATAAAAAGAAATTACAGCTGGTAAGAAAAATGACGAAATAGAATATCTTGGTGTATTGGTTTTTGGTGGGCAGACTGAGATTGAATCTGTAACTAAAGGGTTCGGGTTAGCAAAGTAAAATAGTAAACAAAAAACCGGTGGATTCCGTAGGAATCCACCGGTTTTTTGTATTTGTAGAAAGTTATACCCAATTTCTGGGTATAAAGTAGTTGCAGGTGGGGTAAAGTGGTATACAATGTACGTGTGGTGGGAGATAGTGGAAAATACGACGAAAGTCGTATAGACTAGTTGAGATATGTTAATCGGCGAATACAAGCATACGTTGGATCCTAAGAAACGGCTGTCCTTACCGTCTAAATGGCGAAAGGAACTTGGGAAAGAACTTGTAGTAACCCGAGGTCTCGACAACTGTCTCTTTGTATATCCGCTCCGGGAGTGGGAGAAGATCACTGAAAAGATTGGTCAACTTCCACTCGGACAGGCGGATACAAGAAGCTTCAATCGATTCTTCTTGTCGGGAGCAGTAGAGGTGGAGGTGGATTCAGTTGGACGTATTCTCGTGCCAGACTTTTTGAAAGATTTTGCTACCTTAAGTACAAACGTTGTGCTTGCCGGTATCCATAATCGTATCGAAATTTGGGATGAGGAAAAATGGACTGAGTATAAGCGCAAGATCGAGCTAGAAGCTGACGCTCTTGCTGAAAAACTCGGAGAGATTGGTGTCCTATAAATTCTCTTTCTACTTTTATTACCATGAAGCACATCACAGTTCTACAAACTGAGGCGGTAGAGGCACTGGCATTAAATAAGAACAGTGTGGTAGTTGATGCAACCTATGGTGGTGGTGGACATGCAAAATTGATTTGCGGACAGTTGGGAAAACAAGGTGTTTATGTTGGTATCGATGCTGACAAAACCGCTTTTAGAGATAATCCTCTAGAACTTAAAAAAAATGCTCCAACTATACATTTAATCAATGATAATTTTTCAAATCTTAATACAATCCTGAGCTCTTTAAATATAGAAAAAGTCGACGCAATTTTAGCTGATCTTGGTTGGCGAACCGATCAATTTACTGATGGTGGAAAGGGATTCTCTTTTCAAGCGGAGGAACCATTACTTATGACTTTTGGTGAGTCTAATGACTATTTGTTTACCGCCTACGATATCGTAAATGGTTGGTCGGAAGAAGATATTGCTAATGTGATTTATGGTTATGGGGAAGAGCGTTATGCTCGTAAAATCGCCCGCGCCATCGCTGTTTCGAGAAAGATTAAACCAATAGCTACTGCCAAGGAGTTGGCCGAAATAGTGGAAAAAGTTGTACCTAGAAGGTCTTTCAAAAAAACTATCCATCCGGCTACAAAAACCTTTCAAGCTTTACGAATTGCTGTCAATGACGAATTAAAAGTCCTAGAGAATTTTATTGATAAGGCGGTTGAAGCCTTAGCGCTTAATGGACGATTGGCGATTATTAGTTTTCATAGCATTGAAGACCGAATCGTTAAACTTAAATTCAGGGAATTGGTCGATAATGGACTATTTGTTTTGGTTAATAAAAAACCCATTACCGCTAGTGACGATGAACTTCAAAATAACCCTAGGGCCAGAAGTGCCAAATTAAGAATTATAAGCAGAGTAAATACAGAATAAACAAAGTTTATGAACAATCAAGTTATAAATCAATACAATCATTTAATTACCACTTTATGTCTTGGTTTGTTTCTTGCTGGTATTGTTTTGTATATGTATTTTCTTAGTTTGTCTGTAATGCATGTGGTGATGCGGAAGGAAGCTATGCATAATTTAAATGAGCTTAGATCCGAAATTGCTCGTTTGGAATCAGCGTATATCGTTGCACAACATAGAATTAGTACTGAGGTAGCAACAGTCGGTGGTTTTACCGAAAATCACAACAAAATTTTCATAAGTAGGGCTGAGCAGAATCTAGTATTTCGTTCAGATGCTGAATAATTTTCTACTATGAGACGCGAAATGGTAATAAGAATTCGTGTCATTACCGGCATTGTTCTATTTTTAGCCTTAATATTATTGTTTAGATTATATTGTTTGCAGGTAAGTCAAAATGATTTTTATACTGACAGGGCAGAGAGACAATATGTACATACTAAGCAGGATTTGTATTCTCGTGGTTCGATTTTTTTTACTACCAAGGACGGAGAGAAAGTTTCCGCCGCTTCAATCCGTTCTGGGTTTTTGTTGGCGTTTAATCCAACTATAATCACAGACCCAAATGCTGTTTGTGAAAAGTTACAACCATTTTTAAAGGTGGAGAAGGAACGTTGTTTAGAAAAAGCTAGTTTGAAGGAACGTACTTACGTAGAGATTGATCTTACCATTCCTGATGAAATCGCAGAACAAATTGAAAATCTTGATCTCGATGGTGTTCAGCTTTATCGCAATCAATGGCGCTATTATCCGGGTGATGATTTGACGGCTAAGGTAATAGGGTTTGTTGGTTACACAGAAAAAACTGATGATGATCTTCATGGTAAGTATGGCCTTGAGCGTTATTATGATGATGTTTTGGTGCGTGATCGTGAGGTCCGGTCGGTTAACTTCTTTGCCGAAATTTTTAGTAACCTCGGAGATATGGTCTATAGTAAAGAGGAATCATCACCCAAGGGTGACGTTGTTACTACTATAGAGCCAACTGTAGCGCGAATGCTAGATTCTGTATTGCTTGAAACTAATGCTCGTTATGAAAGCAAAATGACTGGCGCCATCATTATGGATCCAAAGACCGGCGCTATTTATGCGATGAATGCAGTACCGGGGTTTAATTTAAATGATCGAGGAACAACAACAGTCGAGTTCTTCCAAAATCCGTTAGTGGAAAACGTTTATGAATTTGGTTCTACTATCAAAGCTTTAACGATGGCGGCCGGACTTGATAGTGGTGCTATTAATCGTCATTCAACCTATTTTGATGCTGGTTCTATTACTTTAAATACTTTTACAATCAAGAACTATGACGGAAAAGGTCGTGGTACGGTAGAAATGCAAGAAGTATTGAATCAATCTTTAAATACAGGTGTATCGTATATTGTTCAAAAGATGGGTAAGGAAAAGTTTCGAGAATATTTTTATAATTTCAAATTAGGAAGCGAAACTGGTATCGATCAACCCAATGAAGCTTTTGGTTTGATTGAAAATCTAAAATCCCCTCGTGATGTCGAATATGCAACAGCGTCTTTTGGACAAGGTATTGCCTTAACCCCAATCGCTACTATCCGCGCTTTGGCGACTCTCGGTAATGGAGGGTATTTGGTAACGCCACACTTGGCATCAGCGATTGAGTACGAAGATGGTACTGTGAAAGAAATTCTCCATCCTAAGGGTGCGCAGGTTATTAGCAAAGAAAGTAGTGAAGAGATTTCTCGCATGCTTACTACGGTGGTGGATGAAGCTCTGGGTAAAGGTAAATTTAAGATGCAAAATTACACTATTGGTGCCAAAACCGGAACTGCGCAAATAGCAGATCCTAATGGTGGTGGTTATTATGAAGATAAGTATTTACACTCATTCTTTGGCTATTTTCCTGCCTTTGACCCCAAATTCATTGTTTTCATGTATACTGTTGAGCCGAAAGGGGTGAAGTATGCTTCAGAGACACTAACCGAGCCCTTTATGGATATAGCAAAATTTCTGATTAATTATTATACAATCCCACCTGATCGCTAATATGAAAAATTTATTTAAAAGTTTTGTAGTTTATGTGTTGGTGTTTGAAGCGAAAATTTTATTGAAGCGTCACAAACCAATTATTATCGCTATTACTGGTAGCGTTGGTAAAACCTCTATGAAAGATGCTATTTTTAGTATCCTCAAAAAACACTATCCAACCAGAAAAAGTGAAAAGAGTTTTAATTCTGATATTGGTGTGCCACTGACTGTTCTCGGTTTACCTAATGCGTGGAATAACCCTTTTTTGTGGTTGAAAAATTTAGTGGATGGTTTTTTTATTGCTTTATTTTCAAAAGATTATCCTACTTATCTTGTGCTTGAAACTGGTATTGATCGTCCAGGAGATATGAGTAGACTAACTAGTTGGATGAAACCAGACATGGCGGTGTTGACGCGTTTACCAGATGTACCTGTGCATGTGGAGTATTTTTCTGACCCCCAGTCTGTGATTGATGAAAAAATGAAACTAGTTGAAGCGCTTAAACCGGAAGGAGTGGTTATCTACAACCATGATGACGAAATTATTCAAAAAGAATTAGCTGAAGTAAGACACAAAGCTATTGGTTTTAGCCGTTATCTACCATCACAATTTACGGCTAGTAATGATCAAATTTTTTATCATGATGATGTGCCGGCTGGTTTGAGTTTTGATATAAATAATTTATCCGAAAACCATACAGTAAAAATTTCTGGCGTTGTTGGTGGTCAGCATGTATATACATACGCGGGCGCAATTGCTGTGGCTTCACAGTGTGGAGTTGCTGTAAGAGAGGCGGTTGATGATTTGTCTACTCATATGTCACCACCGGGGAGAATGCGTATTATTAAAGGGATCAAAGGATCAGTTCTGATCGATGATACTTATAATTCATCACCAACTGCAGCAGAACAGGCGATTATTACCTTGAAAGAAATCAAGCAAGCTAAAAGAAAGATCGCAGTTTTAGGTGATATGTTAGAGTTGGGACGTTTTTCACCACGTGAGCATGAGAGAATAGGTGAATTGGTTGCTGGTTCGGCCGATGTACTTTTTACTATAGGTGTTAGGGCGCGAAAGATAGCTGAGACTGCTTTGGAGTACGGTATGAGTGAAAAAAATATTTTTCAATATGATGATGTTGCCAAAGCGGGGCGGGAATTACAAAACTTTATTCAAGCTGGAGATGTGGTTTTAATCAAAGCTTCTCAGGGGATTCGGGCTGAAAAGATAGTTGAAGAAGTTATGCAAGAACCAGAAAAAGCTGGTGAATTATTGGTAAGACAAGATTCTGCTTGGCTGGCAAGGAGATAGTGCTCAAATTATTATTATGATACAATCGTCGGTATTATGTTTGGAAAATTGAAACAATACGCACTTAAAAAAAGTGCTTCAATCACAGATGAAAGATGTTCCACCAGAACAACAACAAATGATTCTGGAGATGATAGAAAAAGATCCAGCGTTGTTTGAAAAAAATTGCTAAAGAAATGCAAGAAGAATTAAAGGTAAACGGGAATAATCAAATGGCAGCGGCGATGAAAGTTTTACCTAAATACCAAAAAGAAATTTTAGCTGTAATGAGTCCAGAAATGAAGGAACAACTGATGAAAATGCAAATGGGTGCTCAAGGACAATTTAATCCTAATGGAACTATTAGACAGTAGAAGTAATCAACAAGGCGCGGGCGAAGCCCGCGCCTTTTCCGTTATACTATTAGGAATATGAAAAATCCAAAGAATATTCTAGTTTTGTGTGGTCACCCTGATAAGGATTCCTACACAGGAGTTATGGCCGATTATTATCAAGCTGGAGCAGAAGATGCGGGACATACTGTGATGAGGGTTAATATCGGTGAACTTAATTTTGATCCAATTTTACATAAAGGTTATAAGGAGATTCAACAGCTCGAACCTGATTTGATAGAGTTACAAAATAAATTCCGCGCTGCTGAACATATTGTAATCATCTATCCAAACTGGTGGTGTACTATGCCGGCGATACTAAAAGGTTTGTTTGATCGTTTTTGGCTTCCTGGATTTGCTTTTAATTTCAATAAACAAACTCGTCAGATTGAAAAGCATTTAAAAGGGAGGACTGGACGTGTAATTATTCTTTCAGGTACGCATAGCCCCTTTAAGACTTGGTGGCAGTTTGGTGATTTTACCAATGAGATTCAATATGGAATTATGGAATTTGCAGGAATCCGCACAGCCGTAAGTGCTTTTGGACCTTGTGAAAGAGTGGATGATAAGATGAGAGAGAAATGGGCAAAGGAGGTAACTGAGTTGGGTAAGAAAGGGATATAAAAAACTTCTTTATAAGAGTAAAAGCGGTGGTTTTGCTTCGCAAAACCACCGCTTTTACATTGACATAATGACTAAAGTATGATACCATTAAAGACAATAAGGTTCTTCAAAAATTTCATTTTCTGCTCTAGGAGGGCATCATGAGAAATATCCTTAGCAATTATTATTCTGCTTGTTCTGACCGGCTGTGTGGCCATACCAGCAGGCGGATATGCTAATTATGGCTATGGTGGTTATGGTAATGCTCCCGCATATTATGGAGGTGGCTATTATAATCCAGCAATTTATGGATTAGGGGCCTTTGGTATGGGTTATGGGCTAGGTTATTATGGGGGTTTTGGTGATCATCACTACCATCATGATCATCATAATGACGGTGACACAATAAACAACTTCAATAATGACGGTGATGTCAATATTGGAGACGGATCAAGTTTTGATGGAGGTGATGGCGGAGGTGGGGAATAAAATGATTCACCAAATAAAGCCGTCAAATTAAGCGAAAGCTTAATTTGACGGCTTATTTTTTTTATAAAATTTATACACAATAATTAAGTAAAAACCTTGACAAAAACAATGAAAATGATATAATAAAAACATAAAGTTCTTCAAAATTTCATTTTTTGCTCTAGGAGGGCATCATGAAAAAGATTATTATTGGAGTGTTATTACTCCTATCGATTTTACTTAGTGGGTGCGTGGGTGTGCCCTATATAGAAGGTGGATACAATTACAGAGTGGGTTACGGTGCTGCTCCTTATGGTGGTGGTGCCTACGTAAGACCAGATTATGGCCATCGTGCATACCCTGGAATGTATAATAGGGGTAATAGGGGTGGAGGAACAATTCGTACCTTGCCGTGCGGTGGTTACACCAGATGCTGGTAAGGCACAAAAAGCGCTGTTTGCTTGCAAACAGCGCTTTTAAAATTTTTAGATTTTCTAGATTCCACGTCCGTAGATTTTCTTTAATTTAGCTACATGCTCTTCGTAGGTTTTTGTGCAATGAAAACCACCTTTAGTGTCATGAAAATAAAACATACAAGGAGTTACCTCTGGGTTAAGGGCGGCTACCACCGCTTCAACTGAAGGGTTGGCAATTGGAGTGGGAGGTAATCCTGTATTTTTATATGTGTTGTATGGTGACTTGAGAAATTTATCGGCGGGTATTGGAGTTGGCCACCATTTTGGTTCGTTTACTTTGCTACCCCGAGCGTATTGTAGGCTGGCATCAAGTTGAAGTGGCATTTCAACAAATAAACGATTCCAGATTATGCCAGATATTTGTCGCATGTCGGTAAAGTCATAAGCCTCTCTTTCTAGTAGTGAAGCAATGATTAAAGCGTCTTGTAGTGGAACTTTATCGGCAACTGTATCATCATATTTATTTAAAATCTCACTGATAAATCTAGTGTTGACCAAATCACCTACGGCTTCTGGAGTGATTTTGGTATCTACCACATAACGTCCAGGAAAAAATTTACCATCTTCAAGTAAAGGTTCGGTTTTAGTAATTTTATCTGAAAAAGTTTTTCTTTGTTCCTTGTTCCAGCGTAAAATGTCACCAAAATTTTTCACTATCTCCTCTCTTCTTTCTCCTGGATAAATTACCAATATACGACTGCGTGGAGAAGCGAGCTGTTGGTATAGACTCGATTCCGATAATTTGGCCAGTATTCGATCAAACCATCTGGCTTGTCGGTATTTGCTATTATCGTTCATCGATAAATGATTTTCTAAATAGGAATTAAGAGTTGGATCCTCAACTATTTTTTTGTTTACTGGATCAACGCTGACGGGAAAGGTTTCTAGCCCGTCTGTTTCTGTATCTATTTTAATAGAACTGTCTGGTGTGGTGACATAAACAGTTTTTTCACTGTGAACCACATATTTAGTCCAAAGCAAAAATAATAAGAGGATAAGCAATAAAGCACCTACAGCTAAAGTTGAAACAACTAGTATTTTTTTCAATTTTTTCTGAGTTTGGTTATTTAAAGCCATGTTGTTCATTATTCTACACTATGTGTAGTCGATGTTTATAGTTATCCTGTCTATGATACTATAGTCAAATATATGGCAAAAACATTTGGTAGGGAAGTGGCAGGAGTATTTCTGCGTGTGGTAGCCGTGATTATATCAGTGCTTCTTATTTTAGGAATTATTGACGCTTGGTATAATTACGAAATTATTAGTGATGGCGTTTGCAACATTGCGGTTTTTCCAGTGGAGGGCGCAATTATGCCGTTCACAGGTTTTGAAGATTTTCCATTAGTAACCACACCACAGACAGTGCGAGATTTTGTCAGTCGAGCGGAGAGTGATTTTGGAGTTGATGGTATATTACTTGAAATAAATTCACCGGGGGGCACACCAGTAGCTTCTGAACAAATCAGCGATATTGTCCGTTCGACCAGTTTGCCAACTATGAGTTTGATTGGTGATATGGGAGCGTCGGGTGCTTACTTGGTAGCAGCTTCAGCTGATAAAATAATTGCTTCTTCGATGTCTGATGTCGGTAGTATTGGCGTGACGATGTCTTATACTGAAAATTCTAAAAAGAATGAAGAGGAAGGTATTACTTTTGTTCAGCTTTCTTCTGGTGAATACAAAGATGCTGGAAATCCAGAAAAACCTTTAACCGAGGGAGAGAGAAAGCTCTTCGAAGCAGATTTGGAATTGGTACATAAAGAGTTTGTGAAGAAGGTGGCAGAAATGCGTGGTAAGTCAGTAGAAGAAATTGAAGCTTTGGCTGATGGTTCTTCTATGCCGGGAATCAGGGCGCTTGAAAAAGGTTTGATTGATATGATTGGTAATCGCCAAACTGCACGTCAAGAATTTGCCAAAACTTTAGGAATTTCTGAGGATCAAGTAGTTTTTTGTGAATATACGGGTGGTTTATTGCCGTTTTAAACAAGAATCTACCAATTCTTTATAAATAGGAGTATAATCTCGTTTTAAAATAAAAATTTTGTATGTCACACGATAATGGAGTAGCTATAGTTATTAGTTGTTCAGATGGTCGCTTGGAAGATACTATTGCTCGATTAAGAGAATTACTAAAACAAAAATCATACCCAAGTCTTAATTCTGAAACGGCTCTTTATCGCATTCAAGTACCCGGCCCAGATGGTATTCTTTTAGGTATGCGTGGTGAGGATCATAAGAAAGTTTTGCTCGACGATATTGCATTATTAATTGAAAAGGCCAATGCTACTTCATTCGTATTTATTCCGCACTGTGAATGTGCCGGTTGTCAGGTCTCGGATGAGGCTCATGCTGATAATTGTGTGCAGGCCGTTGATATATTAAATCAAGAATTTTCTCTACCCGTGGTTTCGTTACTCGATAAGAAAGTTGGTGATGTTTGGCAGTTGGAGGTAATTGCGGAAAAGTTTTAAGCGTAAATTTTTAGCAGAAAAAGTGAAATTATTAAAGCCACACTAGTGTGGCTTTAATAATTTCACTTTTTCTGTTACTCTAGCGTTTATATGTCATTATCTGTAGGAATTGTGGGGTTGCCTAATGTAGGTAAATCAACTTTATTTAACGCATTAACAAAAAATTCAGTACCAATGGAAAATTATCCATTTTGTACTATTGATCCATCTGTGGGAGTGGTGGCTGTGCCTGATGGTCGTTTGGATACCTTGGCAAAAATTTCTAATACCGCCAAAATCATTCCAGCGGTAGTGGAGTTTGTCGATATCGCAGGTTTGGTTCAGGGAGCGGCTTCGGGTGAAGGGTTGGGAAATAAATTTCTTGCTAATATCCGTGAGACCGACATGATTGCTGAAGTGGTACGAATTTTTGAAGATGGAGATATTCATCATGTGTCAGGCGGAGTAAATCCACTTTTTGATATTGAGATAATAAATCTCGAACTTATTTTAGCGGATGGTGAGACTGTGGCAAAACGATTGGGGAATGTTGAGCGTGATGCCAAGCGTGGAGATAAAGATGCCGTTATTGAAAAAGAAGTTTTAACCAGATTGGCAGTACATCTACAAGATGGAAAATTAGCTAATGCTCTAGAGATGACCGAGGAAGAACAAAAGCTAGTGAAAGGTTTGCATCTCTTGACCATGAAGCCTTTTTTATACGTATGCAATAAAAAAACCGATGCTTTTAATCTTGATGAACAAAATGATGAGCGTTGGCAGGATTTATTAAATTTCTTTGAAAGTACCGGAGCAGAATATGTGGTGGTTGATGCTGGTATGGAGCACGAACTAAAAGATTTAAACGATGAAGAAAAAAACGAATTCCGTCGTGAGTATGGAGCGCAGGGAAGTGGAGTCGAAAGTTTGATTCGTGCTTGTTACAACCGCTTAGGGCTAATGAGTTACTTCACCACTGGAGAAAAAGAAACTCGAGCTTGGACAGTACCAATTGGTTCAACTGGCCCAAAAGCTGCCGCGGCCATTCACACCGATTTTGAAAAGAAATACATCAGAGCCCAAGTAGTAACTTTCGATGATTTAGCTGAAGTAGGTTCTCTAGCCAAAGCCCGCGAACTGGGCAAGCTCCGCACCGAAGGTAAAGATTATATTGTGCAAGACGGCGACGTGATTGAGTTTATGATTTAGTTTTTAAAACGTAATTATAAAATTTGACATAAATAAATAATTGTGTTATTCTAGAAGGAGTTAAGTTAATTCTTGAGGGAGTGAAAAGTTATGTCAGAAGGCACGCGGTTAATTGTCGATGGAATTTTAAATGTTTCAAGAGAAAATGATTATTCAAAAATGGTTACGGTACATGAACCTAACCTTGGACCTTATAATCAAAATAATCAAAAATATTGTCTCAAGTGTGGAAAAAAATTAGCAGGAGTCTCTATATCAGAGCCTTGTCCGTCATAATGTATCCACTTGTCACAAAAATCCACTTCGTGAGAGGTGGATTTTTTATAAGGCGAATATTGTTAGTAATGATAACGTCCTTCTAACTCAAATCTGTTGGTTGATTTACTCTTTGGACTGGGCTGACTACATTTGGGTTCCATTCAGCTTTGATTTCTCCGTGCTCTTTTTCATACTCGGATATTTGGTGGGCTAGGTATTGTTGTAGGCGTTTTACGTGTTGAGGGGTGAGTGAATAAATTGTGCCTTGATTACCTGAACTTAATCCCATTACAAAATATTCTGGGGTAAAACCAACATTGATGCTCTCACAAAATAATTTGGGAGCCTTTTTTAAATCTTCTGATTTCATATGCTTACATTATTACACATCTTTACTAATTCGTAAAAAAGCACATACTTAATAGCATATGGAAAATAACACAGCTAAGCACTTTGTGCTTCAATTAGGTTCGCTTATTACTCTTTATTTATCAATCGCTTTTTTATTGGTGTTGCTATTTAATATAATCAACTTACTCTATCCAGACGCGATGGAAGCTTATTATCAAATTGAAAGTTCTCGAGACGGTGTGAGGTGGGGGATTGCGATGCTTTTGGTTTTCTTTCCCACTTACTTGATCCTTACTAGAAAAGTTAATCAGATTAGACGACAAGACGTTGGTAGTGCCTATTCAGGTTTTACTAAGTGGTTAGTTTATTTATTTTTACTTGTTGGCGGAGGAGTTTTGCTTGGTGATTTGGTGGCAGTAATTCTTGCTTTCCTAAATGGGGAAATTACCACCCGCTTTATTCTCAAGGCTGGAGTTTTGCTTTTGGTAGTTGGTGCTGCGTTCTATTATTATTTGCAAGACGCCCGCGGATACTGGACTACTCGTGAAAAGATGTCTATCTATTATGCGGGAGCAATGAGTGCGGTGGTGTTCTCGGCTTTAGTAATTGGATTTAATCATATTGAAACACCAGCTCAAGTACGAGAAATGAAACTCGACGAAACCCAAGTTTCTGATTTGCAAAATATACAATTCCGAATTGAAGATTATGCGCGTGCAAATAATGCCTTGCCAGCTACTATTGAGGAATTGTATGTAGGAGTAGAGGCTCCAATTGCACCAGAAAATCGCGAAGCCTATTCATATAAGATTACTGAAAAGGGTTTCGAACTTTGTGCTACCTTTGCTTACCCAAGCCAAAATCCAGATATGTATGCTTATCCAGTTGATATCAGTGCTGAACTAACAAAAGAGATGTATATCAAAGGTGGAAATAATTGGGATCATAAGGAGGGAAGATATTGTTTTGAAAGGGTAGTGACAGAGAATGATAATAATTCTGTAAATACAGAGGTTCCGACAAAAATAGTTAATTAGTTTCAATTTAATTATAAAAATAAAGCACTTTCAGATTAAAATCTGAAAGTGCTTTTGGTTGTTGAATGAAACTCACTTAGGTTTTAGCTAATACGCTCCTTTCTTTGTATCGACGGTAGAATACTATTGTGTATTCAAGGACTATGAGAATGGAACAGAATATGTACCACTCTTTTGTTATTGCGGCGGCTAAGCCGTAAGAAATAATAAACGCACCAGCAACTCCACCAGCAAAACCACCAGCAACTCCACCAGCAAAACCACCAGCAACTCCACCAGCAAAACCACCAGCAAAACTACCAATATGTAGACTACTAGAAAGTGTACCAACCAACGCGCCAACCAAGATACCTATTGCTGCTGGTCGTTTAGACAAGCTAAGATCATTATTTTTGGCAAAGCCAGAGAAAATTACGGATATGACCATAATTATCATAAAAAATGATATACGCTCATTAATAATGAATCTGTTGGCGCCATCTACCACGAATTTTCCATCGGAAAATGAAACTTTCCATGCAGTTACCATTTGGGGTAGTAGAATCGAATGGGTAATATCTGTTTCGTAAAAAATGATTTTTTTACCTTCACTATTAAAGGCTGTTGTTAGGTGATGGCGGTTTAGTTTGCCAGATAATTCAGTTGGTAGACCATCGATAGGGTATTTATTAATTTCTTCATTACTCAAGACTGAACAGTCTTGAGTTGGCGTTTCTGCCCAGATTATATTTGGAAAAACAAAACATAAAACCAAGACCAAATTTTTAATGTACTTCATTTAAAATCTCCTTGTTTTAGAAAATTAACCTATCTTTATGATACCATAAAATATATGAAAGTCAAGGTTTGGTTAAATTCATTTACCGTGACATACTTTTGTTTAAATATAAACTTACCAACTAACCAAAACAATGGCTATTAAAGGTGGAAATAATTGGGATCATAAGGAAGGATGGTATTGTTTTGAGAGAATAGTGTCAGAAAATAGTAATAATTCTGTAAATACAACAGTACCAACAAAAACTATAAATTAGTTTTTCATTTCTGATAAAAACAAACACCCTCAAATTTCGAGGGTGTTTTAATTAATGATAGTAAAAATTATTTCTATGTTATAGCTAGAAGTTTTTTATTTTCTAGATGTCGGCGATATAAAACAATTGCGTATTCTATTTCAATAATAACTATACAGAAACCAAACCATTGCAAGGTGGTCAGATTTGTTATGCCGTTAGGGACACCAGTAAATAAACCAGTAAATAAACCAGCATACCACCCAGTAAATCCGCTTATGAATACAAAAATAATATTCATCCTGCTGAAAATTGTAGATAATATTCCTATAAACAAACCAACAATTTGAGCAGAAAGTATACCTATGATCGGTCCGAATAATGAACCAGAAATCACACCCGCTAGCATGCCTGTAAATATACTTGTGGAAACTGGTCTCTTGAGTAAGTGTGTATCACCCAATAGACCAGAAGTGATAGCTGATGCAAAAAAAAATTGCCATTACTACAATTAGAAATTCACTAGGTACAACCTTATTTTCAATTGAAGAGATGCCATTATGGAATACCAATGTCCTGACTGATTCCGTTGGTGGAAAAATTGACTTTATCACACCACTGTCCCGTAAGGCTATGCTAAATCCGTTTGTGGAATCTTCACCTGCATCTGCAAATAATATGAGTGCAAGAAAAATTATAAGAATAATAAAAACTACAATTTTTATTATTCTTATTAAACTATCTTTAAGGTACTTCATCAAAACCTCCTTGTTTCAAAGTTGAATTAAGCAACCCACAAAATACAACAATAAAAAGTAACAGTCAAGTGGTATTTTAAATATAACACCTTTAGTTTATAGGCTAGTTTAATTATACTAATAAACAAGTTGCGACTATTACTAGAATATGGTAATTATTAGTAATAATAATTTTTTTTAAGTTACAACTTATGAGTAAAACTACAAGTGTAAATATTGGTAATCATTTTGAATCTATAATAAGCAAATGGATGCAAGATGGAAGATATGGGTCGGCTAGTGAAGCTATGCGGGCGGGTCTTCGTTTGCTAGAAGAGCAGGAAACAAAATTTGAACTATTACAACGTTCTCTCGTTGAAGGTGTTAATAGTGGAGAAAGCAATAAGTCATTTAGCGAAATCGTGAAGGAAGCTAAATCCGAAATTCATGGTAGGAAGATAAAATAAAAATAAAACCGCCACAGTGATGCCGTGACGGTTTTTTAGTTTACTTTTTATTTATGATTCTAGACCTGTATCCTTTTGCTGGTATCTGATTCTGATGAACACGATTAGGTATTCAAGAAGAATCATAAGAAGGCAAAACAATAGCCATTCCAAGGTGATGGTGGCAGTAATGCCATATTCACCAGTCGACACACCAGCAAACACACCAGTCGACACACCAGCCAACGCACCAGCAAACACACCAGTCGACACACCAGCCAACACACCAGCAAACAAACCAGCCAACCCACCAGCCAACCCACCAGCAAGAATTCCAATAGTTGCGAATCTCATTAGTGGCGAGTAAACGGCTTTTCCAGAAAAGCCTGATACGATACTACTCATAATTATGAGTAGTATAAATATCGACGTGTTCCTACTAAATCTAGGTTCTTCTTCTGTATAAACAATAAATTCATTGTTTTTGAAATTTACCAAATGAGTCGTTTGGGTTTCTGTTGGTGGAAAGATTTTGGTTTTTATGGATATTCTATAAAAAAACAACCGGGTTACCAGTTTCAATACTTTCGTCCAACTGCTCTGATTTAAGGTTTGGAAGCAACTCTTCCGGTACGTTTTTGATTGGATATTTTTCCAAGATTGTTTCGGTGGTTATACATTCTTTCTGCACATAAACACCATCTACGATTTCGGAACAGTCTTCTATCTTTTCCGAAGCAAAACTTGCTCCAGTAAAAAACACCAACCAAACAAAAGTTAATATTCTAAAGTACTTCATCTGAAACCTCCTTGTCTCAAAGTTGAATTAAGCAACTCACAAAATACAGCAATAAAAAGTAACAGTCAAGGGGTTTTTTAGTCATTATATTCATGGCATACTGTCATAATATAAATTAGGTATGCACAAGAAATTTGATTCATCTGAGATTGAAAAAAAGTGGCAACAGATTTGGGAGGAGGAGGGGATTTATAATGTTGGTGAGCGTGATGCTAGCAAGGAGAAAGAATATGTGCTGGTAGAGTGGCCTTATCCGTCGGGAAACCTTCATCTTGGTCATTGGTATGCTTTTGCGGTTCCTGATATATATGTGCGTTTCAAGCGAATGAATGGTAAGCAAGTATTATTCCCGATGGGATTTGATGCTTTTGGTTTGCCAGCCGAAAATGCCGCTATAAAGCATAAAATCGACCCCAAAGCTTGGACAAAGCAAAATATTGCACATATGAGAAATCAGCTCGATAGTATGGGTAATGCTTTCTCGTGGGATAAAACCACGAGCTCAATTGATCCAGAATACTACAAGTGGACACAGTGGATGTTTACACAATTTTTTGAAAAAGGTATTGCTTATCGCGGTAAGGGGATGGTGAATTGGTGTGAGGGATGTCATACGGTAATTGCAAATGAACAAGTGACAGCTGAAAATACTTGCGAGCGCTGTGGTACAGAAATTCAGAAAAAAGAAATGCCACAATGGATGCTGAAGATTACTGATTATGCTGATAGATTGATTGATGATTTAACACTTGTCGATTGGCCAGAACATGTAAAAGAAGCGCAACGACAGTGGATTGGACGTTCAAGTGGAGCAGAAATCGACTTCACTTTAACGACGGGAGAAAAAATTACTGTCTTCACTACTAGACCAGAGACATTATATGGAGCAACTTATTTGGTCTTGGCTCCCGAGCATGCCTTAGTAACACAAAATAAAAACCAAATTCAAAATTGGAGTGAAGTGGAAAATTATATAAATATCACCAAGCAAAAAGCGGATCAAGACCGCTTAGACAACACCAAAGAAAAAACAGGAGTAAAGCTAGAGGGAATTACTGCCACTAATCCAGCGAGTGGAGAAGAAATACCTGTTTATATTGCTGATTACGTGCTTGGTGGCTACGGTACGGGAGCGATTATGGCGGTACCAGCACATGATGAAAGGGATTTTGCATTTGCAAAGAAGTTTGGTTTGCTGGTGAAGCAAGTGGTTGCGAAGTTTATAGTTCATGATGGTATCCATGCTCCTCGTCCTGAATTAGAAACCTTAGAAAGGGAGGTGGTGGATTTGATTATTGAACATCCAACTGATGGAACCTTTTTGATACAAAAAGAAATTGATGGTGACCATACCCATGTTCATTTTGTTGGTGGTGGAACTGATGGTGAATCTGATGAAATAGCGATTGTTCGAGAATTGGAAGAAGAAACTGGCTTCACTGATTTTGAAGTTGTTAAACATATAATCAATATCCACGGTCATGGTTATCGACATACTAAAAATAAGAACGTTATTGGAAAAAGTGCTTTTTATTACATCAAGTTAACTTCCTTAAACCAGAAGCCTTCTGAAATAGATGAAGGTAAGCACACCATAGAGTGGTTGGATAAAGATGAAATGTTAAAGCACCTAAACTGGGATAAGCATATTAATGCTTGGAAAGCTTTCCTTAATGGAGATTATCACTCTGAAGCTGGAAAGCTTATCAATTCCGCTGAGTTCAACGGTATGGATTCCGAAGTAGCTAAAGAGGCGATTGTAAAAAAAGTAGGAGGAAAAATGACCAGTACTTATCGTTTGCGTGACTGGTCGATTGGTCGACAACGTTATTGGGGAGTACCGATTCCGATTGTGTATGACCCTGAAGGGAAAGCGCATATTGTGCCAAAAGACCATCTACCGTGGCTTTTGCCGGAAGATGTAGACTTTACTCCGACTGGTGTAGCGCCGCTCTCAAAAAGTGAGATTCTAAAAAAGTGTACCGAAGAAATTTTTGGTGCCGGTTGGACTCCGGAAGTAGAAACTATGGATACTTTCGTCGATTCGTCTTGGTATTTCCTGCGTTACATTGATAATAAAAATAATGAATCCCTGTCGTCTTTAGAAAAACAAAAAGACTGGATGCCTATTGATATTTATTTTGGTGGGGCTGAACACACTACCATGCATTTGTTGTATTCGCGTTTCTGGCAGAAGGCTTTGTTTGACCTTGGTCTAGTGACGGAAACTGAACCATACAAGCGTCGTGTAAATCGTGGCCTTATCTTAGGACCAGATGGAAATAAAATGAGTAAGAGCAAAGGTAATGTGATTGATCCTGATGAACAGGTGGCACGAGTGGGGGCTGATACAGTAAAAATGTACCTGGCTTTTATGGGTCCTTATGAAGGAACAAATTACCCATTTGATCTTGGTGGTATTGCTGGTATTAGGCGTTTCTTGGAACGAGTAAATGGTCTGTCCGAACATATTGTTGCGGAAGAGAAGAAAGAAATTACTCGTTTGCTTCATAAGACTATCAAGAAGGTGAGAGAAGATATAAAGCAATTTAAATTCAACACCGCTATCAGTACGATGATGGTGTTTGTAAACCAAGTAGAAAGGGAAGGGTTAAGTCTGGATTCTTATATTACTTTCCTACGAATGATTGCACCTTTTGCACCACATTTAGCGGAAGAATTGTGGCATGAACAGGGAAATAAAGAATCTATCCATGTAATGAATTATCCTGAGGTCGATGAAGATTTGGCAAAGGATGATATGGTGACTATTGGTGTGCAGATAAATGGAAAATTACGTGGCACTATTGCTCTTGCTCCCGATGCTGATGAAGATTTGGCAAAAGAAGCGGTAAGTACTAATGCCGATTTACAAAAATATTTGTCTAGCGGTGAAGTGGTTAAATTTATTTACGTGCCGGGTAGAATTGTGAATATTGTGTTGAAATAAATAGGATTTTGAAAAACCCCGTAGAAAAAGACAAGTCTTTTCTACGGGGTTTTGAAATCGTATCTGCTCTGCTAAACTTCAGTATAGCTTCCGCAAATTTCTTTAAAATAATACTCATCATCTTCATGAGTATCTAAGGTACTCCTTACTTGTTTTAAATGGTTCTGGCAAGTCTTAATTTTTAAAGCTTGGAAATCAGCTTTTGTAATACCAATTTGGTTGTAAACAGAAGGGTCTGATTCAGCAGCTTCTTCAATCAAGGCGAGTGCAATGATGTTGTTATGATCTCTAACATCCAAGAACAAAATCTGCATGTTGTTTGTATATAAATTCTGATGTCGAGGGATAAAATTCACAATTGCAATTAGAGCCACAATGATTAGGGGAATAACACTAACAAAACGTTTCATCAAAATCTCCTCAAGTTGATTTATTTAAATTACTACAAACCTGCTTTTCATTATGCCATAATTTACCCAAAAAAGCAAGGAAATAGTGGATAATTTGCTATTTTGATACTTTTCTGTAAATTTTGTTATAAACCACAGTTTGACCTTATTGCAGAGTCATGTTATAAATATGCCAACGCATTGAGGGATTCAAACAAGTTTTAAATATTTATTATGATTTCATTTAAACCAAAACAAATAACCAAATCACTTTTGAGTGTTCTACCTGAACGCGCTAATGATGTTTTGACTAAACGATACGGCCTTGGTGCGGACGGTGAAACCTCCACTCTAGAGGCTATCGGTCAATCTTACGGTATTACCCGTGAGCGTGTTCGTCAGATCGAAAATTACGGTATTCAGTCGATTCAAAGATCAGAGGAATATAAGAAGCATTACGATCTGTTTATCGAGATGCAAAGCCTAATTGATAAGTTGGGTGGTGGCGTTATTGCTGAGCATGTTCTGCTTGATGAACTAACTAATGATCCAATTATAAGAAATCATCTGTATTTCTTGTTGGTGGTTGGTGATCCTTTTTATCGTGGTAAAGAGAATGGTGATTATACCCATCGTTGGTTTACTGAAAGAAAAGTAGCTGATGGCGTAGAAAAGGCTCTGAAGGGTGTTTATGCTACTCTTAACCATGATGAGTTGGTGAGTGAAAACGAGATTTTGAATCGCTTACGAAATAATTTGGTTGACGTAATAAAGCAGGATGATGATGAAATTCTTCGTCGTTGGTTGATGATTTCTAAACAAATTGGTCGTAACCCTCTTGGTGATTGGGGGCCAGTAGATAGTCCTAATGTGAGAGTAAAGGGTATTCGTGATTATGCTTACTTAGCGGTTAAGCGTCATGGTTCACCAATGCACTTTCGTGAAGTAGCGGATGCGATCGATAATCTTTTTAAGCATAAAGCTCACGTAGCCACTACTCACAATGAGTTAATTAAAGACAAGCGTTTTGTTTTGGTTGGTCGCGGTCTTTATGCGCTAACTGAATGGGGTTATACTGCTGGAGTGGTAAAGGATGTGCTTCGTGAAATTCTAGCTCAAGAAGGTCCTTTGTCTCGTGAAGAGTTGATTGATAAGGTACGTAAGGAACGTTATGTGAAAGATAATACTATTATTGTTAATCTTCAGGATACAAACATCTTCAAACGCCTTTCTAACGGCACTTATACTTTAGCTGAATAAGAGTAATTTGTTTAATTACGCTCAACACCCACAGAAGTGATTCTGTGGGTGTTTAGTTTGTAGTACAATGTAGCAACATGATTGAAGTTGTTCAAAAGACTATCAAAGCCGTTCTTGGTCCGGTGCTTTTTCTCTTGGCTTTGTTTGTGGTTTATAAAATTTTCTCCTCTATTACCGGTGGTTTGAATTTGGCTTTACCGATTTCATTTTTGTTGGCATTGTCACCAATTTGGTTACCGGCAGTTTTATTCTATCTGGCTTATGATAAGTGGGTTTATTACGTTCATTTGAAATTTGTACTTTCGAATGGGCGAACAACTTTGCGAATTCATTTACCACAAAATGTTTTTAAATCTCCAGAAGCGATGGAGAGTGTGCTAGCTCAAATTTATAATTTATCTACACCAGATAATTTAATGCATATGTATCTTGATGGTAGGCACCCTTTAACCTATTCTTGTGAGATAGTGTCTATCGGTGGTGAGGTTCGTTTTTATATGAATGTACCAACCAAGAAAATTAAAAATACTTTGGAAGCCCAACTTTACGCCCAATATCCCGGTGTTGAAGTGGTGGAAGAACCGCATGATTATACTGATGAGGTTGTTTGGGACCCAAATCGTTTTGAAGTTTTTTCCTTCCATATTGGCAAAAAAGGAGATCAAGCTTTGCCAATAAAAACTTATATTGATTTTAATTTGGATAAAATGCCAAAGGAAGAGGAAAAATATGACCCAATGTCAGCTCTGATTGAGGCGATGAGTACTATCAAACCACATGAGAGAATTTGGATTCAGATTTTAATTACTCCACACACTAAAAAGGATTACAAAAATGGACATTTGTTTAATGCGAAACCGACTTGGGAAAAGGGAGTTCAGGAATCTATTAATGCCATCATGAAACGTGATGGTCGAGTGGAGTTAGATCCAGAGGAGAAGAAGCAAATGCTCACAGTGGGGGAAAGGGAAAGAATTGCTGCTATGGAGAGGAATGTTGGTAAATATGCTTATGATACAGGTATTAGATTTATATATATTGCTGAAAAAGGAAAGTTCAATCCCGATATATTTACGCCAATTCTTCGAAGTTTAACTCAGTTTGATATGTTGAATCGAGGGGCTTTGGGTGTTAGGTGGCGTACTGACTTTAATTATCCAATGGTTTCTGATCCTTCAGGGGTAAGACGGGAGCGTTATAAAAGGAATGAGTTAATGGATTATAAGTTGCGAGAGTATAAGGCTCGTGATCGTGTAGATCATGCTGATGACACCAAGGTTATGTCGGTCGAGGAGTTGGCTACGATATTTCACTTGCCTAGCGGTACTATTATTACGCCATCACTACCGCGTATTACATCTACTCGCAAGGAGGCACCAAGTAATCTACCAACAGGAATCAATGTTGGTATTTAGAAGATGGTGGTGTGATATACTTTTTAGAATCAACAATAAATTACTATGCTGAGTGAAGAAAATACGGCTTTTCAGATTGAAGAAACTACTAATAATCAACCAGAACCAGAAAAAAAACGGCGTTGGCTAATATGGCTAAGTCTTTCTTTGGTCGTATTTTTTGTTTTTGTTTGGTGGTTTTTTAATTTCATTAAAAAACCACCCGTTGATTTTCCAATTAATACTGAGATTGTAATTCCAGTTGGATCTACTGTTGAAGAGGTGTCAGCGCTTTTAAAAGAAAATAATTTAGTACGTTCAAAATTAGCTTTCTTTGTTTATTTTTCAGTTTTTTCCGACCCTTCCGCTCTTAAGGCTAGTACTTATTATTTTACAACCCCGCTTGATTTACAGAAATTAGCTTATGAATTAACGCAGGGTAATTATGGACAAGGTTTGCTACGATTGACGCATATAGAAGGTGAGTCGGTGGAGGATTTGGCAAAACGAGTTAAGGTTGTGCTACCAAATTTTTCTGAAGAAGAATTTATAAAATTAGCCAAACCATATGAGGGCAAACTCTTTCCAGAGACGTATATGATTCCAGCTACTTATAATGAAAAAGAATTATTGGATTTGCTGTTAAAAACTTTTGGAGAAAAAACTAAAACCTTGCAAGAAAGTGCCAGTACTAGTTTGAGTTTTGATGAGGTAATTATTTTGGCTTCGATACTAGAGAGAGAAGCAAATTCTAAGGAGAGTAAAGAGATTGTTTCTGGTATTCTGCAAAATCGTTTAGCAATTAATATGCCTCTTCAGGCGGATGCTACTATCGAATATGTTTTACATAAACCTCTCAAGGAGTTAACTCCAGAAGATTTAAAAATTGATTCACCATACAATACTTATTTAAACAAAGGTCTGCCACCAACTCCAATTGGTAATCCTGGACTCGAGGCGATTGAGGCGGTTTTGTACCCAGCTAAGACTGATTATATGTTTTATATTACCGATGAAAATGGAGTGTTTTATTACGCTAAAGATTTTGATGAACATCGTAGGAATATTGCAAAATATTTGCGTTAGATCTTTTTGTTTGTTAGCGTAGATTAATTATGGATAAAGCTAAGAAAGTGTTTGTGGGTATGTCGGGTGGGGTTGATTCCTCAGTGGCAGCTTGGCGTCTTAAGGAGCAGGGCTATGATGTAGTTGGAGTTTTTATAAAGGTTTGGCACCCTGATTTTTTGGTGTGTAATTGGGAAGAAGAAAGACTTGATGCCATGCGGGTGGCAGCTCATCTTGATATTCCGTTTTTAACTTGTGATGCCGAAAAAGATTATAGAGATGAAGTAGCTAAATATTTTATTTCTGAATATATTGCCGGACACACCCCTAATCCTGATGTGATGTGTAATAAGTATGTAAAATTTGGGGCTTTCATGCGTTTTGCTAAAGAAAAAGGAGCAGATTTTATTGCTACCGGTCACTATGCGCGAAGAATTGATAATGCAGAAAATAAACCATCCCTCTATCGAGGTCTTGATGAAAACAAAGACCAATCCTATTTCCTTTGGTCTTTGACCAACGAACAACTCGAATATACTTTGTTGCCAATTGGTGACACTAAAAAGGAAATTATTCGTCAAGAAGCGGAAAAGGCTGATTTACCAACCGCCACCAAAAAAGATAGTCAGGGCGTGTGTTTTTTGGGTCATATCGATATACCTGAGTTTATTTCGCATTATGTAGATTTAAAGGAAGGAGATGTACTTAATGATGGTGGGGAAGTAATAGGTAAACATAAGGGAGCGATGGTCTATACCTTAGGACAAAGGCATGGGTTTACTATCAATACTAATGATCAAAATCGAGAGGTTTATTATGTTCAATCCAAGGATGTCGCAAACAATACCATTACTGTTTCTGAACATAGACCGGAATTCAAATCTTCACACGATTTATTGTTGCAAAATATTGTGGTAAGGGAAGATGTAAAGGTGGGTGATAAACTGTCAGCTCAAACACGCTATCGCCAAACTCCTTTTTTAGTGGAGGTTAAATCTCTAACTGGTACTGAAATTATTCTGAAAATCACGGAAGCATCAACCGAAGCGGTGGCAAGTGGTCAATCTTGTGTATTATATAAGGACGAACTTTGTCTTGGGGGTGGTATAGTGATTTGATTTATGTTTTTGCTAAAGACCAGCAAAATAATGAAATTGTGACTATGGGTTTTAAAGTAAGCCGGCTAGAATCAGTTTCCTGAAGATCTTGCTGAAGCAATTCAGTCATTTGAGCAAGAGACTGGCTTTGATTTGCTGGGTGTAACTGCAATTTTAGGTTATTTACCTAGGCAAAAAATCCAAATATCCGCTAAAGATGATAGAATATTCTTGGTTGATATAACTGCTGATAGGAAGCTTTCAGTAAAAGGACAGAAACACAAACATCATTTCGGCTGGGATTTGTATCATACTCAATTCAGGTAATCTGTTCTTTTTGATGGGATAAAATAAGATTATTTTATCCCATCAATTTTTATAATATTTTTTAGATGTATTTTATGAGAAATTGGTTAAAGACGATTGTGTTGGGTGTAGAAATAATTATTTTTACTTTTGTGGTATATTTTTCAACTTTTGGTATTGTTGATTTTTTTACAAAACTACTTTGGGTAACTTTGTTTGATACAAGCATATTTTATTATATTGATTATAGTCAATATTTTGAAAATTTCTTGATTATATTAAGTGTTGCAATGTTTGGTTTTTTTGTTTGGAAAATAAACAAAATCATATTCACAAAACTAGAACATTTTCAAATCAATTTAGTTTTTTCTGAAATATTATTTACTTGTTTATTACTTGTTGAATTATACAGAGATATAAGACTTTTTATTAAGGAACCCGATTGGTTAATTAATGAAAATGGTTCACCTATAGTGATTTTACTTATTATATATTCATTATTTATGATTATTGGATTTCATCTCTATAAAAAACACAAAAGCATTTTAGGTAAATAATTGTGTATTATATAAGGACGAACTTTGTCTCGGGGGTGGTATTATTGCTTGATGCATATCAAGATTATTAAGGCTGATGGTACATCTGAATATTTTAAGATAGAGAAGTTGCGACGATCGCTTCGTCGAGCTGGTGCAACACCTGAAGAAGTTAATTCAATTGTGTCGGAAATTTCTAGTGAAATTTATGATGGTATTCACACACAGGAAATTTATCGTCGTGCTTTTTCTTTGCTCCGGGCTAGTGAGGTAGCAATTGCCGCTCGTTATTCTTTAAGGCGAGCTTTATTTAGCCTTGGCCCAACCGGTTTTCCGTTTGAGAAGTTTCTCGGTCGATTATTTGAAAAACATGGTTATAAAACTCGCATCGGTATCACTATCGATGGACACTGTGCGCCACACGAAATCGATATTGCAGCCTATAATGATACTCATAGTTTTGTAGGTGAGGCTAAGTTTCACGCTAGGCCGGGTATGAAAACCGATTTGCAAGTGGCTATGTATTCTTATGCTCGACTTTTGGATTTAGAAGGTAATAAGATTTGTTCTGATAGTATTTGTGGCATTAAGGAATTTTGGTTGATAACTAACACTAAATTTACACATACTGCGGAACATTATGGAGAATGTGTTGGTCTTAAGCTCTTGAGTTGGGATTATCCAAGACGTGACAATCTCCATGACCGTATTCAGCGGGCCGGTATTTATCCAATTACAGCTATACAAAGTCTTTCCACTAGTCAATTAGCGACTTTAATTGAATATAATGCGATAGTTTGCCAGGATCTGGTTGATAATCCGTCTTTACTTAGACATCTGCGCTTGTCACCAAGAAAGCAGGATCTGGTGATGCAGGAGGCTGTCAAAATTTGCAATTTGTAAATAGCGTTCAAAAATTATCTGCTGTCAAGATAGATGATTTATGCCATATGCTATAATTTAGGCATTAATATATTCAGAAATCACATAAGAAACATATGGCAGAAGAAAAGCAAGAAAGTCAAAAAACAGTTGTATCATTTATCGTTGGACTCCTAATTGGTGGTCTATTAGTTTGGGCTTTTTCTGGTCCGTCTGCTGATGCTCCAGAAGACAAAAAGGAGGGAGACAAAAAGGAAATAACTGAGGACAAAAAGGATGGTAATAAAGAAGTAAAGGAAGAAGTGAAGAATGAAGAGGGTAAGTCAACTGAAGAAGTAAAAATCGAAGAAGTAGTAAAGGCTTCATTACCTGTTGGTGATGGAAAAGTGGTTGTTAATACTCAATCAGCTGGTAATAGTGTAAAACTAGAAAGTGCTACCTATCCAGTTAAAGAGGGATGGATTGGAGTACGTGATACTCAGGATGGAAAACTAGGCGGTATTCTTGGTGTGGTACGTTTCAGTGAAGAACAAGGTTTGGTACCAACTGAAATTATTCTACAACGTCCAACTATCTCTGGTAAGGAATATGCGGTAGTGGTGTACGAAGAAAGTGGTGACCGCAAGTTTAATGTAGCTGACGACAAGCAAATTGATAAGATTTTTACAACTTTCAAGGTTGAGTAATCTTAATTAAATAGATTAAAAAACAGAATCTGCAAGGATTCTGTTTTTTTATGAAAAGATAAGTAATGATATACTGGTGGCTATGGCTGAATTTAAAAAACAATACAATCCAAGTAGACATAAAGATTGGAATTACGGTGGACCAAACTGGAAGCTGTCTCGTTCAAAAATAGAGCTTTTTATGGAATGTCCGAGATGTTTTTATCTTGACAACAAGCTCGGTACTGCTCGTCCTAGAGGTCCAGCTTTTACCATCAATATCGCAATTGATGAATTGTTTAAAAAAGAATTTGATTCTTATCGTAAAGAAGGTAAACCACATCCACTAATGCAAGAGAATGGTTTAGAAGCCGTTCCTTTTTCACACGAAAAGATGGATGAGTGGCGGGATAATTTTTCTGGAATTATATATAAAGATAAAGAAACTGGTTTTACTGTATCGGGAGCAGTAGATGATATTTGGGTGAAGCCAAGTGGCGAATTGATTGTGGTTGATTATAAATCAACAGCTAAAGAAGAAAAAATAGAAACCTTGAGTGATAGTAGTTGGGAAGTTTCATATCGAAGACAGATGGGGGTTTACCAGTGGCTTTTGCGTAAAAATGGTTTTGTTGTAGATAATACTGGTTACTTTGTTTATGCTAATGCTCGTAAAGATCAAGCGGAAAGTTTTGATGATACACTATTTTTCGAAACTACATTAGTACCTTGTGAGGGTGAGACCGAATGGATAGATGAAACACTACTCAAGATTAAAAAGACTTTAGATGAGGAAGAGATTCCGGTTGTGGGTCAGGCGTGTGAATTTTGTCCTTATCGTGAAGCTTGTGGTAAGAAGCTTTTAGCTATGCATAATGCCAAGAAAAAATAAGGAAGAAACTAGGGTTGGATTTAGGCAACTTGTCGAAGAGGCGGTTAGGCAGATTCCTAAGGGTCAGACCAGAAGTTATAAAGAAGTTGCAACTATGGTTGGTTGTCCAAAAGGAGCAAGAGCAGTAGCGAGAATTATGGCTAACAATTATGATTTGAGTGTACCGTGTCATCGTGTTATTAAAAGCGATGGTCGACTTGGTGGTTATAATCGAGGTGGAGAGAGAAAGAAAAGAGAGATTTTGTTGGCAGAAGGATGGGTGCCTGGTAATTAAAACTATAGGGGGGGG
>JZEL01000028.1 GCA_001567365.1 Parcubacteria bacterium OLB19 | reverse complement strand
TTTTGCGGCTCCTCCCCCCATCCCCCTCCACCGCAGAATGGAAAAGGAAATGCGCGGGTGCATGGTTTTTCGAAAAAACATCCAAGAGTTGCCTCTTGTCTTTGTATTATAATTCAAGTTTGTGTTAGAATACAAGAAGAGTGCTATAATACCGATGTTGATAACGGCAGTTTGATATGTCAAAAACATCGGCAGAAAAGTTTGGCGAAAATATGAAAAGAATACGTCTCGAAAAGGGGATGTCACAAAGTGATCTATGTCATTCTCTTAATTTCGATCCTGCGTATATCAGCAATATCGAAAAAGGAAAACAAAATCTGACAATCGGAACCATGGAAAAAATCGCTAAAGCACTCAACACGTCCTTGGACCAACTTCTAAAGTAATTATGTCAAAAGCAGATTTTGAAACAAAGTTCCTCAATAAAATCATTTGCGGCAATACCGTGGATGTGATGAAAGAAATGCCGGACAGTTCGGTAGATTTAATCATTACATCACCGCCATACAATCTTAAAAACTCGACTGGTAACGGCATGAAAGACGGCCGTGGTGGCAAGTGGGCTAATGCTGCTCTACAAAAAGGATATTCCCACTACGACGACAACATGCCTCACGATGAGTATGTGAAGTGGCAACGAGATTGTCTTACCGAAATGTATCGACTTATTCCCGAAGACGGTGCGATTTTCTATAATCACAAATGGCGCGTTCAAGGTGGTTTGCTACAAGATCGTCAAGATATTGTGACAGGATTTCCAGTGCGCCAAATTTTAATTTGGCGCCGCAAGGGTGGTCTAAATTTTAATCCCGGATACTTCCTTCCTACGTACGAAGTTATTTATCTTATTGCAAAGCCAAAGTTTCGACTCGTAGATAAAGCAAACGCATATGGAGACATATGGGAGTTTACGCAAGAAATGAAGAATGGTCACCCTGCGCCGTTTCCGGTAGCATTGATTGATCGTATTGTTGGATCTACAAAAGCAAAAATTGTACTCGATCCATTCATGGGCTCGGGAACTACAGCAATCTCTGCAATCAATCACAGTCGGCATTATATCGGCATAGATATCTCGCCGGATTATTGCGAAATGGCCGAAAAAAGAATTAAAGAGCACACTGTACAGGACAAACTAGCACTGAATATATGACAAAGAAACCTAGGACATACACCAAGCAAGGACTGATAGCGAAACTGAAAGAGATTTCGGAGATGGGTTGGATAAGTAATGGCCGACATAACAATCATGGTGGTATTGGAAATACACTTGAAGACTTGCTTGGTATTGAAGAAAATAACCTGCCCATACCAAACGCCGCAGAGTGGGAGCTCAAAGCACAGCGTCTCAAATCATCATCACTCACCACTCTTTTTCATATTGAACCATCACCACGTGCGGTGAAATTTGTGCCGCAAGTGCTTTTGCCACTGTATGGCTGGAAACACGATGAAGCTGGAAAGAAATATCCAAAAAGTGAAATGAGTTTCCGCCAAACAATTCACGGAAACTCCCGAAGCGATCGCGGCTTTAAGGTTGTTATTGACCGTTCGGAGAAAAAGATACTCATCTCTTTTGATGCTGGTAGTGTAGATATTCGACACAAGAAATGGTTGAAGTCAGTAGAAAAGAATATAGGACTTGGTGAGCTTGATCCTCAACCATATTGGGGTTTTGACGATCTGGAACACAAAGCGGGAACAAAGTTACTTAATGCATTTTATGTACAAGCTGAGGTCAAGCGAGAGAAAGGTAAGGAGTTTTACCACTACACCAAAGTCACTATGCTCCAAAAGTTTAGTTTTGAAGGCTTCTTGAATGCACTTGAGGAAGGTCTAATACTTGTCGACTTTGATGCCCGCACGGGTCACAATCATGGAACCAAATTCCGCATGCGCCAAGATGCTTTGCCAAAACTGTATGAAAAAGCAACTGTCATTATCGACTAGGTAAGATTTTATGTGCACATATGAGAAAAATTCGAGACAAAGAAAAGTATGTGCGTTTGCAGAGAAGAAGAGCTAGGCGTAATGCAAAAAGACGTTTAAGAGGTAGGCGGAAACGAAAACAAATACGGAAGATTCTCCAAGGGAAAGACAAACGAGAGCGAAAAAATTGGCTTCGTATGTTCCGAGAATACGGCGATAACCGTATTCGTGCACCCAAGATACTCTCTTTACTTAACAATACCGAAGAAACCGTTAGATTTTTGCAACGCATAAATTCTTTGTGGGAAAAACGAAAACCGGTGTTTGTTGTTCTGAAAGAGGTCGAACAAATTGATCACAGTGCAACTACGGTTCTCCTCTCGTTGATACATAGATTTCAGGTGGCAGGTATAAAATTTAACGGTGATTTTCCTCAGAATCAGGAAGCTAATAAAATTTTGCATGAGTCGCAATTCTTTGAACGCCTAGAATCTGATCACCCGAGTAGCAAAGACTACACGATGAAGCGTGATAATCAGATTATCGGAGAAGCTGGTACTCAGACGATAGACCCAAAAACTGCACTTGAAATACGCGAGGATGTATCGCAGACAATTACAGGTACGCCTGATTATGTTTTTCCCACGCTGCATCCGTCTTTCATAGAGGTTATGCAGAATACGTACGAGCACGCTGGCGAAGATGAAGGTACGGTTCACTGGTGGCTCTCTATAAACCATGACAAAACCAATCACTCAGTAACTTTCCACTTCATTGATTTTGGCAGAGGGATCATAGACAGTGTACTCAACAAGGAAAACAATCGAATTACAAAGACTTTCAAGGAGTACGCATGGTCATTGTTCAATTCCAGTAAATTTCCAGACATTATCATTAGATTATTAAATAACGAACATAAGGAATCAAAGGTCGATTATTATAGAGGTAAAGGGATTCCAAGCCTTAAAAAAGCGCTTGATAACAATCGAGTAAAGTGCTTAAGTATTATTACAAATAAAGCCGTTGTTAATGTCGCCCAGAATACGACGAGTGTCCTCCAAACGGACTTCACAGGGACATATATAACATGGGTACTTAACAACGAATGTGAGAAAAAAGTATGGACCAAAAAATAAAAATTGCAGTTAGAGATTTTTCTGAAACGCCTGGACCGAGAGAAAAGGTTCAAGGCGACTTTTCCGCTGAATTGTTTGTCGAAACTGTGCTCAATCCAGAGTTTCAAAAGATGGATAGTGACCCAGCTCTTAAGATGGAAATAAATCTCGACGGTACACTTGGATATGGAACAAGCTTCTTAGAAGAAGTTTTTGGTGGAACTGCAAGAAAAAAGGGGGTTGCGTTCGTACGAGATCGCATAGAAATAATATCGAACGAAGAACCGTGGCTAAAAGAAGAAATAAAAACCTATGTCGATGACGTTGAGAAACATGATCAAATGGGTAATTAGCCCTGTCGTATTTTTCTTACTGGGCATCTCTGTCGGAGCGCCGATTTGGTTGCGTCAATTGGAATGGCTCACTTGGGATCAACTTGACCTCTCTAACATTCTTTCAATAATCAGCATCGCAGTAAATACGATAATCGCAATCATCATTGTTATTGTATTGCAGAGGATACAAGACATTCGACGTGTTGAGAAAAATATACTTATCGAACGCGTCGGAGAAGAAGTAAAAGGAATTAAAGCCTTTGTTGTTAATTGTTGTAATGAAAAATCAACAGACTTTTCGTCAATAACAAGCTTTTTCAAGACAGCAAATATTCGAATCAGTAAAATAACTAGTACCCACAGCAACTGCGAGAACGAATCAAACCTTCTTATCGAAGGAGTAACGACTCTAAATAGTCTACTTACAGATCCAAAAGGCACCCAAGATTTAACGATAGATAAAAATAAGGTCTCTTTAAAACCTAAGAGAATTCAAGAAGTAAATATTCAAATGGCTGAAGTGGAAAACAGATCTCTCGATCTTATCGTGTGCATAAATCGACAAGCGTCAAAACATTAAAATTATAGGGAGCCGTCCGCGTCAGCGGACGGACTTGCGCGCGCATTGGGTGGGTCAGGCAAGCGCAATACGATTTGTTTGTGCCATTCGAGAGTTTGGCACAATCCGCTTTTTAGAGTTACCAGATACGCGACCGAAGCCATCGAGCGAACACAAAGCCGCACCGAGCAGGCATCGCGAGCGAATGCGAACGGCCAGTGCGAGGTGCGGCGAAGTGTGAGCGGATGTTAGAATGACCACTAAGCGTGGATACGGGAGCGCCTCGGCCGCCACAAGGCCGGAGAAAGCGGAGATTGGGAGCATTGGATACTTTGCGACCTTTTGGAGCTTTTGGAGGACGAAGTGGCGGAGCAGACCGCGCCCATTTCCTTTTCCATTCTGCGGTGGAGGGGGATGGGGGGGAGGAGCCGCAAAAAAGAAGCAAAGGAAAATGGGCGCGGGATGCGGCGCGCGGAACAGAGTGGAGCGCGCCGAGGCGCAATACCACGTGATCGGAGCGTATGATTCAGGTTAGCGTTTCCACGCGCGGAGCGCGTGCGAAGTGGGTTCGAGCAGTGTTGAGTAAATCATCACACTGGTAGAAATGCTATTTTTGGCAACATTCCCACTCACACACTATTAAAACAAGCCATATTTTGGTTACCGGCAGTGCAAATTTTCACTCAATATCTTGCACCTTAAAGAGAATCGAACTCTTGCCGGACACTTGCCAAACATAAGTAGTATATTATACTACTTAGTAGTAATATTTATTTCGAGGAATAAGATAAATGACTATGGTAAAAAAGAGTATCACAGTAACAAGTCAGCAAGATAGCTGGATTAAAGCTCAAATTGAGTCTGGGTATTTTGGTAATGAAAGTGAAGTTATTCGCGAACTGATTCGCGAAAGACAGATTGAAGAGCAGGAAACTCCAGCAGAAATTGAAGCTATTCGTAAAGCTTTAATCGAAGGTGAAAAAAGTGGCTTCAGTGATCGGAGTATTGATGAAATTTGGAAAGAAGCTAGGCAGCGCCACAAAATGAAACATGCCTAATTATCGTCTTTCCGAAGCAGCGAAGGAGGATTTAATAATAATTGCGCAATATGGTGATGAAAATTTTGGTATTGTTCGGTCCGACCATTACCGCAACCAACTCAAGCGAAGATTTTTAGTTATTTCAGAACGTCCATTATTCTTTCCAGCCGTCGATCATATTCGAGCTGGATACAGACGTAGTGTCTGTGGCGCACATGCGATTTATTACCGAGTTGAAGGTGATGGGGTGGAAATTATTCGTATTATTGGGAGGCAAGATATAGATAAAGCATTTTAACAATGTTTATATGAAAAACGTCGCTATAATTATCCGTGGTCCTGCTGGTGTTGGCAAAAGCACTATTGCAAATTTGTTACATAATAAAATTCCAAATTCTGCAAATATTGATGTTGATTTAATAAAAAGAATGATATCTAAAGACTCAAGTATTATCAGAACAAAAATAGCTCATTCTGTATCACTTTCGCTTGCTAAGGAACTTATAAATAATCACTATAACATCATTATTGAAGAGGTTTTTCGCGACAATCAATATTTTGATGTAAGGAAAGTATTTGTTGAGTCTGATTATAAATGTGTAACTTTCTTTTTGTCTGCTTCATTGGAAACATTAATTCAAAGAGACAGTGATAGAAAAACAAAAACTAAGGGCAAAGAAACCATATCAAATTTAAACAAGGAAATACTCCCAAGGAAAAACGAAATAGTTATTAATACAGAAAAGTTAAGTACAGAAGAGATTGTACATAACATTATTGAGGAAATTACTTAAGTTTCTTACAGTTAGAGTGTGATGATAAAAGTTGGGTAAGATTCAGTTCATATATAACGGTGATTCTGCAAAATATATCAAAAATATATTCGTCTTACTGAGTAGTTTTTGTTTGTGATGCATCATCCGGTGATTGATTGTCATATATCAACTCAAACAAATTCATTGAAGTCTTACTTGGTTTTATATCAAAAGTTCGAGATGTGTATCGATATGGTTCACATATAGTCTCAAGGCGGTTTTGAAGAGGCAAAAATCCATTTTGCACTTATTTTCAAGCCTTTTGAGAAAATAATTGGGTTCGGAATTCATTGGCGTAAAAATACTTCATTCTGCCGCTTTCTGTAATAATATTTAAAAATAACTTTTTTCAAAAGTTCTGAAAATTATAATGAATCGCATTCAATACGATACACATAAAGAAATTCTAATTTCTTTGACTAAAGATGTTTATGCTCTACTCAAAAAAATTGATTCACATATTAGTGAAGAGTATAAGGAGAATTCTGAGAATGGTCGCATGGAGTTTGCTTATGTTAAATATTATTCAGCCGAGCTACAGGATTTACTCAATTTGACAGTATATTTGTTACAACATGACATTGCACGTAAATATACCTACTTTCCAACACGTTTAATAATGGAAATTGTTCTGCATCAAGAAAATATTTATTCTGTAATTAAAAAAGAAGGGTCTACGGAGATTAAGAAAATGCTCTTTAAGGATCTAGCAATGAGTGCAAAAAAATCTCTAGAACAGCCTGGTGAGGAGGGTCGTGATGTTCTACAAAAACAACTCTTGAACCTGGATATTGCCAGTAGACTTCTAAAGCTAGATTTCAAGTCTGAGGATGTTACAACAAAATCCAAGAATATTATCAAGCAGCTATGTGAAAACAGTAACTTGACGATAAAAGGTAGTAGCGGGAGTAGTTTGTATGATTATTATGCTTTGTTCAGTGAAACATCTCATGCAAACATGGTTGCGTTGGGTGCACATAGTATCGGAAGCAGTGATGCGGTAGCTTTGGCTGATTTGGAAATTTCCCTAGAGTTTACAATGCAATTTTGTGAGATGGTTGCAAGAGAATGTAACTATTTGGATGTGAAATTAGACACAGAAAATTTAAAGTTGGTAGTATATCCTAAATTTGTTTTTCAAGACTAGGAGGAGACGGTAGCTGATAAATTGAGGATTGCTAATTTGTAGTTATTTCTATGGTAAATAAGTTCTGAAAGCCAGACATTGGCGGTCACAAAACAAAGAAGTCTATTTATCAAGGTTTTCAGAGGTAACAAACAACATGTTCAGAACTTTATATTGTATAATTTTATCAATATGGAAAATACACCAGTAGGAAATGAAGTTATCGTCCCTAAAAAGAACCTTTTATTTGAAGCGACACCAACATCTAGGGTTTTAGCTGGTGTGTTATTTATTGCACTACCATTTATGGGTGGATGGATTGGGTACATATATGGAAGTAATAATTCAATTAATGAAATTACAACAAATATTGAGCCTAGTACGTCAGACCAAATCATCACTCCAGAGATAAGTATTAAAGTTGATACAACTTCTGAAGCAGATAACATAAACTGGATCACAACTATCGCATCGGCTGATGGCAAAGAAATTACCATTCAGTACCCTAAAGAAATACCTCTGAATGTAAAGGCAATTGAAGAAAATAAGCCTTTTTCTCTTGGTATAGACCCAGGTTTTCCAAACTACTCACTTCCACTGAATAACACAAAAGAGGTACTGATCGCTGAATTAACAACTGACCTTAAATACTTGTTTTATCTTAAGCGAGATAATAGTTTGAATATAGTAACCTTATATAAAGGTGATGTGTCGTCTAAAACGATTGAAAAACTTACGACTTTCGATATGAATGTGTTGAAAATATCTAATGATGAACTCTATAATCTTATGCCATTAGTTACAGACGATAGTTTTATTCTTTACAATACTCAAATAGACAAAACATCAAATAAACTTACAGGGAGTGTAGTAAATGTTAAAAATAATACCTCATTATTTGTTGCACCTTGTGCCTTAGACCGATTTGGAAATGTTGATTTTTCACCTGATGGATCATATATTGCATGGAATTGTGATAAAGATGCTCTCTATATTTCTGACTGGAAGAACACTAAAAAATTACTGCAGTATTCTGAAAGCAGTATGAGACCGACTGCTATAAGCTTTATTAATGATGAACGGATCAGGTTTGCTAATGCGGCTGAAGGTAATGATATGTTGAGAGCACCTTACCGTTCTGTAAAAATTAATGGGACTGACTTACAATTGGAAGAAGGTGACGTATATTTAGATTATTAAATGGCAACCTGAGTAATTATTCAAGCGCATAAATTGCTTCTTTAACGTAAGTTCTTTGGTTATAAGTTTTGATTAACAAATCAAAGGAGAACAATTTTTTGTTAATAATGCACGAACATTTGTTTGTGTTTCAAAAAAGAAATAAATAACTTGTCTTATGTAATTTGAGTTTGTGTTTATTAATATAGTTTGTGTGCCATGAAGGCATTTTAAAATTTTGGTATAATCGAAACAATGAGTTTTGAAAATCGATTTGAAAGTATTCATTTTCCCGAAATTGCACAGGAATTAAACTGTATGGCAGTTTTTGATCAAGATGCTCGTAAGTACGAGCGAGCCTATTTTGAGATTGATAAGAAACATTCCGACCGAATGAAACAAATAGTTGCAGAGATTGGTTGGCCAACTGTGTCAAAAGTAGGAGAAATAGGTGCGCATAATGCATGGCTTTTGATACAACATGCCGATCATGATGTCGATTTTCAAGAGTATTGCCTACAGCTAATGAAAGAAGCATCAGTTGGTGAAGTTAGTATGATTGATGTTGCGTATCTGACTGATAGAGTGTGTGTGAATAGAGGTAGAGGTCAATTGTATGGTACACAATTTAAACAAGAGGGTGGAAAACATATTCCTAAGACAATTGAAGATGAGGAAAATGTAGATGTTAGACGAGCTGAGGTTGGTATGGGTCCCCTTTCAGAACAGGTAGATGACATGTATAAAGCGTATCCTTTGTGATAAAGAAATATATTCAAACAAATTACCCTACACACATGTATCGGAGTAGTTATTTTTTTTTCTATAAAAATAAAACCCGCTTTGATTTTTTATTATCATCGCGGGTGTTTTTTTAGGTCAAACCAAAAGCAACCTCTATTCTTCTTCCTTAGTCGCGGTTTCTGCTAAAATTGTTTGAAAAATATTTGACATATTTCATTTTAGATGTATTATCTAAGCGGATTTTTTTCTCAATTTTTTAACAAGTTTTAACTTCATAAGGGAGGTGGTGATGAGTAGAGGAAGGAAAAGAAAAGTAGTGGTTCATGGTGGACAATTTCCTAAAGGTATGTTCTTACGCAGACTTTCATTAGATGTCTACAGTGGAGTTGAGACTATTGGTCTTGATGAAATGAATGTAATTGAAGGAAAGAGAAGATTTAAAAAAGCACGAGCGAGAAGAAAACGATCTAAATAATTTATTGCAGTAACCAAAACGGGACAATTAAGTCCCGTTTTTTTAGTAAATGTTATACTACTGGATATTTTTCAAACATGCTCAAGCTGATTACCTTAAACATTGAGATGAATAAGCACTATCAGCGCCTCCTTCCCTTTTTAGATGAAGAAGTGCCAGACGTGGTGTGTTTGCAAGAAGCACCCGAATCAATTTTGTCTTATCTCCATGAACGAGGTTTTGTAACTGTTTTTGCACCGATGATTATCAAGGAATTAAATGGTGAGAAAGAGAAGGTCGGAGTGGCGTTAGCAACCAAGCTCCCCTTCTCTACTCAAAAAGTTTACTATCATGGCATAGAGGAAAATTTAGCTATTGCCAATGGAGAGGATGATAGAAGAAATACTGCTTTTGTATACCTTTTAGCAGATATTGAGTTCGGTGATACTAATTATCGATTGGCTACTACCCATATGGCCGATACCGATGATGGACGCGAAGATGGTTTTCAGATTATGGTTATGAATAAGTTGTTATCGGCCTTATCTAAGGAAGAGTCGCATTGTCTTTGCGGTGATCTTAATATGCCGAGGGGCTTTAATACACTCTATGATGATGTAACTAAAATTTATCACGACGCAATACCTAAACATTACCAAAGTAGTTTGGATAAGAATCTTCATAAATCGGGAAATAAAAAATTAGATCAACCAATTTTTGACTGTTATATGGTTGATTATATTTTCACTCAATCTCCCTATGAGGCCAAGGTTGAAAAAATGCAATTTGGTGTGAGTGATCACGCGGGAGTGGTTGCATATATTAGTAAATTAGCCTAATAAGTACTGTTTCATCAATAATGTTATACTGATGGTCTGTTATTAAATAAATTACCGATTATGAATCAATTTGCCAAAACTAAAACTAAAATAGTTGCTACTCTGGGTCCAAATTCCAATTCGGTAGCAATGATTGAAAAAATGCTGATGGAGGGTCTGAGTGTGGCGCGTATAAATATGAGTCATGGTGATCACTCTACACACGCTGAATCCATAAAAAATGCTCGTTTAGCCTCAAAGCGTACCAAAAGACCGTTAGCTATTCTTCAAGATTTGTCTGGTCCTAAAATTCGTATTGGTGATTTTGAAACGGAAGATGTGACCCTAGTGAATGGTAATACTTTAGTTTTGACCACAGAATCGTGTGTGGGTACTTCAGAGCGTGTGCATGTAAATTACCCAAAATTACCAAAAGAAGTGGAGGTGGGAATGTATATTTATCTGAACGATGGCAAGCAAAAACTTTTGGTTGATAGTGTGACCGATAGTGAAATTACTACCACTATCATTTCTGGCGGAATAATTCGCGGTCGTAGAGGGGTTAATATACCGGATGCCAATTTATCCATCTCGTCTTTAACAGCTAAGGATAAGAAAGATTTGGTATTTGGTCTTGAACAAGGTGTCGATTTTGTAACTCTCTCTTTTGTTCGTGACGCCGACGATATCCGTCAGTTGAGAAAACTTACCGAGAAAAAAGGAAAAGTTAATATTGTTGCCAAAATCGAAACTAAGTTTGCTATTGATAATTTAGAGGAAATTGTAGAAGTCTCGGATGTAATCATGGTAGCGCGTGGTGATTTGGCAATCGAGATGCCGTTAGAAAAAGTGCCATTATTACAAAAGCATATTATTCATACCGCCAATAAGGCCGGCAAGCCAGTCATTACTGCTACGCAAATGCTTGATTCTATGCGTATAGCGACCACACCAACACGAGCCGAGGTGACAGATATCGCTAACGCTATTCTTGATGGTACTGATGCTGTTATGTTGTCTGATGAGACAGCTGTCGGAGTCCATCCAGATCGTGTTATACACATAATGTCTAAAGTGGCATATGAGGTTGAGAACGATGTATTTTTTGCTCGACATCAAGCTGATTGGGATTTTTCACCTAATTCAGTTTATGAAGCGGTTGGGAGATCGGTTGTAAAAACAGCTGGTGCTGTCTCAACAAAAGCTATCGTTGCCTTTACTGAAAGTGGTTATACTAGTCGAATGGTGGCTAGATATCGTCCTCAGGTACCAATTTTTGTGTTAACTCCTAGAAAAGAAACTTTTAGTCATGCCTTGATTGTTTATGGTTGTGAACCGGTCTTGATTAAGAAGGTAAAAAATTTAGCCGAAGCACAAAAAACTGCTAGAAAAGTAGTGTTAGATTCTGGTTTGGTAGATAAGGGTGATTTATACGTATTAACAGCAGGAGTACCTTTTGGTTCAGCTGGTGCAACTAATATGATGATTGTAGAAAAAGTTTGAATTCTTGATTAAAAAATATCCACACAAAATCTAGGAAAAATCAATAATGTTTTAAAGAATAATACTATACTTAATAGTATTATTCTTTTTTAATTTTCACTTATGGATTTGCGCAAACTTTCAATGGTTTTGGCTTTAGCATTCGGAATCATATCGCTTTTGACGGTAATCTTAATTATCTATTTAGGGGGTGATGAACTGCTATCTTATTTACGACCAACCTTAATTCAAGGTTTTGGTTTGGGTATTGCTGTAACCGCTGCTCTGTTCTTCTTTTTGCGCTTAGTTTACAAACTCCATGCTATGTCTATGGCTTTAGCCATGTTGTTCTTTTTTATCGGTGTAGTGATGTTTATGTCGGTGTCGGTTAGTCGTATGTATGTCTTGCAGTACCCTGTTTTTGTGCAGTCTTTTGGTCCTGGTCACGGTCCTGGCTTGCCGGTTAAAAACGTTATTACTTTTTTTCAGCGTATTGATGAGTTTGAACGTGTTGGTGATATTGCGCGCGATCCTAATGATGTTCCTAGTCCAATTGTTGTTAAGGAAGTCGAAAATAATAAAACCATGTTAAATAATGATATGGGCTCTACTACGTCTACTAGTACTCTAGAAGTTGCGCCTAATGAAATGGTGGTTAGCGGTATAGCCGATATGGTAAATAATGGTGCTCTATTACCAGTGTCTTCACATGAAGTTGAGATGTCTCAGGGTGAAGTGCGAGAATTAAAACTAGAGACGACGGAGATTTTATCTGAAATCGCTCCTGGAATTATCTTTAATTACTGGACCTTCAACAACACTGTTCCTGGACCACTTTTCCGAGTTAGTGAGGGTGATATGGTAAAAGTTACTATTCATAATAGAGCAACTAATCTTCATAATCATAATGTCGATTTTCATGCGGCAACAGGTCCGGGAGGTGGCGGTGCGGTGTCAGTGGTAGCACCCGGTGAAACGAAGGAGTTTTATTTCAAAGCCTTGAATCCTGGACTTTATGTTTACCATTGTGCTGTTCCTAATATGGCAGTACATATGGCGCATGGTATGTACGGCATGATTTTGGTTGAACCTAAGGAAGGTTTACCAAAAGTTGATAAGGAATTTTATGTTATGCAGGGTGAGCTTTATACTACTGGTACTATTGGTCGCCAAGGACTACAAATTTTTGACGCTCAAAAAATGATGGACGGTATTCCAGAATATATTACTTTTAACGGCCGTACTGGCGGAGTGACAGGAAAAATGCAGGCTAAGGTTGGTGATACTGTGCGCTTTTACGTCGGTAATGGTGGTGTAGCTCACAACTCGTCTTTCCATATCGTTGGTGAAATATTCGACACGGTTTATCCTGAAGGATCAATGGGTGGAGCTTTGTTCCATAATGTGCAGACTACAAATGTACCAGCAGGAGGTTCTTCCATTGTAGAATTTAAGGTTGATTATCCTGGTAAATATGTGTTGGTTGATCATGCTTTGATGAGAACTGACAAAGGTGCTTGGGGTATACTAGAAGTAGTTGGTGAAAAAGACGATACTATTTTCGGTGGTAATTTTTCTGCACCAGCTAATTCTTCACATTAAAATCACATGAAATATTTAACTGAACTACAGGAGATTTTCAAGGGTGGTATTGATACCTCACCCGCTACTCTGGAAAAATATAGTGAAGATACTAGTATCTTTAAAATTACACCGAGTGTGGTTGTGTTTCCTAAGGATGCTACCGACCTAAAAACCTTGGTACGTTTTGCGAGTTTGCATAAGGGTGAAGTCTCTTTAACAGCTCGCTCAGCTGGTACTGATATGTCGGGCGGTCCCCTATCCTCTTCTGTGGTGGTTGATTTTCTAAAGTATTTCAATCATGTTAAATATGTCGATGAAGAAATTGCAGTTACTGAACCAGGGGTGTTTTATCGTGATTTTGAACCTTTAACTCTGAAGCATGGTGTTATTCTTCCTTCTTATACTGCTAGTCGCGAATTAAATACTGTTGGCGGTATGGTGGCTAATAATTCTGCGGGTGAAAAGTCACTGACTTACGGTAAAACTGAACGTTACGTTAGAATGCTAAAGGTTGTTTTGGCTGATGGTAATGAATATGAATTCAGCAAACTTACACGTGAAGAGTGGGAGAAAAAACAAAAATTGCCAACATTTGAAGGTGAAATTTATCGTCGAATTAACAAACTTATTTCCGATAATTTAGACCTTTTGCGTAATGAAAAACCAATTGTTAGTAAAAATTCAGCTGGTTATGGTCTTTGGAATATTTATGATGAGAAGCATGACACTTTTGATTTAACACAGCTTTTTGTCGGTTCTCAAGGAACTCTCGGTTTAATTACTGAAATTACATTTGATTTAGTGTGTGTACCGGATAAGTCGCGGATGTTAATTATTTTTTTGCGACCGAAGCATCTTCCAATTCTTGGTGAGATAATAAATCAGGTGTTGAAATTTTGTCCAGAGAGTTTTGAATCTTACGACGACAAAACCTTCAATGTAATGCTAAAAGTTTTTC
>JZEL01000027.1 GCA_001567365.1 Parcubacteria bacterium OLB19 | reverse complement strand
TAAAATTAAATTTAAAATCACCCCGCGCCTACGCGCGGGGTTCATTTTAAATTATTTACCACCAAACTCCTCTATTTTCTTCAAATATTCATTAACCGCCAGTACATACTCAGCATGACTCCAAATTAATGGTGCAGTTGATAGATGTTCGCGAGTATAAGGATGCATTTGCTCAGCCAAAACCCCACCGGTTGTGGCATGAGAACATGTCCACTCTAAAAGTTCCAACGGGGCTTTTAGATCCTTTTTGCTTTTAGCCTTCCTTATTAGATATTCTGCCATCCACAAAGTAGTTATTACCCACGGATTGGGTGACCCAGCATCCTGCATACGATAATAAGCATCATTTTCATAGCGTACAAATCCTTTACTGCTAGCTTGAACCTGTAATTTATTCATCACGGTCTTAGCCGACTTTTCAATCTTCTCATCATCAACATCAAACACATCAAACAACAACAATCCGTAAAAACTACTGGTATCTAATGTTCGGTCAAATTCCAATTCTCCATCATCTCTATGTACAACATGTTTTACAAACATCTGCTGTTCACTGTCATACAAAATATTACCAATTGCTGTTTGCATTCTTTGTGCTATAGCTTGGCAGGTGCGAGCATCATCATCTTTTCCAAGCATCATTGCAAAACGCGAACCAGCCATAAGCGCACCATAAACAGAGGCAGAGGTATAAGTAGATGTACCATATTTTTCCTCCCACAGATCATAAGATGCCTGAGGTAGACCTGTTGTCGGTTCAATATACTCACACATAAACTTTATAGCTGGTTCTATAAATGGATTATATAAAGATTCAATAAACTCAAGATCCCGATTACGCTCATAATGTTTCCATAAAGTAAAAATAATCGAAGCTGTCTCATCTTCTTGAATCGGTAAATGCGGTTTTCCATTCTGCATCCAAGGGTGCCAAGAGCTACCAATAGCTCCATCAGTGCGATATTTATGCATCAAATAGCCTCCTGGTTCAATTCTTTCTGCAATAAAAGAATAAAAACGTTGAACCACATCATCGTGACCAGCTACATCTAAGGCCAAAGCGATAAAGGCCGCATCTCTAGGCCAAACATAGCTGTATGTATCACGACCATGGTGAAGCATATCAGTGTCACTAGAAGCGATAATTCCTCCACGATTATCGTTATGTATTCTCATAGTAATTAGAGAGCGGTTATACAATTCCTTAAGAGGTGCAGGTAAAATCGAAAGATCTCTAGTTTCCTTTTCAAGCCAAGCTCGCCAATAAGCTTCTGTGGTAGCGATTATCCGCTCTGGACGTTCAGTAATGATATATTCGTCAAGCGTGTGTACTAGAGGGATAGAATCACCACAAGTAATCCAGTAATAAGCCTCGACACTACCGCCAGGAACGACATCCGAGGTTAAACCTATAATCGAATCCACTGACCCATGTTCAATCGGATTTCTCTCCAACACTCCATCTACAGCATCAAAATACGTCCCCTCCTTTCCTTCGATACCAAATAAACCAATATTATAATCAGAAAACTGCTTATCATTTATAAATGCATTTATTAAAAAAACAATATTACCTTTATAGTGAACTATTGCATTTACTCGTGGATCATAAAAAGCGGTATCGCCACGCCTTGATTCTGATATGCGAAATTGCTGCGATAAAAAAAAGTTTAACTTCGCGTTTCTTATCGCCATTATTGGTGATAGTAAAATGTCGAATAAAAACATTTTGCTCGTTATGAACAGCCTCCTTACTAGTAAGACTAATACCAATCTTGTCATTAACCGCAAACATACTACCGATTGACGCGTGTTCGGGTGAACCGATAGAAATACGCCAATCATTATCATCGAGCCAAGACAAAGCACCATCCACAAAGACACCGATACGATGAACAAAAACTTCCGCTAGCTCCGCTCACATGATTGGATTCACCAACAAACGGATAATACAAATCACGCACCTGACCTCGTCGATCAAGACCTATCAATAAATTTCCATTCCCAATCGTGATAGCTCTAGCCATGAATAAACTAAATCTTGTACGACTTTAAATGCTTTGTTACTACACCACGAGCTGAAGTAAGTGTCTTTGCATTACGCAAATCCTTAGCACACTCATTATCACCTAAGACTAATTCCACCCACTCAGCAAAATCATTTTTATCTTTTGATACATGATGAGAAAAAACAGTTTTTTCCATTTCTTGAAAAGCTTCATTTAGAGCTACTAGACTATTTAAAATCTGGCCGTTAGTTACCCAAAACGATCTCTCGTCATCAGCACAAACCAAATCCTTTTTTGTGGTAGTTTTTTTTGTAGTTTTAGACAAAGTTGATACAGTATCTTTTTTTTCTACAACTTTTTTTAGCTGTTTTAACACTAGGCTTATTATTGGTTTTAATAGTTTTTGTTGTGGTTGTAGTTGTTTTTTTTGGCATATAAATTAAGAACTAATCTCTCTTTCGAGAATTACTAAAGAACGGTATCTTCATAAACCACGACTTTAAACTGCTCTTCAATCTTAACCACCATGATACCACTGGTGTCTCTTCACTTTCTTCTTCTACCCTCAACTTCTCCCGTATTACCTCCTCTATCTCCACCTCAGCCACTGACACATCAGTCACTGATTGTTCTACCACTAACGTCTGATTAATACGATTCACCCTTAATTGTAAATCACTTAAGGCGTTCATGAAAGCGATATATGCGTCATATGGGGATTGGTAAGGACTGAAATACGCGTGTACATCGCCGTCATTAGACCACTTAGTGCACATGTAATAAAAATGGTCTGATGTTTGCAACTTGCGCCAAGTTTCAATTATATTTTCATCACCAGTTTGTAACACTTGTGATTCCATGCCGTAGGTAGCATTTATAGCATCGCGCTGAATATCATTACCTGTCCAAGCCGTTAAATCCCTGTCTGTATCTGCCCAAGTAAGAATCTCAGGCACATCAATCACGCCTACAGCATCATAACTTAGAACTGTTTCAGTTGGAGTTTTAAATGTTGTATCTGGGTGTTGTGTTAATACACTTGGTAAACTTCTTAAAAAATCAAAGATACCAGTATCCTCCCATTGATGTTCACCAAAAGTTTCATAGTCCATGAACAAATTTATAGTTTGTCCATTACCATGATGTGAATGGATCCAACCAGCATATGTGTCAGCTGTAAGAGGCCAACTTTCCCAACCTCTGTTACCAAAACGAAAAGCAACGTCGTCCGACAACTTATAATTTTTTAGTAATACTTTTATTTTGCCACAAGCTGGTGGTTGATAAAGAAAATTAGGACTTCTCCAACCAAGATACTTACCCCAGCCTTCCGCCATAATACCTAAATATCCATTATCTTCGCACCACTTAGCCAAATCGTTTCTGTAAGATAACTCCGTGTTACGAAAAACTCTCGGTGTAACACCAAATAAACTTTTGATTTTATTTTCATGTTGTTTCACCTGTCTTTCAAACTCTGGTACTGAATAGAAAAAAGCTAAAGAATGATGGTAGGTATCTGCCAAAATTTCCACCCTTCCACTGGCCACCAGTTTTTGAAAAGATTCAAGTACATCAGGAGTATATTTTTCAAACTGTTCAAGAGCCGTACCAGAAAAAGATAGAGCGAAGCGAAAGTCTTCATGATTATCAAGTAATTCTTGCAGTATTTTGTTAGTTGGTCGATAGGATTTATTGGCAACCTTTTCAACTATACGGCGATTATTTAAATCAGTCTCACTATCTTCGTTAAAATATTCGTTATCATTACCAATATCAAAAACTCTATATCTTTTGACACGAAAAGGTTGGTGAACATGGAAATATGGGCAAACCGTGAGCATGTGTAAACTATTTTAATAAATTTCTGTAGAGTTGTATAACCTTATTAGCCGCCTCACGCCACGAAATTGTGAATAAACTCCTTTTCCCTTCCTGAACCATTTGCTCCCGCATGACTGGATAGCGTAAGGTGGCCAAAATTTTATTAGCCATTTCCTCTACATCCCAAAAATCAACCTTCAAAACATGTATCATCACTTCAGCCACACCTGACTGCTTACTAATAAGGGCAGGTGTCCCATGCTGAAGAGCTTCGAGTGGTACCAAGCCAAAAGGTTCTGACACCGAAGGCATCACCAACAAATCAGCGCTCTGATACATACGATCTCTATCTTCTCCCCAAAGAGCTCCGGCAAAAATTACATTCTTTGACAACGACATAGAACCAACTTGATGCATAATACGATGAGCCATATCACCACTACCAGAAATAACAAACACAACATTAGGGTCAACATCCACCACTCTTCTGGCAGCACTGACGAAATAGTCAACCCCTTTTTGTATGGTAATTCTACCATGATAGAGAATGATTTTCTTACCTTGTTCCTTGAGTCCTCTTAAGGTTGTAGCATGACGTGGTGGCTCTGTTACATCACAACCATTATGTACCACCTCCACTTTTTTAGGATCAACTCCGTGTTTATTTACAATTATATCTTTAGTGAAATTGCTAACTGTTACTATTTTATCAGCTTCTTGGAAACATTCTTTTTCAATTTTCAAAATCCCAGGATCAACATTATCACTAGCCGCTTGATCATAGGAAGTGGCATGAACATGTAAAATCAAAGGCTTACCACTCACTCTCTTGGCCGAGACACCGGCCAAATATGCCACCCAGTCATGAGCGTGAATAATATCAAAATCTTCATCTTCAGCTATAAGTGCTGCTTGATTAGCAAAACGATACGCTTCCTCCATTATTGTTCTAGTTTTAATGATTGGCTTACCATCTTTATAGCCGTCAATGTAATAACTAAACTGTTGGTTGAACTGTACGGACGCAAGGCTGAGGAAACTTCTCTAAATTTAACTCGTTTTTGCTGATCAGCAAAAACGAATTTTAAATCACCGATTGTTTCCTGTTTTCTTGGTAAAACAAATATTACCTCAACTCCCTTCTCTAATAATTCACGAGTTAGGCTATAACAAGCAACACCAAGACCGCCACTCAAAGCCGGCGGAAACTCCCAACCAAAGGTAAGTACTTTCATAAACCAATAAAAACTACACACCCTAAAAGACGCCCGTTTAGTAGTTATTCAACATAATATCATGATTCGATTACCAACCATCTGACACAGCTGTTTATATATACAAAAAAATAATCAACAGCTAGTCACGAGAACTAACTTATGTAATAATGCGAATTCAACCATGAAAAACGATGAAGTATTTTTAAACGAGAGTTCAATTTTTGAAAATAATTACCTCTTAGCTAAAGAAATTGCAAAACAGGGTGATTTTTCTGCTATCAGAAATGAGTTGTTAGATAAGTGTTTACTAGAATCAGCTGTTGCCACTACCTACAAAAAATATGAACGTGATTTGTCGAGTATTGATTTTCTGACTGAAATTGATCTGGAAATTTTTGCCATCCTTGACCTTTACGATGAAGAATTAGCTTTACATTCACTCGAAACATACACAATAGCTAAGGAAAAAACGGAAAAGGAACTAGCTTTTGGTGTTGTATTAACAAATCTTTTTGCCAAGGAAGGTGTTACGCCAGAACAATTTTTCCGTGCTTGTCTTTTGCACGATGTCGGAAAAGTGGAAATACCTAATTTTGTTATAAATAATTCAATCAATCACGAGGAGATGAATCTTTATCTGCGCGAACTGGTTATCATCAATAAGGACGACTTCGTTCTGAGTAAGCTAGAAGAACATACCGGTGAAGATATTACTATTGATGAAATATCAGATCTTGAAGAATTATTGAATAAGTACAATTTACGCTCGGTGCATTTCGTACCAGTCAAACACATACTTTCAGATGAAGAACAGCAACTATTACACAAAAGAGGATTTAGTTTGGATTTGTCTCTTATGGACATAATAAAAATGCACGAATCATTTTCTGAGAAAATTTTAGCTGAACTTAACTTTACAATCGAAAGTAGCCTAGCCGGGGCACATCACAACTATCATGGTAACGGGTCACCTTATGAATTAACTGTAGACGCACTCCAAATAAGTGTTGATATGGCTGAACTTATCCGTATCGCTGATATGACAGAGGCCCTAACAGCATCACGCTCGTATAATAAAAAAGGTTTCTCCAAACCAAAAGCATTGCGAATAATTCTTGAAGAGGTTCGTATTGGAAAAATTGATCAACGTATCGCTTATATTTGGATCGATGACGAAATAAAAATCTTAGAACAAAATGAGAACTCATTGAGTCTTGAGGATAAACATGATATCAAAGTAATAAAAAAAGAACTTGAAATCATTTATAATAGTATTGGTGAAAATCCATTTATTCTACAAGTAGCCTAAAAACAAAAGAGAAATCACACAAAAAGCCACTACTAGTGGCTTTTGTGTGATGTTTAATAGTTTTTGTGGATTATCTATTTCTTGTAACAAGACACTCCCACTCCGCAAGGGAAACTGTCCCAGATCTCTAATCCAGTTAAGCGTGCCTGTACCGGAGGATGTCCACCACTATAAGCAGTCGTGATAAAGATTCTATTGATTGGTAGTTTGTAGTCACCCATGTTTGGACCCCAGTGATCAACCACTACTTGTCCGTCAACCGCCGCCCAATAGCGACCATCAGCACCAGAGGAACGATGCCAGAAGACTTCAAATTTAAACCATTTATCTAATGGTACCGGAACATCGTAATTTCGCTCTACCCAATAATCCACTCGTGGCCATGGACCATTGGCCACATTATCTCCTTTTGACATCCAATAAAGTTTTCCTTCTGTATTTTTCAAAATAGTGGTTTGAATACGATAATCACCCTCCCAAGAATCAAGATATCCTCCGGTTTTAAATTCAAACTGTGCATGCCAGTTCCCCGATGAAACACTTGGATCAAGTTTATTTATGAGGTCAGCTGGATGCTTAGCCCAGTAGCTGATATACATGTCATTTATATCACCATATTTATGACTCCTAGTTACCATAAACTGAGCTTGCGCCACACCAATACCTAGTGGTCCTTTTTTATTAACACTCATAAACAATTCATTCACAGGTGTTCCATTCGGACCTGTCACTTCTCTAATTTCGGTACTGATGTGATCTTTAATTGTAGTTGAACTAACCACATCGTGAGTAATCCATTGTATTCCCGAGAAATACTGGGCTGGTATACCGCTAATAGGCCAACTATAACCAGTCACACTGTCTTTTCCTTTTATATCCTGGAAAGCACCTTTTCCGCTAGTATAATATCCATACAAGTCTCCAAGATAAGTACCCTTCCCAAAATCAGTTTTAAAGATAAGTTTAGCCGTCGGTGTCTTATCAGTCACAACAATAGAGAACACTGGTAATGATAAGGCTCCCATTTTGCCGTCAGTCACAGAGATAGTGATGTTGCTATGAGTACCAGTAGCGGTTGGGGTACCAGTTAATTTACCAGTCTTGGTATCAAAGGTAGCCCAGGTTGGTTTGTTGGTAATACTGAAGGTTAGCGGGTCACCGTTTTGATCAGTAGCAATTGGCGTAAAGGTATAGACATCACCAATGATGGTGGTGGTGGCTGGAGTGCCACTGATAGATGGTGGAACGTTATTGGTAGGTTCTTGACTAGTAGTGACTGATAAAGGTGATGAGGCTTTAGATTTGTTACCTTCTTTATCTACGGCGGTAACAGTGAAGCTGTATGAGGTGTTGGGTGTGAGGTTGATGATATAGGCACTGTTGGTGTAGATAGTGGTGGTAATGGTGTTGTATTTAACTAGGTAGTGTGAGACACCTGAAGTAGTTTTACCATTAATCACTTGGTCCATAGAGGCTGTCCATGACAAGCGAACTGAATTTGAGGTTTTTTCGTTTAAAATAAGATTTGTGGGAGTTGTCGGTGATGCGGTGTCACGATTTTGTTGGCTTTTGCCACTAGTGGTAGTCTTTTGGGTTGCACCAGCTGGATCTGTGTAGCTTTGAGCAAGTATTTGTTCTTGAGTTTTTGTCATCGTGACATCAGTGGTGGTAGTAGGAGTACTTCCACTTTTTTGAGTTTGTGAGGTAGTAGCGGTAGTAACAGCACCAGACTTTATAGTATTCATCTTCGCTCTTGTTAAAGGGCCAAAGTAACCAGAACCGGTATAGAGACCAGCTGGATATAGTACTTCACTAGCATACTTATTCTGGAACTTGATTACCGCCGCTTTGGTAGCTGGACCGAAATAAGTAGTTTCGTTACCTGGTGAACCAGGACCAGTGGTGGCTACTTGAGTAGTTGGGTCTTGGTTGAGAGTGACTTGAAGTTGTTTTACTTCTTCTCCGGCGGAGCCGAGTTGGAGGTTGGTGGTGAAGGTGTATGCTTCGGCGGGAACAGCGGTGAAAATTAGAGCGAGGGTGAGGATGGGGGTTAATAGTGCTTTCATAAATTATGTAATTAAATAATTCCAATTGTTTAAATAATTGGAAACCAGCCTATATTATAAACTACTAATTAATAATTTATTTCTAATTTTACCCAACTTTCATTTATAAACCTTTCTATGGAAAAAACTACAGAACGCTATCCATTTACCTAATTGACTATTTATTAGTTTTTGCTATGATTGTCCCACTATGTCTCAAGATTTATTGATAAAGCTAGTCTCAGTCGGTGATAAAAACGGCGTTGGCAAAGGTCATACTTACTACACACGTTACAACAATAAAGTAAAGAAAGATCCGAGCAAAAAATACGAAACTAAGAAATTCAACCCTGTCGCGAAGACTCACACTGTATATAAGCAAAAGAAATAAGAAAAATGCGCCAAAAGCGCATTTTTCTTATTTCTTTTATATATAAGAGTCAATTTTACTTTAATTTAGCATCAGCTACTGAATCGTACCTACCAAGACTGGCTAAACTATTCATTTCACACGCATAAAGCAACATTTCCTGAGCCTTTGCAATATTTTCCGGCTTTCCGCCCCAGGCCTGCAAAAATGGTTCCTCAATAGCTCGTGAATAAGAAAAAGTTATTGGCCATGGTTGTTCACCCAGAGAAGCGATAGCGTTTAAATTTTCGGTAGCCCGCTTTGGTGTTTGACCCCCTGACAAAAATACGATACCCCCAACATTGTGTGGTACCGACATATGAAAAGTACGCAAAGTAGCATTAGCTACTTGCTCTGGAGTTGACTGTTCAGGGTACATATCTCCAGCCAAAACCATAGAAGATTTAAGAATAAGCCCCTCTAAATCAACCTTGTAGGTCATTAGAGTTTGAAACATTATTTGCAAAGTACGAGTAGTGACCAGCTCCGCCTTTTCTAGAGAGTGATCACCAGCGTATATAACCTCTGGCTCAACCATCGGTACAATACCCTCGGCTTGTGCAATTTGCGCATAACGAGCTAAAAGTATGGAATTCATAGCGATAGAAGCATCGGTAGGAATTTCGTCTTCATCGATAGTTATCACCGCTCTCCATTTAGCAAAGCGTGCACCCAAATCGTAATATTCTTTCAAGCGACTAGCGAGTCCATCAAGACCTTCGGTAACTACCTCACCCTTAAAACCATGTAGATCTACTGTACCCAAATCAACCTTGATACCAGGCACAATCCCTTTAGCTAAAAGCACATCAGGGAAAGGTATACCGTCGTCGGTAAAATTCTTAATTGAAGAATCATACATAATCACCCCTGATAAATATTTTTCTACATCTGGTGCGGTAAAGAGAATTTCCCGAAAATCTTGGCGATTTTCCGGTTCGTTTGGTAAATGCACCATCGCTAGACGCTTCCCGGCAGTAGCATCACTTTCATCCGCTGCTAAAATCCCTTTTCCCGAAGCCATTAATGCCGCCACTGTTTCATATAACTTAGTGTTCTTTTTCATATTAGCTACAGTGTAACAAAATTAAATCTAATTGAGACGAAGTACCTGTGAGAAACTAATAAAAGACCAGTACGTAATTACCGCTGGTCTTTTATTAGTTGATTTTATTAAGACCTATTTTTAATAGTCTTAGTTGTCAAAACATGAATAATGTTTTGATTAAATTGTATTCGTTTTTCGACGAGTCCCCCAACTTGAACCAAAACATCCTTTAATTCACCTACGAAAACATTATCTTTTACAAGATTATTGTACCACTCCACACTTATGTCAGACACTTCATCGGTAAGCGTAGATAAGTCAGGCATCGAATTTAACCTTTTATTAAAACTTAACAGTAAATCTATTTCAGCTAAACGAAAACTAATCTCCTTTACATTCTTTGAGAGAATCATTAAAGCGTAATCATTCGGTGAAGAAGTACAAGATGCACTTATATCTCCTAAGATTATATTTATAGTAGTAACTGGCATTTTACCTCCCCTCTTCTCATGTTGACGAAATACTTCTAGCCATGCATAGTAAACTTAATTTATGCTTAGTCAAGAGGAGAAATGGTTATTGGAGGAGAAATATAATGGTGAGAAAAGCGAAGCTTTTTTCGCTGATTGTGAAAAGCTTAAAGCAGGCATTCCTTTAGCCTATCTCATCGGCTATATTCCCTTTTTAAATGCAAAAATTTATTTAGATTCAAACCCCTTAATCCCCCGTCCCGAAACTGAATTTTGGGTTGAAAAATCCTTGACTGAAATCAGAAAAATTTCCGAAACTGAGCGAGATGTTAAAATTTTAGACTTATGTGCCGGCAGCGGTTGTATCGGTATCGGAATTTTGAAAAACTGTCCTGATCTGAAATTGGATTTTATTGAAATAGATCAAAAACACCAAATCACAATTGAGAAAAATTGCCACCTGAACAATATAAATACAAACTTGTACAGAGTTTTAATCGGAGATTTATTTTCACCACTTACTGATGAAAAATATGACTTCATTTTAAGCAACCCTCCTTACATAGATCCAAAATTAGACCGCACAGAGGAATCTGTCAAAAACAACGAACCGGAAATTGCTCTCTATGGTGGAGATGATGGTGTAAAAATCATTGAAGAAATCATCACTGAAACTCCTCAGTATCTAAAACCAAAAGGTCAACTTTGGCTGGAACACGAACCAGAGCAAGTTGAGAAGATTACGGAATTAGCAAAAATTCATTTTTCAATCATTACCCACAAAGACCAATATGGTGTCCAACGTTTTTCTCAGTTAGTATTAGAATAAGCTTATGACTCCACTACAATCGAGTACAAGTATTAGTTTTGACCAGTTTTTTGAATTGGGTTTTTATCTGATACTGATTTTTTATATAATCTTTTCCGCTATACTTTACTATCACTGGAAGGAATATAGCGTCGATGAAAAGGCCACTAAAATAACCTTATTATTTTATTTCATACTCACTATTCCACTTTTATCAGCTTTAGGTATCACCGCAATGGTAATTTAAAATATGTTGTACGAAAAAATAGAATTAGAACCTAACGAGGAAATTCTAAAAGTGGTTAGAAAACATTGGTTTATCATAGTTGCTGAATTATTTGGTGTGGTTATTATGCTGTTACTGCCAATTTTCATACTTTTTCTGCTTATAGCTATACCAAAAGACAATCTCCCGCTCATGATTGAACTGGACACTCATTTACCACTCATTATTTACGGATTGATTGTTTGGACTTTGTTTGCCTTAATGGCTGGTTTTATGATTTGGACTCATTATTTTCTTGATCTTTGGGTTATTACCGACAGACGTATTATTGTTATTGATCAAGTAAGCTTCTTTAATCGTAAAGTTAGCAGTTTTCGTCTTGAACGTTTGCAGGATATAAAGTTTTCAGTTATTGGACTAATTGCCACTTTCCTTAATTTTGGCACTATCAGAGCTCAAACCGCTGGTATGGCGGAAAACAGTTTTGAAACTCATGGACTACCTGATCCTCAAGGTTTACTGTCTGTGATTCAAAAAGCTATGGATATACGATTACGTTATCTAGGTAAGCTACATAATATAGTTGAATAAAAATTTGCAACCGAGCTATTACTCGTCTACAATTCATTAAACATGACTGATAAAAAACTAAAAACTGAACCATATAAGGGTGTTCGTGACTTCTATCCGGAGGATATGGCTATTCAACGCTATATTTTCGATATGTGGAGCAAAACTGCCGAATCTTTTGGATATGAACGTTATGACGCTTCTATTCTTGAACCGTCTGACTTATACAAGAGTAAAGGGGCAGAAAACGCTGAGATAATCAATGATCAATCCTACACTTTTATCGATCGTGGCGAGAGAGAGGTTACTCTCCGTCCAGAAATGACTCCTACCATCGCTCGCATGGTGGCAGGACGACGCCGAGAATTGAAATTTCCTTTGCGATGGTATTCTATTCCCAACCTGTTTCGTTATGAGCGTCCACAACGTGGTCGTCTACGCGAACACTGGCAACTAAACTGCGATATGTTTGGTGGTGATGATTATAGTGCGGATGTTGAAATAATAGCTCTTGCCTACCAAACATTAATTAATTTTGGTGCTACACCGGACATGTTTGAGATCCAAGTTAATGACAGAGCCTTAATGACACGTCTTTATACAGCTATTGGTGTAAACGAATCAGCCATAAGTGCTATCACAAAACTAAATGATAAGCGCAACAAAATTGATACCGAGACCTATCGCAATGAGTTGGTATCCATTGTTAATGATGAAACTCTAGCTGAAGAAATCATAATAATGTTAGATAAAAGTGATGAACAGACCGATGTGATTGTTGGACTAGCAGAATTAGGTATAAATAATGTTGTTTTTAATAAGAGCTTAGCTCGTGGTTTTGATTATTACACCGACACTGTCTTTGAAATCTTTGATAAATCAGGTGAAAATAATCGCTCCCTACTTGGCGGTGGTCGCTACGACAATCTCACTCAAATGTTCGACAATGATCCGATTTCCGGCATTGGCTTCGGTATGGGCGATGTTACCATGCGCGATTTCTTGGAGACTCACAAACTCCTGCCTTCACATCTCAAAACCACAGCCCCAACTCTTATCATTATTCCAACCGACTCCGCTCTAAACCTAGAAGCTCAAAAAATCGCGCAATTTTTGCGCTCCCGTGATATTAGAGTAACTACCGATATTGGTACGAAAAAATTAGGAAAGAAAATTACTGACGCTGCCGACAGAGGAGTTATTTACGCCATAATTGTTGGTGAAAATGAAATCAAGAGCAACCACTTCACTTTGAAAAACCTCGAGCACAACAGTGAAGAAAATGGTAATATTGACGAACTCTCAACCATTATCATCACTAACAAAAAATAATGCGTTACGTTATCTTTGACCTAGAAACTCAAAACACTTTTCAAGACGTCGGTAGTAGCGAGTCGTCGGCTCTTGATATTTCAGTAGGTACCTTTTACGATAGTATTGACGATAAATACACTACTGTAACCGTGGATGAGTTACAAAAAGTTTGGCCGATTCTCGAACAGGCTGATGCCCTAGTTGGCTACAACAGTAATCATTTTGATATTCCCCTTTTAAACAAATATTACCCAGGCGATCTCACTCACATAAAAAGCATTGACTTATTAGAAGAAATTCGCAAATCCTTAGGCAGACGATTGCGACTGGATAGTGTTGCCGAAGCGACTGTCGGTGCCAAAAAATCGTCCCACGGACTACAAGCTGTACGCTGGTGGCGTGAAGGAAAAATTGAAGAAATCAAAAAATATTGCGAGCAGGACGTAAAAGTTACTAAAAAGGTTTTTGATTATGCTCTAAAGCATGGACATGTAAAATTTAAAGACGGCAACAGAAAGCGGGAAATTCCGCTTGATACCAGTCTTTGGCTTGTACGGGAGGAAGCAGTTTTAACTCATTCACTGCTATTTTAATTTTTAGACCTTTCTTGTTTGTGTTTTATTGCACAAAGAATATGTAGTAGAAGGTTAACGCTGACAGAATAAAACTATACCAAACAAACGGCCAAAGTGTATAACGGCGCACAAACAGTAAAAATATATGTATAACCATCAGTGACAATGTCAAACTAATAACAGCACTAATAATCACAGGGAGCCACATGACTTCACCCCCGACAACAATCAAATCTAGAAGTTTCTTAAGGCCAAAACCAATAACTATAGGTATAGATAAGAGGAAAGAAAAACGAGCTGATTCATAACGCGACAAACCAAGTAACATACCGCCCGCCATCGTCATTCCCAAGCGTGAAAAACCAGGTATGATTGATAAAAGCTGGAACAATCCAATTTTAAAACCTTTATTTACTGTAATTTCTCCCTGTGGTGGTGACAGATAATATCGCCATTCCGCATACATGAAAAATATAGCTGATAACATCATTGCTATCGCTACTACCAATATACTGGATAAATACTTATCGATAATCGTTCCTAATATTAGACCCAGAATTAAAGCCGGTATCGCTCCAACCAAAAGTGAATAAAGTAAGACCAGATCTTTTTCATTAACTGGCAATCGTCCCATTTTTCGCATCAAAGTCTGAAGCAAAACCCATATATCACTCCAGAAATATATAATCACAGCCAAAGCGGAGGTGAGATAAAAAATAGCACTAATAGCAATATTATTAGCCTCAGCCAACGGCACAATTTCATTTACCAACACAATATGACCACTAGAAGAGAGTGGCAAAAAACCCATCACTCCTTCGGTAAGACCTAGTATTACGGCCGACAAAATGTCCATACCCAACAATATAACATTAAATTACATAAAATACGTGCTATAATGCACCAATAATAGTAAATTAAATCATATGGAACCAACGATAACACCGCCAAAAACAAATTCCCTCGCTATTCCTATAGCCATAGTGTTTGGTTTTGGACTAATTGCTTTAGCAATATATTTTAGCGGTATAGGCGCAAGCAATACCAACACAAAAACCAATACTGTTACTACCGAAAAAACAAATGCTAATATCCGCCCAGTAGATAAAACAGACTATATTTTTGGTAATCCTAACGCTCCGATTTTGGTGGTTGAATATTCAGATTACGATTGTCCGTTTTGTAAAAATTTTCATGAGACAATGAATAAAATTATGAGTGAATACGGTGTTTCTGGTAAAGTAGCCTGGGTTTATCGTCAATTCCCGATTGCGCAATTACATCCCAATGCTCCTAAAATTTCCGAAGCCGCTCTCTGTGTTGGTGAACTTGGTGGTAATGATGCGTTTTGGAAATTCTCCAATTCAATCTTTCAAGAACGTGGTGTAAACGAACCTACCAATATGTCAAAATTAGTAGATTTCGCGGTTTTGGCCGGTGTAAACAAAGATGATTATCAAAAATGTGTAGATAGTGGTAAACACAAAAAGACAATTGATGACAGTTTAGCTGAAGGTGCTAGTGCCGGTATCGCTGGAACTCCTCAGTCATTCGTTCTTATTGGTAACCAGCAAGCACAAATTGAAGGGGCTCAACCATACCCACTAGTAAAGCAAATTATTGAAAACCTAATTGGTCAATTAGAGGGAAAGGTTAATACTACAGGTGAAGCTAATTAATCTATAAAGTAAACAAAACCCTGGCCAAAGGCCAGGGTTTTGTTTATTTCTGTAATAACTCTACAAAATCACAATGCTCACACTCCTCTTTATCGCAAGAAACCTCAAGGCAGGCACCTGACACAACAGCTTTTGTAGCTTCAATTATATCTCGACGCAACTCAGCGATTTCTTCTTCAGTAACAGTAAAATCTTCCTCGCGAATTACACCCTTTTCGTCCGGTTCAACAAAGGAAATACGACCATTTGCACTGTACAATAAAGGATCCTTTTGTTCAGATAGTAGTAAAGCATAGAACACCAACTGCCGTTTATAGCGTCCGTCACTGTCTTTAGTCTTACCTTCTATTACACCGCGTGTTTTGGGCTTACCGGTCTTATAATCAATAACTCGTATCACCCTACCCTCCTCATCAAAATCCAAACGATCAAAATTTCCAGTTATCATCACTTCAGGAAAATCAACCAGACCGGTTTCGAGGATGGCCTTAATACTATATTCAGTTTTAGAAGATTTTCCTAACGAATTGATAAGTTTTGGTAAATAAGACATCAAAGCAGAAAAACCGCGCTCATGCTGACGAGTAAATTCCATAGTGGTAAGTGAGCATTTATTTAATTCTTGTTCTAGTAATTTCTTAACCTCAGAATCACTAACTGCTCCCTGCGCCGAATATAAATCAACAATTTTTTCTAGTACAGCATGTATAGTAGTTCCAAATTGTAGTTCCGGACTTTTGATAGTCGGAATTCGTAAAACATTTTTACAAATATACTCCCAAGGACTTTTACAATAATTACTATATGTTGTTGCTGACCAACCTCGTTTAGCCAAAGTAATTCGCAAAAATTCCGCATCAATTTTTGGTTTTGGTAATGGCATCAAATCATTTAATGGCGCAAAATCCTCTTCAAATTTTATAATTTCATTATTCTCTTTAAATAGATGTTCTATCTCCATAAAGAAAATTGCTGAACCTAATTCTTTACCCTCCTCATCCTTAAGTGCATATGAGCACTCAATAACTCGTTTAGCTCTAGTTAAAGCAACGTAAAACAAACGTCTCTCATCATCCTCAGCTTGTAGCTTAGCTGATTCTTTATCTAAGACTTGTTTTGTGATTGGTAGATTAAATTTTTCGGAAGTTGATGTTCCTTGCCAGTTTTTGTCGCAAAGATGGGGCAAAAATACAACCTCAAACTCAAGACCCTTAGCCTTGTGTGCTGTCAAAAGATTAACAGCATTACTCTTGGTTTCGATAAATGGTGCGTTAAGAGCAATCTTATATTGCGTCAAAAGCTCTAACTGTCTTAAAACATCACGTAAAGTGCCAACCTCTTTTTTTACAAACATTGATTCAATTTCATCGTAAAGCCTCCTCACCACTCTAATACCATCGTAAACTGATTGTTGTAAAACGCTGTCCAAAAAACCACTTTGTGTCAATAAAAATTCTAAAACTTGAGCTGGTGAATGAGTTAATTCTTTAGCTCTAGCTTCATTAAAAACCTGACTTATCCTTAGAAAAGCTTTAGGATTTTTCACCCCAGCATTTTTTAATTTTTCTTCGCTAGCAATAATAGAAGACAAATGATCCTGATATGAACGAGCTAAAAACACCTTAATCAAATCATTAATTTCCAAATTCCAATACGGGGCTTGTAAAACCTCTGCTAAAGCCACCTCGTCCGTTTTTTCTACCAAAGCATTAATCAGGGTTTTAATATGGAGAAATATCGGATGTTCTAAAATATCACTATCAGCCGACGGCGAAACAGGTATATTTGCTTTCCTTAATAAAGTAGCTAGTCCAGAAACTTCCTTATTAGTACGTACTATTATCGCCATTTCCGACCAAGAAACACCCTCATCATGATATTTTTTAATTTGCTGAACAAGCCAAGCATCTTCAACCGCCTTATGTGAAAATACTTGTTTTCCTAAAATGACTTCTACTTTTTTATTTGCCACCAAAGGTAAACGAAGATCCTTAAGTTTAGGATCGTCAGTTTTGATTGATTCGTGAGCTAAATTAAGTATTTCCTGACCAGAACGATAATTATTATTTAAAGCTATAGTCTTGGCTGATTTATATATATCTTCAAAAAACAAAAAATTCTCCAACGACGCTCCTTGAAAACGATAAATTGCTTGTTTTTCATCTCCCACTACAAACACATTAGGATTATCGTGATAAGATGCAATTATTTTTATAAGCGAATTCTGACTCTGGTTAACATCCTGATGTTCATCGGCTAATATATATTGATATCTTTCTTGCACATCAAACAACATTTCTTCGTTGGTCTGTAAGGCCTCTATGGTATCAAGAATCATATCTTCAAAGTCAAAAAGACGTTCAGCACGCATTTTTACAATATAATGTTGATATAAATACAGTAATTCTTGATTTTTTTCTAAAGACTTTTGTATATCTAAATACTCACCTCTAACCTTACCTTTATGAGCACCCTTAGTGTGAAATTTTTCAATCTGATCAAGGTTATTTACCATACTTTCATTAGCCGTTGCCAACTTAGTTGGTGAAATATTTTCCCGCTTCATCGTCGTGATAGCCCCCAAAATAGGCTTCACATAATAACTATGATTACCATGAGGACGAAGACGCTTAAAACTTCCCTCTTCAAGCAATTCTTCAATGATGCGAATCTTCTCTAAATCAGAAGCTGGTTTGCCACCAATAATATTCTTATAAGCGTCAGGATAACGTCGAATTAAGTCACCAGCAAAACTATGAAAAGTATGAATTGGTACCAAATAAGCATCTTTTCCAACAAAGGAAATCAAGCGATTTCTCATGGCTCGCACTCCAGAATCAGTAAAGGTAAGCGCTAAGATGTTTTCTGGTCTGGTGTCGGTTTCCTTCAAAATATTTGCTATTCTGAGAGTTAAAATCTGTGTTTTACCAGTTCCAGGACCGGCAATAACCATAACCGGACCTTCAACACTATCTACCGCTAATTTTTGTTCGGAATTTAAATTGGCATATGCCCTGTTAAAATTATCTAACAAACTCTTCTTATCTGTATTCATAAATGGTTTGGTGATTATAGCACTCGGATGACTAATAAGAAAAACCCCGCGCCTACGCGCGGGGTTTTTCTTATTCCTTATTCCATCTCTTTTTGTAGTTCTTTCAGCACCCTATCTCTATCACCACCATTGTCATCATAGATATTACCGTATTCCATACCAGTATTTATGATTGTACTATAATCTCTAAACAACACATCGCTTGGCGGTTCAAAAATACTACCATCTACGCTGTTCCAAGGTTTACAGTCATACTTCACCGACTGATCAAGAGATACCGGGCCATTATCTGCTTTTGGTTTACTATCATCACTGCCGATTGTTTGCATTTGCTCTAAATTAGCTTTCATACCAAACTTTTCTCCCTCAATTACCGACCAAGAATAAAAAAGTTCCGTCTTTTATTATCATCGAAGACAACACTTCTTCTCCGCTATCTTTAGTTAAAAAATCTCCTCGCATCTTTCCGTTACTGGTAAAATAACTTCCTTCCACCACGTCATCAGTCCCATCACTTCTTTTATAAACTATCGAACACTCCAAGTTCTCATTACGTGCCAATAAATCACTAAGAGAACCTTCTCCCACAACCATTGTTGGTTTTACTTCCATTTCTGAATTAGTATTTCCACCATCCACCACAACATTTTCAGTTTTCTCATCACCTTGTTTAACTATAAAAACTAAGATAACCGCCAACAAAACCAATCCCAGAAACACACTAATTACTTTTTTTGACATATCTAAATTAGCTATTTAATAACACTCTACATAATAACAAATTTGTCCTGAACCTTGAATCTAAAACACACTATGGTCAAAATGCATTTTTTGTGTTATGATTTAAAACAGAAACATTCTTTGAAACCGCTTTAATTTTTGGAGATAGATAATGACTCAAATTCCCAAACACCCTTTAGGCTCAGAGCAAATCGCTGTATACACTGAAGCAAGAAAAATTTTTCATCTTAAAGCTTCTAGTATTGCAAACAAGTTCGGGACAACAAAGGAATACGTAACGATTATGTTTGCTTTGCAGCAAAAATGTATTTTTAGTCATTGTTGTAATTTTTTACCCATGAGAGCTCTCTCTATTTTTCGGATCCAGTAATAGATTTAATGATATGGGATAATGTAAAAACACAACTTGAATTGGAAGGATCCCAAAGACAAGCATTAACAGATCACTTAACAGGTTTATTAAATCGTCGAGCACTGGACTTAGCTTTAGAAAAGTATATAGCTAATTTCCAACGCGGTAAACGAGATAAAATCAACAAACCTTTCTGTATAATTTTATTTGATTTGGATAATTTCAAAGGAATTAACGATGTTTTCGGTTACAATACTGGTGATACAGTATTGAAAATAGTTGCAAAAATTGCTCAAAGTAAAATTAGACCGGCAGATTTTATCGCTCGTTATGGTGGTGAAGAATTTGTTATTATTTTCAACGGAGAAATAGGTGACGCCATTAATCTAGCCAACAGAATTAAAACATCCTTCTTAGAGATAGATGTAAGAGATTTGGAAATTAATCCAAGTAAGCATCCTAATATTACAGCTAGTTTTGGAGTCGCTCAATACGACGAAGAAAAAACCCCTGTATTTGAAAGAGCTAATACCTACATGAAGCAGGCTAAAGAAGGAGGAAAAAATATGGTTTTTTATTGAAACTATACTTTAACAAACCCCGTCATAACAAGCGGGGTTTTTTCTATTTCAATATATAATCCTACTTAAATATGGCTATGCCCCCTGATTTTAAATTTAACACCAACTCTCCGGCTTCACTAAAACTAAAGCTGGTCACATTCTGTAAAATTTGTACAAAATCCGACTCTTGTGAATTTTCACAATACATTTCCGTCATCATCATTTTATCCAGAACTAAACTACTATTGTTTAATCGATAATCACCTCCCACTCCGTTACAATCAGTCGAAGCACCGAAAGTTGCATCATCCTTGAAAGTTAAAGTGAAAACCTCAAGCTTTCTTGGTGACATTACTCTACCGTCCTCTAAAGTCGCAGTTACCCAAGACCACTTTTTCTCAACTAACTTCTCCTTCAAAGTTTGAGTTGGTTTAATGTCTATAGTCGAAGTTGGTTTCGTTGAAGTTGCTGATACAGTTGGTTCAACTATATCATCTTTCACATTCGTACTGGTAGCATTGACCTGATTCACAACATTCTCCTCACTAGTATTGGTAACCTTATCATTATCACCATCCACCAAAACATAATCATTCACCGGCTTTGTACCAACCAAATAAACCACAGCCACAACAACCAAAACTAGTAATAAAACCAGTGATAGCAACATTTTTTTAGACATACATTAAGATTATATTATTGAACCAAACTAGTTTTCATCAGTCTCGAAATTCTCTACATCTCCACACTTTAACTTATCATCATTATCCTCATCCTCATATTCCACACATAGATTGAAGAAATATTCAGTATTATCATCTAGATCATAGACACCCAAAGTGTAATCATCATCACCATCAAGACTAGAATCCATCAACACTTTTTGCAAGTCATCACCCTCCTCGTCGATATCTTTGTAGGTGTCAAAATCTCTCTCGATGTCATCAATCAAATCTTCATCCTCACCGTATACGAAAAATACTTTTCCGTCATCAAAATCATTCATATCAACAGTACCTTGCAACGAAGCACTATTTTCAGTCACATCATCGGCCTCATCGGTTGTAACCTTTGGTTCATCATCTAGAGAAGGAAAATAATCACCTACAGTACGAAAACTTAATATTGAACCATAATCAACTTCCCCATCCTCATCCTCGCCCACGGCCCTAAAGTAGTAGATAGTACCATCATCCAAACTAGTCACAGTACTATTAAATAAACTTGAATCAGAATCATCTAACTCAATTTTGGTTGTTCTTTCATCAAGATCTGATCGACTCTCTCCATACTGAAACCAAACTTTAGCTGTATCAGAGTTATTAAAATCAATCTCCCCTCTCAATTTTGCACTATCATCATCCACGTTTGTAGCGTAAAGTGTAGTAACATTTATTTCTGAACCACCTGTATTTCCACCACCACTCTGCAATGAAGCAATAATTGCTTGTAGATGCGTAATAATTGCACGTAAATGCTCTATTTGTGAATTGTAACAGTTTCCGCCGCTACAATTTCCATAGTTATAATCATAGTTATAATTATAATTGTAATTATAGTCGTACGGACGATAATCATTATTATTATCACGCAAATAACCGTTAGTGTTAAGGTAGGAATTTGCACATTTTCCATCAGAACTCAAAAATCCTTGATAACTACAAGCTGCCTCAGCCTTTGGTGTAGCCACCAACAACGAAACTGGAACAATTAGTGCCAACATCAAAAATGTAGCAATGGTGTTTTTTATAGTTTTCATAGTGTTTAAAATTAGTTTAATAACCACCCACACAATAAAATTAGTAATATGTCTATGTTATTACTTATCCAGAAAAATGCAAGCTCTTCATTAGCGAAAGATTTACACTACTTTATAGCAGACTAATCCTGTATACTTCCCTACCATGGAATTATGGTTATTTTTTGCCCTTGTGTCCGCCGTAGCAGCTGGACTTTTGGCATTTGCTCAAAAAGTTAGTGCTGTTCGTCGTTATAATTCTAGTCTCTTTAATGGTTACAGTGCTGGTATAGCTTCAATTATCGGCTTGTTTGTGGCAGGTATTTACGAAGGATTTGATGCTATTACTTGGCCATTGGTCGTGATAGCACTACTTAGCGGTGTAGCTTCTCTACTTAGCACCAATTTGCGTGTTGATTCACTTAAACACATAGACACCACAATCAGTCTGCCGATACATAAATTTATCAGTCCTCTATTTGTATTGATTTTTGGAATAATTTTATTCAACGAGCACCTAACAGCCCTTGAATGGCTCGGAATCATTGTCGGAATGTTTGTACCTCTCTTGTTAATAAACAAAACTGAAAAAATTAGACAAAGCAACCTACATAAAGGATTAGTTTTGGTTGTAGTGAGTGGTCTTTTATCAGCAATTGCTTTTGTAGTAAACAAATATGGAACTGAATTGTTCACTTCCGTAATTTTATTCGTAGCGATAGTGCAAGCCTTTATGGCTTTATCAGGCGCGGTTTTATACAAAAATCGCCGACCAAACGAAATCGACAATCATGTTCATATTTATAATTATAAACTTCTAAAATTAGCATTTTGGGGTGGTATAGCTCAATTTATAAGCTTTGCCTCTATTATGTTGGCCTTGATTTATGGAGGAGCTTTGGCTGTAGTTTATACTATTCAATCTTTGTACATAGTCATACCAATCGTACTCTCTATTATATTTTTTAGAGAACATTGGGATGCAAAAAAAGTATTTGTTATTGGTCTCTCATTGGTAGCCATTAGTCTAATGCAGTAATGACTCAATCTACCATTACTTCCTCAGCCGAAGGAAAAGAATTGTAACCCTTAGCGCGCATACTGGCACAGTATGCGCCCGTATCGTAGATTTTAACCTCATCACCGATTCTAGCTTCTCTAAGTTTTCTGGTTTCAATCTCCTCAGGATTTCCTGCCATTGGTGTCAATATATCTCCAGATTCACAGTTATGCCCTACCACTACATAGTCTTTTAAAACTTCGCTGTTATTCATGACTTCGATTTTATGTCGAGCACCATAAAGTGAACTGCGCAAGAAGTCATTCATACCAGTATTAAGGCGAAGAAAAGTGTAACCATCCTTTCCAGTATCAACAATATCATCAATAGTAGCCACCAGCGTACCGGCATGAGCCACAAAATATGTACCCGGTTCAATTTCTAAACTTATTTTTCTACCAGTTCGCGCAAAAAATTCTTCAAGCTTCACACTAAACATCGTCATAATTTCTTTCATATCAGCTTCTTTCTCTTCTGCATAGCGATGAACTTTATAACCCCCGCCAATATCCAAAATAGTAGCATCAACAAACCTTTCCATAATCAACAAAGATTTATCCATCACATCACCCCAAACGGAAGGATCGGCACCCGAACCAAAATGAATATGTACTCGATCAATCTTCACTCCGGCATCATTTGTCTTTTTTAATACTTCATCTATGTATTCATGCCAAATGCCAAAACTGGAATTTACACCACCGGTACTGGTTCTTTTATTATGTCCATAACCAACTTCTGGATTTATTCTCACCGCCACTGTACTTGGTCGAAATTCAGACACCGTAAAGGTATCCAATTGCTTGAGGGAAGTAGCTACAAATAAAACTCCTGATTTTAATAATTCATCCAAATCGTGAGCGGTTTGTTGTGAAGACAGAGAAATTTTTTCACCAACCACACCGAGACTGAGTAGTTCTTTCGCTTCATAGCTTGAACTAGCGTCAAAGTGAATTCCCGAACTATCCATCATTCTAATGATTTCCGGATACGGATTAGCTTTTACTGCATACCTAACCTTTAATCCGTATGGGGACTGAAGTCCTTGGAAAAGATTAATTCTTTCCTGTATCACAGCCCTACTGTATTCAAACCTTGGTGTTTTCATGAAAGCATTATAGCTTTTGTTAGCAAAATTAAAAGCGCGACCTACGGTCGCGCTTTTAATTTTAGACACCTTTTGTGCCATCTTTTTTATTAAGTTATGTAAGAAAACACTCGTAAAAATCGTCTACACGCGGATAGAATAATAATTGTAAGAAATTTATGAATCGTTTTACTTTTGCATTTTTAGGCTTAATTTTACTAGCTTCTACAGTACCAATCAGTACCCCAAAAGCACACGCTCTTAGCTGTCTGCCAGTTGATATGTATTTAGCTGATATTGTTGGAAAAGATGATGTGGTTGTATTTATTGGTACAGCCATAGACCAAATTAAAGAAAATAAATACACTGCTGAAGTATTAGAGGTAAAGGAGGTTAAGCAAGGTTATGTCGAAAGCAAAATCTTTGCTTATCATCCAAAAGATGAGACTTGGGGTTATCTTTGTAACAATGGACCAAAGGACAAAGGTGATACTGGCCTTTATGTAGCTATTCGTGATAATTATGGAAAATACAGTGTTACTCAACGACTAGCTCTTGATGACAAAGAAGTTAAAACCTTGGAAAACAATCTTGAAAAAGCTGAAGTAACAGGCACTGTAGCTGAACTTTCAAATACCGACAGAATGAATCAAATTATGACTACTATTACAGAAATGTTTGCTGAAATCATAACCTTACTAAAAGAACACGCTTACTGGAAAAATTTGAACTAATTTCATAGAAATAAAAGAACACCCGCAACTTTCACGGGTGTTTGTTTATTATGATGCAGATTGTGTGGTCTGATCTCCTTCTTCTTGATATTTTTTATAAGCAGGTACTACAACAGCAAGTATAATGCCAAAAATACACACCCAAATCATAAGATCGATAAGAGTGAAACCTTTTTGCCTTTTCATCTACTTTCCTCCAGATAAATATTATGTACACGAGCATAAATTACGATAATTTATACGCCCGCGCCAATATAACTCATCATAAGCTTTTTTACAACGACTATTATATTGGTCGCTCAATACCATTTTCATCAAAAGCCATATCCAAATTAAAACTATTTACCACATTCATAAATCTATTATACGTACCCTGCTTTACTTCCTTATCACCCTCGAGTAAAACTATTCCTTCCGCAAAAGTTCTGTGACCTTTTTCGTATTGATATTTAAAATATAGTCCACCAGTATTAATAATGACAGGACTATCAGTCTTAAAATAAGTTCTAAACACTCTATGTAGAAACCTATACCCTCCTTCACTCATATAATCGATAGACAGAGCCTCTGGGTATTTACTAATATCAGATGGTTTTTCAAACATAAATTATATAAAATAAACTAAGACCCAGCTTCCTTTTCCATTTCTTGCAAGCGTGTGTAGTAATCTGGAATTTCTTTTAGATGTGCCCAAGCAATCTTACCGGTAAGATACTCATCATTATTTGTAACATTGGTCTCCGGATCATGAAGACCATGCTCTAATTCAACTGTTAAACCTATTCTAAATTGCTCCAAGTCATACCGCGAAAAATCGACTCCGATAACTTCACCAATTTTTCCTCGCTTCCTCTAGTGTGAATTCTTTTTTAGTCATATATTTTATAAATGTTAGTTCTCCTAAACAATGATATTTATAATAACATGCAAATATTTTTACAAAAAAACTACTTCCTTGTCCCATCTCGCTTAAAAAAAGTCCATATGTAATATTTTTCCACCTTCTCTCTCGCCCATGGAGTTTTACGCAAGAATGTCAGACTTGAATTTACACTTGGTTTATCGATAAAGCATTTTATATTTATCTTCTCACCCAAACTTTCCCAACCATAATGTGCCACCAATTCTTCCACAATAGTCTTAAGCGTGATTCCGTGCAGAGGGTTGTTTGGTTGAGTTGTCATAGTACACTGATTCTACACGATACAAGGCACATCACCAAAAGACAAAACAAAATTAAATGAGGTATACTATCCCTCACTAACAAATATAAAATCAATATGTATCAAGGAAATTGGAAGTGTAGCAGTTGCGGTGGAGCCATTACCGAATTACCATTTCAACCACGAAGTGAAGCTGGTCTTACCTGTCGCGCTTGTTTTATGAAAAATAAAGGCGGAAACAGCAATAGAAGTGAGAGTAAGTCTACTCCTGAAATGGGAGACCTAGCCACCGAAGCACCAGATATTCCTGATTTTGCTGAAATCGCTAACGAACCCGCGCCTTTTGATGATTTTGGTGGTAGCGCTGTCCCGGTCTCCGGAGAAAAACCACGTTTTACTGGCAACTGGGAATGTGCTGGCTGTGGTGCCGACATAACCTCTCTCCCTTTCCAACCTCGAGACACAAGCAACTTGAAGTGTTTAGATTGTTTTAGGAGTGGTAAGTAGTTGAAATAAAAAAAACAGACCTTAGGAGGTCTGTTTTTCTCATGAAAGACCTCACTTTTCTAAGTTAAAACAAATTTTTCTTCTATACCTATAACATAAAAACAGAAAATATCTATAATTCATTAATTTATTTTACTTCACAAATAAATTTGATAACCCTCTTGCACCATATTGCGCCTGCAGTGTTTTGCACAAAAGTGAAAACTCTTCAATAACTTGACCTTGGGGTAAGACACTGGTGGCAAGAATTCTCTCTTTGCTTATGTGAAGAATTCGACCTCCACTGGTCTCAATTTTATCTGGTAAAAATTTTGTTTGCGATGGGTACAGCGTAATTACAGGTTGGAAACCTATAATTAATAGGTCGCTATTTTCGTATATTTTACATCCTCTAATACTCTCTATACCATCAGAATGTAAAAGATTCATAGATTTGAGTGTATTTAGAGTATTTGTGTCTGCAACAATACTCACAAGACTTGGCGAAGCGCCACCGAGATATCCTGGAACAAAAGGAAAGACAATGTATGAAAATACAATTACCCAGACTATGTAAGTCGCTATTTTATTTTTAATATCAAGTTTAAAAAACCGATTATTAAGCTTATTCGAAATCAAATAAATTACAATCAAGGGAACAATAATCAAAGCACCAGCAGAAATAAATCTAGTTTGAAGTAGATCATATTCAAAAAATGCAAAATGTCCTAGATATGAATTCCAAGCGAAAAAACCTGAAACGTAACACATAAATAACAGAAAACCACTCAACTCAAAATACCTTTTTATTTCATACTGCATATATTTCGTATTTATTGTTTATTGATATAATGAAACACCTTTGTTATGTTGGGTTTGTTTAATTTCTTAAATTTTTTGGTTTTCAATTATAATAATCGTGAATACTTAAGCTTCTCTACATCAACCTCTTATACGCCTGCATACCACAAATCGCTCCCAAAATAGGTCCGAATACATACATAAGACCCCATGAACCAATACCGAAAGCCACCGCTGGATTGAGTACACCATTACTACCAAGCAAAACTGCAATGGCAATACCGAGTAGAAGTGAACCACCTACAACCACACCCGACAATACTCCTGACACCTTTCCATAAACCACCGAAGCGATGCCAAAAGTAAAAAAGAAAGCACCAAGAAATTCAGCTAAACCAATAACACCCTCTCCTGACACCACAAGCTCAGGTAAGGTGGCGAATTTAGACATAAACAACATTGCTATACCTGCACCCAACATCTGCGCCACAATATAAAACATGGCGACTTTTGTTTCAATTTTACCAATACTCCAAGCTCCTAATGTCACTGCTGGATTTATATGAGTACCAGAAATATGACCGATTGTATAAACAAAAAGTCCAAGCGTGAGTGCGGCCAGAATTGGTGTCGATACTGGGAACGTACCGATTAAAGAAAGTCCAACTACTAGTGTGAGCGCTCCTGTCCCCAAAGCTTCAACAATATATTTATTCATATGTTATGAAAGATTATTAGGTTTTTATTAACTCTCCTTTATTTTATCATGTAGTAGACAAACATAATAAACTAGAATCACACTAAACCAATCAAAAAACTAACGATGTGGACACCCAGGCCAACACACGGTCTTTTTTACCTTTCATCAAACCTGTTTCGGTTAATTACTTATCCTTTGGCAGTCCCCATTGCCACTTAGGTTTTTCCCCTTTCTTGTACGTAATAAAAAGAAAAAGAGCTGTCAATAAAATAATCGGCAATCCCAACACTAGAAAATTGCTCCCTGAATCAGGATTTCCTGTAACAGCTTCCTCTCTTGATAGAACAAGAAGGAACACAATAGCAACATACATGAAAGTAACAAACCACCCTTGCCAAGTAGCCGGAACCCAACCCCAACCCCAAACCTTCCGCTTAAACCAATAACGTTCTGGATTGTTTTTTATGTAATCAAGATATTTTTTAAACATATGAATTATAATAACAAGCAGAGACTCGATCCTTACAGGATCTGTACAGGTTGTCAGCATTTTATCGTACTCACTCAAAAATACTAATCAATCTCCTGAAACAGTCTCCCAGACTGTTTCAGCTCCAATTGACGGTATCAGAAACCGTAGTCCTACAATAAAGTGAAGTAAAAGAGATAGTTCATTTTATATTCATTGCTGAGACACTCGGGCTAGAACCGCAAACCTCCAAGCCCTACCTGACCGTTTTACTATATTTTAGAATTCAATTTCGACGCGTCTCGTGCACAAACCCATAACTCTTGAAGTGTAAATTTCAGTTACATGCAACTTGCCTTCCGTCATTTGGACCAATGAGAATAGAGATAGTGTTGTTATCATCTCCCTTTTTAACTAATAGACCAGTGAATGCAGGTTCGTCTACATTAAAACTTGAGATACTTGTATACATTTCATCAACCTCATAATTTTTCTCTTTCAGTAGGGTTGCAATTTGTTTTGTAAAATTGATTGTTTCATTGTCGGGTGGTTGCCCAAACATTCCTCCTCCTGTTTCATTTTTTGTTGTCACCCAAGTGCCGTACAGCTCAAAAGTTACAATTTTACCTCCAATTCTAGATAATTGATCTAAGATACAACTAGCAACTTGTTCGTTAAGTTCACGAACAGGTAGAGATCCAACACTGTAGGTGACATTTTTGTCACCTGCCACATTATCACCAGAACCATCGTGCGATTGTGTTATAGGTTTATCAGAAATACTGTTTGACGTTGTATAACTCCACCAAGCAGGCCACCATGGTACGGATACGAGCGCTATTAAAATTGGAATAAAGATTTCTGGTTTCTTCCACCAACTTTTCATCTTAATTGGACTAGCACCGTCTCCACCTCTGCCGTAATCCCATAGATGAGTTCCGTCAGGAAGTTGCGTATTAGGAACTCCTGAAATTTCCAAAGGACTTCTGCCTTCACGACCACCTCTATCTAACTGTCCTGCCTCACCACCTTCTCCACCCATTGCAAACCCATTATCACCTACAATCTCAGCGCTACCTCCATCCCCACCTTTTCCTCCTGGTCCACCCCCTCCTCCAATCCCTACCAATAGCAACAGAGTTACTCCCACTGATCTTTTGCATCACCACCATTTCCTCCATTGTGGGTAGGTTTATTGTTTTTACCTATACCAAATACATGATAGAGAATCAGACCGCCACCCATTGTTATCATTAGGCCGATTAAAATTTCTACTAGATATTCCATAAGTTGATTATATCGTATTCAATAATTTTGCTAAGTCTTTGCAAAACAAGATAAGCGTCTCATTAACGCTTTTCGTGCTACGCACGAGTTGGCTGCCGATCAGGGACTCGGTCACGCTTGTGGGTATTTTATCATACTTCGTCATTCAAAATACCGCACGCGCCCGACCCGGGTTTGCTGGTTCGGCTCCTGCGGAGGTCGCCTCACATCGCAAACCTTTCTCGTCCCTGCTTGGCTAAGTAAGTACAAATAAAACACCATTGACAAAATGGTGTTTTATTGTACTCGCTGCCGATCAGGGACTCGAACCCCAATAGACGGTACCAGAAACCGTAGTCCTACCATTAGACGAATCGGCAATATCAATTTGTGAAGGCGACGATTGCGATAGCTTTCGTCGCCCTTTGCACTATATTGCCACAGCCAGTAAAAGATTCAAGGCTTTATTGGTAAATTGTATTTTTTACAATTTACCAACTATCCTCCAACTAATATCATTTTCTAAAGAATTATGTTCTAAACGAATCATTTCTACATTTCTCATAGTTAGAATAAACACTAAACGCCTGCATGCACGCCAAAAACTGATTTTTTTATCAGAATGAAGATATTCGAGAAATAAATTAATAAACACAGAATGGGACACCACCACGACACAAGAATCATCTGGTAATGATTCTAGATAGCTCCTAGCTTCAATAATTCGTTTTGCAAAATCATCATAAGATTCACCACCTTCAATTTTGTAGTTTAGAAACCATCTCAATATGTACAAAACCGTTGTTAGACCAAAAAAACGATCCCCAGTTAACCAATCTGGTCTTTTTAACTCTTCAAAGATAGTATTGGTTTCTGGAATAACATCAGGACATCTTTTAGCAATAATTCTGGTAGTTTCAACAGCTCTTAGATTTGTACTGGTTATAATATGTGTTGGTTTAATCTTCATCACCCTATCAGCCACCATCTCAGCCTGAATCTGACCAACCTCATTCAGCTCAGTATCATGATGCTGATGACGCTTGGCTACGTTACCGTCAGTTTCACCATGTCGAATAAAATATACATCCATAAACAATATCTTAATCTGCGAAATGAGCTCGATCGTTAAACATTTCTAACTTCCAAATCTGCTTCTCTTCATTGTAAACTATAGTGGTAATACCAGTATTTAACACAACCATATGTCTCATTCCCGCTTTCCAAACCTCTGGAGTGAGTTGTTTACCCATCAGTACATACATAGTCACAGTCATAACCATACGCGCATGAGAAACCAACACAATATCACCTTCAAAATTTTCCAGTTTAGTAAACAACTCATTTACTCTTTTTATTAAATCAAAGAAATTTTCTTCATCAGAAAAATGCCAATCTGGATCATTAATATTAGAATCTAAAGCATCAAGAAAAGCTAAATATTCAGGTGAAGTACGGGGTTTACCTAAAAACTCAGATGGTCGAGTAAGCTCTCGAAGCAAAGGTTCATCTAGCAAAACTTTTTCATTCTTTTTAGCAATAAAGCTAGCGGTTTCTTTGGCTCTTTTATAATCACTAGTGAAAATGTGATGGAAATCAATTTCTTCAAATCGCTTCGCTAAACTCTGAGCCTGTCTTATGCCTTTCTCTGATAAAATTCCCTGCTCACCAGACACTACATCTAATTCATTAGTGTCTGTTTCACCGTGTCTAACAATATAAATTTTTTTCATATCTTACTTACTTTCACAATGCTCCACCATCACAATCTCCAAAGGTAGTGCCGGTAAAGGTGAACGATTTGTCTGTTCTACCGTAGCAATGAGTTTTAATAAAAGATGTGAATTAAGAGGTGTACTTGATTCCTTTGTTATCGCTTTTAATTCACTTTGCATATCTGGATTATATGCTTCTAATATCACATCCTGATTGTTAGATAAGTTACGAAGTAACATTATTGTACGAACATGCTCAAGTAGTAACCGAAGCAGGAGCTTGATGTCAACATGCTCATTAACCGCTTGATTAATTACCGACAAACCTAACTCAACATTTTTTGTATGAAAAGCTTTTAGTAAAGCTAAAATTATTGCTCGCTTCGGCGCACCAATAATCATCGCCACCTCATCAGCCTCACCAAGCTTCTCACCCAAAGCCATAATCACCTTTTGTGTTACCCCCAATGCGTCACGAAAAGACCCATCGGCCGCAATAGCAATAAGATCAGCTGATTCAGGTGATAATTTAAATCCTTCCTTACCCGCCACTTCGGTCACAATTTCAGACAACACCGCTCGTGATGGTGAACGAAAACGAAACACCATACAACGCGATAAAATAGTATCCAACAATTTTTCTTCCTCAGTAGTAGCTAAAATAAACACCACATGTGCTGGGGGTTCTTCCAAAGTTTTTAAAAGAGCATTAAAAGCTTCTTTGGTAAGCATATGCACCTCATCTATTATATAGACTTTAAACTTTGATTCATAAGGTACCGTATGAACAGCTTCCTTAAGTTCACGAACATCATCGATACCTCTATTACTAGCAGCGTCGATTTCATATAAATCAATACTACTAGTGCCAATTTCTTTAGCAAAAATTCTAGCCAGAGTAGTTTTTCCGGTACCACGAGTACCGGAAAAAAGTAAGGCGTGTGGAATATTATCCTTATTAATAATTCCTTTGAGGACTGTAACAATATGTTCCTGATCCTTAACTTCTGAAAAATTTTGTGGTCGATATTTTCTATATAATGCTCCTGTTTCTGACATATCGACTAGTATAACAGATTGAAAAAATTAAACCGCTTTTGCCTTTGGCAAAAGCGGTTTAATAAATTTTAAATAGTATTATCCCTGAGTTTCTGTTGCTACTTTTTCAGTTTTTTTGGCGGTTTTTTTAGGTGTAGCTTTAGCTGGTGCTTTTTTTGCAACTTTTTTTGCTGGTTCTTTCTTAGGAACAGCGGTTTTGGCAATTTCCAACCAATGATCCTTCATTTCTTTCTTAAAGGCCGCTAAATCAGCTCGGGAAGCAGTCGCAATATTTGAATATGAAGTACCGACAGTATCGATTAGTTTATCGTACTCCTTCTTACTCATCTCTTGAGTATTTTCCAAAGCTTCCAAAACCTCAGCTTTAGCCTTAAACATCCAACTCTTTACCGCTTTTCGATTCTTTGCTGCCTTCTTGCTTCCATACATAAAATAGGCGCCAACTGCTGCTGCTACCGCACTTAGACCAACAGCCACTCCTAGATTATTTCCCTTCTTGTCCCCAGCGTTTTTATTTGTTGCCATAAAATTATTTTATTTAAATTACTCCTCACTTTCTTTCGTTTTTGAGCGCTTAGTGGATGAACTTTTTCGTCTTCCCCGCTCTTGTCCACCAAAGATTCCTGAATTATTCATAAAGAGAGTGATGAATTTAGTAACAAAACCGCCCCCATTAATAATTTGTGACCTGAGATTTGCGACATCGCCAGCAAGCACTTCACTACCAGCCTCAACCTTTTCGACAATAGACCTGACTGATTTAATAATCTTTATTGCATGATAAAGAATTACAGATATCAAAATCAAGAAAACCACCGTTGCCACACTGGCAATAAAAAAGAAAATGTTGGCGTGTAGTATTTCGTTCATCTCCTAATATTTTAACAAGTAAATCAAACGACTTCAGAATATGACAGTGGAAAACTAAGCTATAGTTGCGGATTTTTTACCAAAAAATCCTCGACAATCTCCCTTATATTAGAAACGGAATCCTGTTCCATCAATTTAGCTCTGAGTTCTGAGGCCCCAGAAAAATCTTTTACATAAGCTTTGTAATGTTTTTTCATCACTGCGAGGTTTTTGAATGGTAAAAGTTCAACAAATAATTCTGTATGTTCAAGCATAACATTCAATCTATTTTTGAGTGGAATAGATTCTATCGTTAAATCTGGATGAAAGAGCCAAGGATTACCAAAAATAGCCCGACCAAGCATGACGCCATCAGCGCCGGAAAGCGAAGCTTTCCGGCGCGCATCCAGAAGAGACAAAGCATCACCGTTACCAATAATTCTGGTTTTAAAACTATTTTCCTTTTGAATTTCATTTCTTATCTCCACCGCTCTTCCAATTCTCTCCCATCTGGCTGGCACCTTACTCATTTCCTTTCTGGTGCGACCATGTACAGTGATAACTGCAGGTTCTTCATTCAAAAGAAACGGTAACCATTCTTCGAGCTGATCGCGATTGTAACCCAAACGGGTTTTAACCGAAACAGGAATTCCTCCCATTTCGTCAGACTTAGCACCTTTCTTAGCAGCTCGAATGATTTTTGCCGCTGATTCGGGATTTCTAATCATTGCCGAACCACAACCCTGTTTTTCAATCGAACGATCTGGACAACCCATATTAATATCAACTCCATCAAAACCAAGTTCACGACAGAGATTGGCGGCATATTCCATATGTCCCTCATCACTACTAAAAAGCTGAGCTACTATGGGTCGCTCGGTTGCATCGTACACTAGGTCCGCCATTAGTTTCTCGCGACCCTCCGGCGTCGCCCGCACCAAACCATCCGCCGAAACAAACTCTGTCCACATCACATCCGGTCCACCAATGGTTCCATCAGCGCGCTTGTGAGCACTGTATTTGGCAATCATACGCCGAAAAGCCGCATCGGTTACATCCGCCATCGGCGCCAAGACAAAGAAAGGGGTTGGTAGCTTTTCCCAAAAATTCATAGCCTATAGTTTTATCACACTTCCAAAAAGTGTCTAGAGTGAAATTTGCATTAAACTAAATAAAATTATATTGTTTTCTTAGTATTGTACAGGAGAGCATCATGCCTAAAAAGCGTCGTCGTGCTTATAAAATAAATATTGTAAAACCGAAGACATTAGTTTTCATACTCAAGAAAAATAATAAGAAAACTGGCGAGGAAATTAAGAAAGAAATTTCTGCCACAAGTTACACAAAATTAGATCTGTTTGTACTGAGACTTTTAACCAGACCTATGTCTGTTTATGATCTCAGGGTAAAAGCCGAGAGAAAAATACATATAAAAGATATAAAATTTGTTTTAGACAAATGGCGCCATAAAAGTATAGTTAAAGCTGTTCAAAGCCCCATAATGATCAATGGTATATTAACGAACAGAATTATCTACGAGAAAAATTTTACGAATCCAATACCCGTAAGATTATAAAAACCCGTCCTTGCGACGGGTTTATTTAATAATTACTGACTAGTGGTCGCAGTAGACATCTCAGCAGTATCAATCGAAACAATACCAACAACTTCTTCGTCAGATACATTCAAAGTGCTGGTACTTTGTATACTCTTTTTAGCTAAAGCAACATCCTCTGATTGTAGACTAGTAGTAACTTCTGTCGCTACAGTTTCATCTGTGCTACTAGCAACAGCTAAACCATTCTCTTCATTTACATAAACCTTTTCTCCAAAACGCAAGTCGATATATTGGAAATTACCAGGTGACAAATGTGTGAATTCTTCTGACTTTCTTAAAGTATCAAAATAAGCAAAAGTTTCATTTGGATCGGCTTCTAACGTTGCCCTAATTTCACTACCATCACCAAGCAAATAAAAAACATCTCTCACCGCATCCACTTCTACTTCCACGACATACCACCCCGATGAAGCTAATAAGTGATTAAAATTCTTAATTTTAGTAAAATCACTTTCAGACATTAAACTATTACGAAGTTGTGGTTCCTCACCAAGCTTACGATAACGAACCAAACTTTCGCCGGCAAGGTCTGGAGCTCGACCAAAAGCAAAACCTTTTTCATCAACAAAATAACAATCAGTATTTTCCTTATTGCACCACAATGCATAAGGCAAATATTCAGAAAAAGTAACATTCAATTCAGTACCAGAAACCTTTTCTACTCGCACGTCCTTAATACGCTCTATTTCTTCAAGCTTTTTAACAACTTCTTCCTCTGGATAAAACCAAGAAAAACGCTTTGGCACAAAATGCCAATATTCACCCACCAAAACATCATTTACCTTTGCCTTTACTACATTTGCACTAATAGTTTCACTATCAACAGCTTCTACATTAGCTATAGTTAATGAAGCTACTCTAGTACCATACCAAACACCAGCCAAAAACAAAGAAACGATAGAAAAAAGAAATAATCCCAACAACACCTGCTTTATAATCAGGATTTTTTCCGGCTCAAGATAAAAATGTCGACGATTTACTGTTTTGGGACGAATCGGTTTCATACTGGGCTTAATGTTAGCATATTTCTTCTCGAGCTTTGATAATTTCTCTCAAATTTGACTAAACTCACCTTCGTTGCAAAATTAAAAATAAGAAAATGAAATACACAAAATAAAGCCGACGGATTTTCACCGCCGGCTTTTTGTTTTACGTACAACTAAGAGATTAGACCCTTCCCCATAAATGGTCGCAGAGCTTCAGGAATAACAATGGAACCGTCAGCTTGTTGGAAATTTTCAATTAGAGACACCAAAATACGAGGTGTTGGTATAGCAGTACAATTTAGTGAGTGAGCGTAACGCATTTTCCCTTCCGCATCGCGGTAACGGATATTGAAACGACGAGTTTGGAAATCGTGGAAGTATGAAGCCGAGCTGATTTCGCGATAGGTTTGTTCTCCCGGCACCCAAAGCTCGATGTCATATTTTTTCACCTGTCCCTGCCCTAAATCTCCACCACAATTTACCACTGTCCGATATGGGATTCCCAAAGACTCAATAAACTCCTCCGTATTACGATTTATCCATTCATGCAAACGCACACTTTCGGCATGTGACGCTTCACACAAAACCACCTGCTCCACTTTATTAAATTCATGGACACGAATCAGACCTTTAGTATCTTTACCATGACTACCTGCCTCCCGTCTGAAACATGGAGAAAAAGATAGAAACTTCACCGGAAATTGTGATTGTTCCAAAACTTCATCAGAATAAAAGCCCATAGTGGAAACTTCACTGGTGCCAATCAGATAATCGTCATCTTGAGTTTTGTACACATCATCAGCATCATTTGGCAAATGTCCTGTACCATATAAATTACTTTTTCGTACAATCGAAGGACCTAGTAGCGGCTCAAAACCTTTCGCCATAAAAAATTGATTGGCATAATTCCAAATTGCCCAAGATAGTTTTGCCCCATCACCCCGCAAATAGTAACCACGGAAACCATGGACCTTAACTCCTCGTTCAAAGTCTGCCAATTTGTGCTTAGTCATAAGCTCAATATGATCTTTGGCCTGAAAATTAAATTTAGTCTGCTCACCCCAAACCTTGATCTCAAGATTATCTTTATCGCTGTCTCCGTCTGGCACTGACATGTCGGGAATATTGGGAATCTGAAGCATTAAAGCCTGCCATTCCACCATAATTGGTTTTAAAGATTCTTCCGCTCGTTGGATTTCCGCTTTTAAATCTTGCATTTCAAGAATAAGCTGATTGCGACGAATTTGATCTTGTCCCGCTTGCACAATATCCAAAGAAAACCGATTTTGTTCAGCTTTTCGACTTTCAAGACTGGTCATAATTTCTTTTCTTTGGTCATCTACAGCCAAAAGTCTATCAACATCGACCGTGATTTTCTTCTTCTTAGCCGCCATCTTTACCAACTCTGCGTTCTCGCGAATAAATTTAATATCTAACATAAATGTAATTTTATAGTCGTATGATTATACCTTATAGCATAAAGTAAAAGAAATTGACTAGTTGGATTTAAAGCCATGCTAAAATCTACTCATGTCTCACGAAATCAAACTCCTTAATCCTTCGGATTTTGCACCAAATAACCTTGGCGCTTTACTAGAAATTCCTCAACCACCAGACCAATTATGGTACCAAGGAAATTTACCTCCAGCTGCTTTAAAACTTTTAGCGGTGGTTGGTTCACGTAAGTACACCACTTATGGCAAGCAAGTGATAGAACATTTAATAAATGGACTGGCAGATTACCCTGTAGGAATAGTTTCGGGCTTGGCGCTAGGTATAGATGGATTAGCACACGAACAGGCCTTAAAAAACAATTTGTACACTTTGGCAGTTCCCGGAAGTGGTCTTGATAAATCAGTATTATATCCAGCAAGACACAAGGAATTAGCTGAGAGGATTTTGAGGGGCGGCGGTGGTCTTTTATCAGAATTGCCACCCAAGACCGCCGCCGCCCCTTGGACCTTCCCTCAAAGAAATCGACTCATGGCTGGACTTTGCCACGCCACTATTCTCATAGAAGCTGGTGAAAAATCCGGCACCCTTATTACAGCCCGTATGGTAGCTGATTACAATCGCGAGCTTCTCGCTGTTCCTGGTAGTATTTTTTCAAAAAATTCTTATGGTACTCACCAATTTTTTAAAACTTGGCGCCACTTTGGTTACCGATGCCAGTGATATTCTTGCTGTACTAAATATCGAAGAAAAAAACTACCACCTCCACTCCCCGCCCTGAACTTTCAGAAATAGAGGAAAAAGTTATCCAAACCCTAATCGAACCCTTAGATCGCGACACTCTTATCAGAAAATTAAACATCCCCACTAATGAAGCAGGAATTATTCTAATGACTATGGAAATGCAAGGTTATATAAAATATGAGTCTCCGTATTACCGAAGTTTGGTTTAATTTAAAAAATATCTACTATATTCATTAATAATTATAAGATAGTAGAAAAAATGGATGTCTTATTTAAATTTTACTAACAGATTTAAATTTATTGCATTAGTGTTACAATTCAAATCAAGCGTATGAAAAATAAACTAAAAAATACTTGGTTTCGTTATCGGAACAATGATTGGGTTATATTTTCTTTATTTTAACTTCCTATCTAATGGTATAAATTCAGTCTTTTTTACAATACTTACAATAATTGGTGGTTGGGCTATACTCACACAAATCAAACATGGGTCCAACATATTTCAAACCTTATTTTTAACTACATTAATTTTATTTTTCAGTATAATGTTTGCCTTATATGCAGACTCCAATGAATCTAATGACTCCATTGGTAATTTTTATTTACTAGGGATATTTATACCATTATCATTACTTATAAAACCAAAAATAAATAAATTACTTAAAGACTATTCACCTAAGGACCACCTATTAAACATTGTGTCAGGAATTGTAATAGCAATAGCAACTATTTCATTTTTTCTTTTTTTATTAGGGGATATTGGATTATAAAAAACAATATAATGCAAGGTTATATAAAATATAAGTCTTCGTATTACCGAAATTTGGTTTAAAATTACTTCTAAATATAAGAAGGCTCGATCATAAAGACCGAGCCTTTGGTTTAAAATGAATTGTTATGAGAAAGTTCTACTTCCACCTAAATAATAATTTTTATTTATTGGTAAAGATGATATAAAAAACTCTTCAACAACATCAGGGCCACCAAAAAATGAGAACCTACGAATCAAATTATTATTCAACTTTTCCTGGGACATTGGATCTATTTTTTATATTCTTCTTAAAATACACACACCCTAACAAAAAGCCGAAACCAATTGATGTAGCAGAAATGTAGAAACTTAAAAATAAAATTCCTATTAAGTAAGGTTCGTTGTAGTACGAAAAATACACAAGTACTTCTGCTAGAATCAAAAACGAAACTATGCTACTAAATGGTGGACTATTAACGAATATTTCTTCAAGACAGAATTCTATTGTTGTTTTTATGTATAGTAGTAATTTTATCATTTCTTTTCCTATATATGGTGTATTTTTACAATAATTCCACAATAAGTAAATCCTAAAAAACATAGTATGTCAATAGTGCTGAGTAATAGTTCAAGGACTCACTATCCCACCCCAAAATTTGACATTATTCCCCATTCCTAGTATTTGTTACAGTCTATACCTAATATATGAGCAAGCAAACATTAGTAATTGTGGAGTCACCAGCTAAGGCTAAGACTATTGAAAAATACCTTGGAGCTAATTATCGTGTCATGTCTTCTATTGGTCACGTGCGTGATTTACCAAAAAGTAACACTGACGCTGTTGATATAGAAGCCGGTTTTGTCCCTCGCTATATTGTTTCTCCTGGAAAAGAAAAAGTGATTTCTGGCTTGCAAAGCGCGGCCAAAAAAGCTGATGAGGTCCTACTTGCTTCCGACCCCGACCGTGAAGGAGAAGCGATTGCTTGGCATGTGGCAGAACTCATAAAAGATGCTAATCCTAATCTTAAACGAGTGGTTTTTAATGAGATTACTGAACAGGCGGTCAAGGACGCGATTTTAAATCCGCGTGATTTAGATTTAAATCTTAAAGAGGCTCAAGAGGCACGTCGCGTCCTTGACCGCCTTGTGGGTTATGATTTGTCTGGACTAATTTGGAAAAAAGTTCGCTATGGTCTTTCGGCTGGTCGAGTACAATCTCCGGCTTTGCGAATTGTTATGGAACGTGAACGAGAAATTCGCGCTTTCATTCCAGAAAAATACTACACCTTAGTTGCTAATATGAGTGTAGAAAAAATGCTTATTCCTTTTTCTTGTACCGAAGAACCGAAAGAATTATCTGAAGCAGAAAGAATTAAGAAAGTTGGTGAATCACACGAGTGGCATATAGCTGATTTGAAAGAAACTGAAGTTAAACGCTCACCCAAGCCTCCCTTTACCACTTCCACCTTGCAACAAACTGCCTCTACCCGTTTAGGTTTTTCACCTTCTCGTACTATGGGAGCCGCCCAAAAGCTTTATGAAGCAGGGCATATTACCTATATGCGTACCGACAGTACTACTATTAGTGAAGTTGCCCAAAAACAAATCATTGCTCTTTTGCATGCTGATTTTGGCAAAGACTATGTAGCACCCCGTCAATACAAAACTAAAAGTAAATCTGCTCAGGAAGCCCACGAAGCCATAAGACCGACAAATTTTGCTAAACACTCAGTTGGTAGCACTGCCGATCAAAAAGCCCTCTACGAGCTAATTTGGAAACGTACAGTCGCTTCACAAATGTCTGACGCAACCGTAAAACGCACTAAACTTGTTTCTAATATATTGAATGGAAAAGAAACTATTCCTGACTTTACCGTTACCGGTTCACGAGTTATTTTCGATGGCTGGCTCAAAGTCGACACTCGTGCTCGAGGTGAAGATACTGAAGTGCCAAAATTAGCTGTTGGCGATATTCTTGATTTGAAAGAAATAAATATCGAAGCTAAACAAACCGAACCCCCAAATCGTTACACTGAAGCCGGATTGATTAAAGAATTAGAAAAGCGTGGTATCGGTCGCCCTTCCACCTACGCTTCAATCATGAAAACTATCACCGACCGTGGCTATGTAATAAAGGAAGGTCGCACTCTTATTCCAACCGACACCGGTGATGTAGTTTCAACTTTTCTTGAACAACACTTCACCGACTACATAAGTGACACTTTCACCAGCGAGATGGAAGATGAGCTTGATGAAATTGCTGAAGGTAAACGCACCTACGTAAAAACCCTGAAAGATTTTTATACCCCATTCCACAAAAGTGTTGAGGCCAAAGCTGATATTGAAAAAATCACCAACCTAGGCGCTGGTCCAAAACAATTCCCTTGCCCCGAGTGTGGTGCCGACATGATTATCAAGCTAGGCAAGTCTGGCACATTCCTATCTTGTAGTCGTTTTCCTGATTGTAATGGTGCAAGAGTGATTGATGGTAGTGAACTGAAACCCGACGCGCCAATCGGTCTCCACCCAGAAACCAAAGAACCTATTTTTGTGTTAAACGGCAAATTTGGACCTTATGTTCAACTTGGAGCCACTCCAGAAAAAATTAAAGGTAAGAAGGCTATAACCCCAAAACGTGCTTCTCTACCAGCCGGAGTAAAGCCAGAAGATGTTACTCTAGAAAAAGCTTTAGTGTATCTTACCTTACCACGCGAACTTGGTACCCATCCTACAACCGGTGAACCGATCATTGCTAACACTGGTAAATTTGGACCTTATCTGGCGCATGCTGGTGATTTTCGTTCACTCAAGGGTGCCGACAACCCTTATACCGTCACCTACGAACGAGCACTAGAAATCTACAAAGAACCAAAGCAAATGCGCAAAGGTGAAAAGTTGATTAAAGAATTAGGTATTCATCCTACTACCAGAAAAATGGTTAATTTATTTGAATCAAAATCTGGTCGTTATTTAAAGAAAGGTTTCAAAAGAATCTCAATCCCTGATGATATAAGTACAGATGATATGACGATTGAGGTGGCAGTGGAGTTGTTGAAGCAGGGGTAAAAGAAAACAGCAAGAGTTAGTTTAAAAATTCTTGCTGTTTTTATATTATACATACAACTTTTATTTTCCAGACAACTTATTTATCAAGACATATGTTTCAACTAATGACTCCGCGAATTGAAGAATTTCTTGACACACTTCTTCATCTAGTTTATAACTTCTTTTTTCAGACTCAGTCAGACCAATCACTGCTTCTTTGTTTTCTTTATAAACTGTCAAGAAACGTGCTCTTAGATTTTTACAGAAATCACTTGGTAAATAATCAGCTGAAGTAACAATTATAGAAATCAATATCTCCCAATAATTTTCTTTAAAACATTTATCTGCAAATTCTTTAACGCTATTTAAAAGTCTTTGCTCATCAAAAGTGTATTCATTTTCACAAACCAGATGTAGAGATAAGATATTCCAAACAACAAAGCGATAATTAAAATATTTATCAATAGAACTGTTCAAACATACATCTATCAACGTAAAAGTTTTTTGTTCATGAATGCCATGTTTAGAAAAGGCGACAAGAAGTTGTCTCGCAGCGGTATAATCATTATTTTCAACAAATAAATCAAATATTATTGATAATTTTTGCAAAGAAAATGATTCAACAAAAACAGAATGCTCATCAAATTTAATTACCGAGTTACTTTTAAACAAACATAATTTGACCAATGGTTGCAAAGCACGCCAATGATCAAGCATGTCAGCTTCAACAAGATTATCACTATCTGGGTTTATTTTTGGTAAAGGACTTATTTGCAAGCAAAACTGATATAATTCACTTACGAGACTTATTTGTTCTTCATCCCATTCATCCGAATCACCAAGTAATTTTATACTAGCTTTATTACACATTATTACTCTCCTACGTATAATACGTGAAAGGTTTTAAAAACTTCTCTTCAAATTAAAACATTTTTTACTTATTAAGTCAACGCATGGGAGCAATGTTTGGGTACGTTGGTCGCTTTTCTATACCACTCTGTTTTACATTTACTTATAATTTCCCTTGCCATATTACTCACTCCCCCATACAATTAAGAGTATGGATGTAAAAGAAATTACCAAACACCTAACCAATCGTTCAGAGGAGGATATTAAGTTGGTTGAAGAAGCCTTTACCTTTGCAGAAAAGGCTCATGCTGGTATGACTAGATATTCTGGTGAACCATACATGAACCACTTGGCAGCGGTAGGTAAAATATTGGCTGAAATGGGCATGGGTCCACGCACAATTTCGGCAGGATTACTCCACGACACTATCGAGGATACAGAAGTAACTCCTGAGGATATAAAAAATAAATTTGGTGAAGAAATTCTCTTTTTAGTGGATGGAGTGACAAAATTAAGTTCCGTACGATATTACGGTAGCGATAGGCACAACGAGAGCTTACGCAAGCTTTTTGTCGCTACCAGTCAAGATATTCGAGTACTCATCATCAAACTAGCCGATCGCCTACACAACATGCAAACTCTGCAGTATGTACCAGCCGAAAAACAACTCCGTATTGCTCGCGAAACTTTGGAAATTTATGTAGCCGTTGCCCACCGCTTGGGTATGGGTAAAATCCGTAAGGAACTTGAAGATTTATCTTTTGCTTACGTTTATCCAGAAGAATATAAACGAGTTAAACAACTACTAGAATCTAAAACAGGAAAATCCAATGAGCTTTTGGAAAAAGAAAGAAAAATTCTTCAGAAGCGCTTGTTTGATGCGAAATTGCTAGACTTTAATACTTCATACAGAGTCAAGGGTCTTTTTTCTCTTTATCATAAATTAAAGAGAAAAGATTGGGATATCGATGGTGTTTATGATTTGCTTGCCATGCGGGTAGTGGTAAATACCGTCGAAGATTGTTATCGAGCCTTGGGTATAATACATGAGCTGTGGCGACCACTACCGGGACGCATGAAGGATTATATTGCTTTTCCAAAACCTAACGGCTACAAATCTATACACACCACCGTCACCACCCCCAATGGTGTAATCATGGAAATACAAATTCGTACTCGAAAAATGCATCACGAAGCGGAGTTTGGTGTAGCTTCGCATATCACCTATAAAGACCACACTGTTTCTGGTAACACATCATCTCACTCTGCAAAATTTATGTCTCTAATCCCGTCACTATTTCGTCCATTCACTTGGAAAAATGGCGCTGAGGATCACTTCCAAACCAGAACCACGCCACATCAAGATAAAATTCCCCGCTGGATTTCTCAAATTGGTAACATGTATACCAATAAAGAAAAATCCTCAACTGATGATTTTATCGAAGATATAAAGAAAGACTTTTTCTCTAATCGTATTTTTGTTTTTACACCAAAAGGTGATGTGGTTGATTTACCGGTTGGTGCCACACCAGTAGACTTTGCTTATGCTATCCATTCAGAAATTGGTGACCATACTGCTGGTGCTAAAGTAAATAAAAAATTAGTACAACTCGAAACAGAATTAAGAAATGGTGATATTGTTGAAATAGAAACCAAAAAGACCGCTAAACCAACAAAAAAGTGGTTAAATTTTGTTAAAACTTCTATGGCTAGAAAACATATCAAAACAGCTATTGGTGAGGGAGATTAAAATAATAAAAGCCCCGCAAAATATTATTTTGCGGGGCTTTTATTATTTTAATCTAAACCGTGAAATTTCTAATCGAATATAAATCACTTTCGTCTTCTGGTTTTACCGGTGGTTCAATTGGCGCTTTGGTTGGATTCGGCATTTGTGGTGGATTTTGAATAAAACCATGTTGAGAAATTGACTGTAATGGAGTTAAATTTTGAGCAACAGGTACAGCTTCACTTCTAATAACACTGTTTGATGGTTTGGTACCTGAGTATTGGAATAATTCAGATTCTGAGATACTGGCACATAGCTATTAATGG
>JZEL01000026.1 GCA_001567365.1 Parcubacteria bacterium OLB19 | reverse complement strand
TTTATCTGATGATGTAGTTGAACACTTAGCGTACTCTATTGAAGGGAATATTCGCGAACTAGAAGGAGCTTTAAACACCATCATGTGTCAATCACAACTATTAGGTAAAACTCTTTCTTTAGATGAAGTGCGTTCAATTATAAAAAATAATTCAAAACCAAGAAAAACCTTAGCAGTATCTGATGTTGTAGATAAGGTTGCCAGATACTTTGATATAGACCAAGCTAGTGTTTATGAAAAAACCAGAAGGAAAGAGATTGTGAAGCCAAGACAAATAATCATGTTTATTTTGCGAGAAGATTTCCAAATTTCTTATCCAACAATCGGTAAAAAGTTAGGTGGTAGGGATCACACCACTGTTATACACTCTTGTGAAAAAATTAAACTAGAAATCAAATCCGACCCCGAACTTGAAGAAGAAATTACACAAATTAGAGCCTTACTGAAATAAAATAAAAACACTCCTATAGGAGTGTTTTTATTTTATTTCACACCTAACTTTTTATAACTGTAGATTCACTGTTAATAAACTGGGTAAAACCAACTATTTTCATGAAGAAGTTTGTGGGTATTTTGGTGGTATAATGGGGTAAAGTTGTGTTTTAGACACCATAAATCCACAACAATTACCGTGGTGTATTTTTACACCACAAGATTCCACACCTTATTAGTCGCAATTAGCACCCTCTCCCACAACCACTGTTAATTATTACCCCTAAAAATAGTTTTTAAATACAACATATTTTTGACTTATGCACACTTCCACAACCCTAATAATAAAGAGTAAAATAGTTTAAATATGGAAATAATTACACCTCATCCACAACTAATCAGAACTCTGGAATTGATCAGTCGTATCAGCACTAAACATGTAACATTACCAGTTTTACAATGTGCTGTTATTACTGCTACTGAAGATAAGATTTTTATTAAAGCAACAAATTTGGAATTAAGTATTGAAGTTATTATTCCAGGACAAATAATTGAAACCGGTACCATTGCTGTGCCGATGACAACTTTTCTTCAAAGTGTGCAATATATAAATCAATCAGAGATAACTCTAAAAGATGAAGATGGTGTTTTATTAATTGAATCAAAGCAAACGAAAACTTCAATCAAATCAATTCCTTATGAGGAGTTTCCAAACATTTATCGTCTTGAAGGAGAAGGGGTTGTTATTAATAGATCTTTATTTGCTTTGGGTATTAAAACCTCAGCCTTCGCTGCATCTCAATCGTCTATTAAACCAGAATTAGGTAGTGTTTATATTCGACAAAAGAAAGAACATTCTTTAACTTTTGTTTCCACTGACTCTTTTAGATTGATGGAAAAATTAGTGTCACAAAAAGGTGTGGTTTTGGATCATACTTTTTTGGTGCCACAAAAGAACGCGATGGAGTTGGCGCGTATTTGTGATTTACTGGAATCTGATCCTAAGTTGATTGTGTCCGATAATCAATGTGCTTTAGATTTTTCTACTGAAGGAGTTTATGTCACTTCCCGTTTGGTTTCTGGTTCTTTCCCTGATTATGAGCAGATTATACCTAAAGAGTATGTTACTCATGTTACGGTCTTAAAAAAACGACCTTTTAAGCGCTTTTAAGAAAACTTCGGTCTTTTTAAATAAATTCCAACAGGTCTCTTTAAATTTATCTGAAAACAGTATTGTAATCTCGTCTCAGAATAGTGAAGTTGGTCATATAACCGATACTGTGCGGGCTGTAATTGAGGGTGAGGAGTTGTCTTTAAATTTCAATCAGCAGTACCTAATAGAGCCTTTGTCACATATTGCTGATGATAGTGTGATTTTGCATTTTGCGGGTATTGGCAGGCCTTTGGTGATTACTGGTGTGTCTGATAATACTGTGAGGTATTTAGTAATGCCAATGAATCGCTAGTATGCCAAAAAGAAGAGGGGAGATTATTGCGGTGCGTGATTTGTTTGATAAGTATCGTAAAACTCTACAAGCACCACAAAAAACGGTAGAGGTTGAAAGTATTAGAGTGATTGGTGAGTTGACTAATTTAAAGTTAAATGAGGATCAGGTTGATTATACTGTTGTTTCTCGAACTTTAAATATAAAAGCACCTAGTCTCATAAAACAAGAGATTAAATTTCATCACGAAGCGATTTTGTTGGAGTTGAAAAATCGGCTTGGAGTTAAGAGTGCTCCGCAGTGTATTTTATAAAACCACCGATTGTCGGTGGTTTTATTTTTTAGTTTCGGTTGTTTCTATCTCTTTGATTATTGTTTTCTCTCTCAACTTCTTCGGTTGTGGTGCTGGTGTTTTTGTTTAAACCATAAGTTTCGTTTTTCCAAGCTTGTACACCATATTCCCAGTTTGCATATTGGTCGTCATTGGCTGGGTTGATTGGGTCTGGTCCTAATGGGTCGTTGCGGTTAACAAAATGCAGTATTGTATGAATGTTGCTGTATACAGAACTTATGTCGATTTCTTTGTTTTCTTGTAGTTGTTCAAAAAGTAAACTGGTATCGATGTATTCACCGCGGATGATAGGTTTTACTCCAGCTTTGTTGATTGTTGGTTGAGTAAAACTCTCTTCTGGTAGTTTCTTTAAGGCTATATCCATATATTCACGCCACATTGGGGTTACGATTAGTCCAGACAATCCTCCACCCATCGCACTGTTATCGTTGTTTCCAACCCATGTACCTACAGCAATATTGGGGGCGTAACCCATAAGCCAAGCATCTCGCAAATTGTTTGTACTACCGGTTTTTGAAGCTACTGAGCGTCCAGGAAAATTTACTAAAGAATTAGCTCCCCATAATGGAGTACGAGCTACATTATCTGAAAGTACATCACTAATCATTAAGGTTACGTTTTTGTCTAAAACTTGTTTGGTGACAACTTTATTTTCTTCAATAATATTACCTTGTGTATCTTCGATGCGTAGGATGCTACGCGGTTCAGCTTTAACACCCTCATTGGCAAATACGCCATAGGCGTAAGTCATATCTATTAATCTTACTTCGCCACCGCCTAATACTAGAGTAAGACCGTAACGATCGGCATCGTTAGGGTTAAGAGTGGTTAAACCCATATCTGAAGCAAGTTTTAAAGAGTCACGAATTCCAGCTAGGTATAAAACTTTAACAGCGGGAATATTTAAAGATTGTGCTAGAGCATTTCTTAAATTAATCGGTCCAACAAATTTATGGTTGTAGTTGTTTGGAGCATAACATGGTGACTCAGAACTAGAACTGTCTGGGGGACAAAGAGGAGAAAATTGGGTTTTAACATCAAAAACTACAGTGTCTGGTAAATATCCTTTATTAAAAGCGGCGGCATAAATAAAAGGTTTAATAGCTGATCCTGGTTGTCTTTTAGCTAAGGCGACATTAAAGTTTCCGTCAATTTCTTCACTAAAATAATCACGAGAACCAACCATGGTAATTAGGTCTCCGGTTTTTGGGTCTACAGCCACTAGTCCAGCATTGTTGGCTTTGAATTTTTCTACGTTAGTTAAACCTCTTTCATACAGAATTCTTTCAGCTTCTTTTTGTAAATCATAATCAAGCGTAGTTATGACACGAAGACCTCTTTCTGACAGGGCTTCTTCACCATATTTTTGCACTAACTGTTCACGGATATACATCACAAAGTGTGGTGCGCGAATGTTGGCAACTGCTTGTGGTTGAAACTCTACAGTTGTAGCTACGGCCTCATCATATTCTTGTTGATTAATAAAGTTGTTAACCAACATTCTTTTTAGAACTAATTTTTGTCTCTCGTCCAAAGCTTCTTTGTGGTTTCCGTATGGTGATAGGTAGGTTGGTGCTTGAGGGAGAGCGGCGATGTAGGCTGATTCTGCCAAACTTAGTTCGCTTGCTGATTTACCAAAAAATGATTGTGAAGCTTCTTCCACACCATAAATAGTTCCACCATAAGGCGATTCGTTTAGGTAAACTGAAAGGATTTCGTCTTTAGATAATTCATTTTCAAGTTTTACTGCTAAAATCCACTCTTTAACTTTACGAGTGAGAGTTTTTTCGCTTTGTAATACTGAGTTTTTAATTACTTGTTGTGTGATAGTTGAGCCACCTTGTCCACCAAGTAAGTCACCTTGAGTAAAATTGGTAACAGCAGCACGGATGACGGCTTTTGGTTCCACTCCGAAGTGGTTATAAAATTGGTCGTCCTCAATAGCGATAGTAGCGTTTTTTACGTGTCTTGAGATGTTTTCAAAAGGAACCACAGTTCTTCTAACATCTTGATGTAAGTCATAGAGAAGAATTTCACCGGTACGGTCATAGATTTTGGTTGATTGTAAAATGCGACGTTCTTCAAAAGAAGACAGGTCGGGTATTTTTAGGGTAGAAACCCAAATCAGAAAAATGGCAAATAAAACCACTCCTAAAGCAAAGAAGATAATAAAAAGATCAATTAAAAGGTTTTTTATACCTTGTGGTTTTCTAAAAATATTTCTCATAAAAACGTAAATTATTCAATGTATAACGCCAATATTAGCATGAATTGTCTAGACAACTCAGTCTAAGAGTGTGATAGAGTTATTTAATGAAATTATCAGAAGAATTGCAAGCTCGAGGCTTTATAAATCAAACTTCATTTGAAAACTTATCAGTAATTTTTGATGAGGAAAAAAGAGTGGTTTATCACGGTATAGACCCTACAGCTGATTCGGCGCATGCGGGAAATTTTGTGATTTGGATGCTTCTTAAACATCTAGTAAAAGCTGGGCACACTCTGGTTTTTTTGGTGGGAGGAGGAACTGGAATGATTGGCGATCCTAAACCTGACGCCGAGAGGGTTTTGAAGGATAGGGAGCTTGTTAATGAGAATGTGGTAAAAATAAAGCATCAAGCTAAAAATTTCTTCGGTGAGGATAATATCGTTTTTGTTGATAACTATGATTGGCTTAGTGAAATTAAATTAATTGATTTTTTGAGAGATGTTGGAAAGCATTTCACTGTTAATGAATTAGTGAAAAAAGATGCAATTTCTAGAAGAATGAATAGTGAAGTAGGTATTTCTTATACGGAGTTTGCTTACCCACTCTTGCAAGCCTATGATTACTTAAAATTATTTAAAGATAAAAAGGCTACTTTACAGATAGGTGGTTCTGATCAGTGGGGGAATATTATTTCGGGAGTGGATTTGGTGAGAAGAGTTGAGCAATCTACTGTTTATGCTGTGACGGCACCTTTGATTATCGATAAAGCTACAGGCAAAAAGTTTGGTAAAAGTGAAGGTAATGCTGTTTGGCTTGATGCTAAAAAAACCAGTCCTTATAACTTTTATCAATTCTGGCTCAATGTTTCTGATGATAGTGTTGTTGATTATTTAAAGTTGTTTACCTTACTCTCATTAGAAGAAATTTCGACTCTAGAACAAGAGGTAAAAAATAATCCAAGTGCAAGGTTGGCGCAAAAAACTTTAGCTAAAGAAGTGACAGTGTTGGTTCATGGTGAGGAAGTTGTACAAAAAATAATTCGCGCTACAGAGTGTTTGTTTGGAGATGTTCAAATCGGTGATCTGTCAGATGAAGAGGTTTCAATTCTGAAAGAAAACGCACCCTTAATCAAAATCAAAGATAATATTTTGTTGGTGGATGGTTTGGTGGAGTCTGGTTTAGCTTCTAGCAAAAGAGAAGCGCGAACTTTTATGGAAGGTGGGGCAGTGGCTTTGAATGGGGTAAAGGTGGTTGAGGTTGATTATGTTATTAAGAAAGAGAATGATGGTGAAGTAATTCATTTACGGAGAGGGAAGAAGAATGTTGTGGTGTTAGAGGTGATATAAAGTAAAAAAGAGCGAACCATTCAGGTTCGCTTTTTTTAAAACAAGGTGGTAGTGCGCCGATGATTTTTTCTTGGTTTTGTAAATAATCTTGGCGACCACATATTCATTTTCTCCCTTTAAAGTCGAAAATTTCATTGTGTCTGCCAAGGTAAAATATAGTCACGCTTCGCGTTCTTTATTTTACTTTACATCTCGTCTACATCATCAAAAGTGTCAAAATCGACATCTTCTGCATCTTCTTCTAGTGATTCTTCATCACTATCTTCATCTTCTTCTTTTTCTTCCTCATCCTCTTCTGCACCGTCTTCTTCAATAAGACCAAAACCTTCCATGTCATCATCGATAAGATCTTCGTCTTCACCTACTTCATCTAGTATGTCGTCATCAAGTTCAGCTTCCTCATCATCACCCAATTCTCCATCTTCTAATTCTTCTTCCTCATCATCCATTTTAAAAAATATCATAATTATTTTTTCTTTAATTACTTATTATGATTTGTTGTAACAAAATTATGCACTAATTTCAATACTCTCGTGCTTCAGGTGTCGATTTTACCTGCCAATTCCTTTATGTGCAATACAGGTAATCCCAACTGCTATGGCATCATACTCATCATCCATGGCATTTGTGGGTACATTTTTAACCAATCTTTTGACCATATCTATCACTGCTTTCTTGTCGCTTTTACCATAACCAGTGGTGGCGATTTTGATTTCTTGGGGTCCAAATTCAAAGACGGTACAATTATATTTTTTTGCCAAATAAATAATCATTCCCCGAGCTTCAGCTACACCGATAGCTGTTTTTATGTTTTTATTAAAAAATAAAGTTTCGATAGCTAAGGTGTCTGGTTGATGAAGATTTATAAGGTTTTCAATTCTGTTACCAATATCAAGTATGCGATCATTGAAGTCTGTACTTCTGTCGGTCTCCAAGCATTCTGAATGATGAAGTATTTCACCGGTAGTAATTTTCTCTAGAATAGCTAGGCCAACTCGATCGTATCCAGGATCTATAGCAAGGACTTTCATAATTTAATTTATGTCGTCAGCTGTAGTAAAGATGTCTTGTATATCATCTTGATCTTCCAGTTGTTCGATTAAATTGGCTAATTTTTCGCCATCTTCATCGGAGAGGTTGAGTGGTAGATTGGGTTTGTAAACTGAATCGATTTTACTAAAAGCCCAAACCGCTGATCCTGGTGCGCCGAGTTGATAACCGGCTTTAGTGAAGACGTGTTTGATTTCTTGATTGGTGCGATTGTTGTTATCAGTTACGGCTGTAATCAGAATTGCTACCCCACCTGGTCCAAAAGCTTCAAACATAACTTCTTGCAGGGAAGCGCTGTCACTACTTGAACCTTTAGCTACAGCTCGGTCAATATTTTCTTTGGGCATCGAATCTTTTTTGGCGCGCTCTATAGCTGCTGCTAATCCGGGTGAATTTATATCACCTTTAGCTTTTTTGGCCTCCATGGTTATTAAGCTTGAATGTTTGGAAAACATCTTACTTTTAACTGCGTCGGTAGCAGCTTTTTTGTGCTTAATTTTTGACCATTTATTATGTCCAGACATAGTTTAAGTTTATGTTTTGTATTCTAACTAATTTACTTCAAAAAGTCTGTAAGCTTCGGTGTTGGCGGTGCGTCCGCGTGGAGTGCGTTCAATCAAACCTTGTCGTATTAAGTATGGTTCCACCACATCCTCGATCGTGGATTGTTCCTCACCAGTCGCTGCAGCGATGGTGTTTAATCCTACGGGACCACCATTAAATTTATTAACGATAACATCAAGTACAGCTCGGTCTAGGTTGCCTAGTCCCATATGGTCGATTTCCAGTAACGAAAAAGTTTTTTCTACCACCTCGCTATTCAAGTCACAATTTTCCAGTTGTGCCATATCGCGACAGCGTTTCAGTAGATAGTTGGCGGTACGTGGAGTGGCTCGGCAACGTTTGGCTATACTGAGCATGATTTCTGGCTTGGCATCAATATTTAAAACTTGTGCTGAGTGGGTCAGGATGGAAGCTATTTCGTCATTGCTATAAAACTCAAGGCGGAAAGTACCACCCGAAAAACGTGAGCGAAGAGGGGCGGAAAGCATGGAGATTCGAGTGGTGGCAGCGACCAGAGTGAAAGGAGGAAGGTCTAATTGAACTGTACGGGCTGAAGGACCTTTGCCAATTATTATATCTAAAACTCCAGATTCCATTGCTGGATAGAGAATTTCTTCAATACTTTTTGATAAACGATGAATTTCGTCAACAAACAATACGTCACCAGGGGAAAGATTGGTGAGGATGGCGGCTAGATCGCCCACGCGTTCTATTGCTGGGCCGGAGGTGGTGCGCATGTTGGTACCGAGGGTTTTGGCGATAAGGTGGGCGAGGGTGGTTTTACCAAGTCCAGGCGGACCGTAAAGAAGAATATGTTCGGCCGCGTGTCCACGCTCGCGAGCAGCTGTGAGTAGGATGCGAAGGTTTTCTTTGGTTTTGGTTTGACCAATATAGTCCTCCCAGGTTTGCGGGCGTAGAGTTTGGTCTAAATTACTACTATCGTCTCTAGTTACTGATTTGCGAAGATTATCTGACATAGGACTATTTTAACAGATTTTAAGTTAGAACATAGATGAGGGATGATTTTGGTAAATCTAGTCCTGTAAATATTTAAATGCTAATATGTGAGCATATGAAAAATTTTAAGAATTTCTTAATTATTAGTTTATTTGCTATGGCACTGGTCTTGCCACAAGATGCAAGTGCTTACGAGACAACAGAGCAAGCAGCAGTTCGTATAAATGACAATACTGTTCTTTATACTATTACTTACAAGTTTGGTTTTTTAAACCGCGAAACTTTTTATGCCAATCGGAGCAGTTCGTGGTTTGGAAAATGCTAGCAGTTCTGATTATGTTGGTTATGATATTTTAAATAAAGACCAAATTTATAAAGACGGTGAAGTTAATGCGTTGGTTTTAAGTACTGCAAAAATCAAAGAAAACCAATATTATTTGTCGGAAGGTAAGGCTGGTTACTTTACTCTAGTAGCTTTGGTTACTGTACCTAATGATGGTTTGGTCTATGAGGAAAATTTAAACTTGAAGATTAATCATTTACCTTTCACTATGGTAAAGACTGAAAATAATAAAGAAACTAAGGTTTATTTAAGTCGTGAAGAGTTGGAGGATTATGTTTCACCACTGATAAAATAGTTATTGTTTGGTGTTGGTAATAAAAAGAGTGGCGCCGTAGGCGCCACTCTTTTTATTAAAAAACTTTACCCTGTTGACAAAAAATATATCTATGCTAGTATTAAGAGTAATTGTAGTTCTCTAGTGTTTTGGCGATTAATCGCTTTTGACGCGAGGTTTTCTTTTTATTTTTGTGTCTTTTTCGAGACGATAACTCTCTAAGCAACTTGGGTACGTTGCGAGGTTTTTTTGGCGCTCACCTTTCGAGTGAGAGTGCTGTAAATTCCCTTAGCGCGATATCCACTTTCAATGCGGAAGCCTTGCTTAGAGAGTTATATTCTCGAAATAGCGTAGAACCAATCAACTGGCTCTGACTATATCATACTCCAATTAAAAAACAGCTTGACCATAGCTGTTTTTTATCTTTGAGATAAGTCTATTTTACGAGATGAGCTAAAAATAAATCATCACCGGCCTCTGTCTCATTTTGAGGATTATTTATTGATTTTTTTCTTCTTGGTAATTCTATTACTCTCTCTAATTCTTCAACTGAGGTAATGCCTTCGGCTACTTTTTGAATGCCGTCTTCAATCATGTTAGGTATCCCTTGTGGCCTAGCGGCTTCCAAAATAATATGCTCTCGTGGATCTCTTATAACTACTTCTTCTACCGCTTCATCCATTTTAATGGCTTCAAAAATTCCTACTCGTCCAGAATAACCACTTTGGCCGCACTGATCACAACCAACCGCTTTATATAAAACTAAAGTTTCTGGGATATTTGGTTTGGCTGGATGTTCACTTAATATTGTTTTAATAAAATCCAGATCTTTAGAGTCGGCCTCGTAGGTTTGTTTGCAGTGATTACAAAGTCTTCTTACCAATCTTTGACCGATTATAATATTTATAGAGCTACCGAGAATTCGGGGATCAATTCCTAAATCAATTAGTCTAGGAAAGCCACCAACCGCACTGTTGGTGTGAAGGGTAGAGAATACTAAGTGTCCGGTTTGAGCGGCATGAATAGCAGTTTCGGCTACTTCATGATCACGGATTTCTCCCACCATAATAATATCTGGGTCTTGGCGAAGAATGGCTCGTAAACCGGAAGCAAAAGTGTAATCGTCACCAGTTTGAGTTTGAACAATACCTTCAACCTTATATTCAACCGGATTTTCAATAGTAATAATCTTTACTCCTTCTTTGTGGGTTTCTTTGAGGAAGGTGTATAGAGCTGTGGTTTTACCAGAACCAGTTGGACCAGTGGTTATAAATAGACCATTGGGTTTTTTAAGTTCTTCTTCGATAACTTTCTTGATTATGGGATTTAAATCTATTTTATCAATACTGAAGCTGGCTACACTTGGATCAAGTAAACGCATTACTATCGACTCTCCGGAGGCGCCAGGAATAACAGAACTACGCACTTCAATTTCACGCTCACCGATTTTGAAAGTAAAACGCCCGTCTTGAGCCTCGAGACGCTTATTTAAAGTCATGCCGGACAGAAGTTTTAGGCGAGACATTAGTCGTTCATAAACGTAACGATCTATATCGTGGATGTCATGTAGCACACCATCAAGTCGATAACGCATTCTAATAGTGTGTTCTTCTGGTTCAATGTGAATATCTGAAGCGGAAAGACTAATGGCACCAGCAAACATGGTTTCAATAGTTTCGGTGATCCTTCGGACATTATTTATGGTGCCGATATTCTTTATTTTTTTTACTGCATCTTCTTTGGTTTTTATACCCTGCATGATTTTAGCGATATCATCAGTATTGATATCGAACACACCTTTTTTACTGGCGGAAGTACTTACCAAATCTTTGTAGCGTTTCCAAGCATGCTCTAAGCTGTCAGTGGAACACATGTATAAGTTTATGTTTTGGCGATCATTTTGAATACTTTCGAGAATTTGTATAGTAATCGGATCGTTGGGGTTGCGAGCAGCGACGGAGATTAGATTATGTGTGTGGTCAAATATTACCAATTTTCCTTCACGAGATTTTTTTTCTGGTAAGAGTATTAAGGCTTCTGGGTTGATGGTGTAACCGTGAAGATTTATGTAATCAAAACCATATTGCGGAGCTAAGGCCTGGATGAGTTTTTCTTCTTCACTTCGTCTTAGGTCGTCGACCTTAGTGTTGGTGGATTTATCATCAAACTCAATCATATAAGAAAATTGTATCACATCACTTTTTTATTTTTTCAGACATATATAGTAATGGATTTGCATTTTATGATTTGGTTTTCTATTATCAAAGGCAATTATGAAAAAAAGTTATTATTGAAAGTCTGGTTGATTTGGAGAATTTTGTTAAAGAAATAAGCAGAGAAGTTTTAACCGAGAGTTCAAAAAATAATCAGGCTACCATAATTGCTTTGTCGGGAAATTTGGGAGCTGGAAAAACTACCTTCGTACAACTACTGGCTAAAGAGTTGGGAGTGAACGAAAAAGTTACCAGTCCAACTTTTACAATTATGAAAGGCTACGTATTACATGATGTAGGTTTTGAACATTTGATTCATATGGACGCTTATCGAATTGAAAATTTGGATGAGCTTAGACCTCTGCGTTTTTCTGAGATTTTGAATAATAAAAACAACGTGCTTTGTATTGAATGGGCTGAGAAAATACAATCAGCCTTGCCAGAAAATATTATAAAAATAAATATTGAGATATTGTCAGACGGGAAGCGGGAGATTACTTGTAATTAGTTACCAGTTTTGTCTAGTGCGGTCTTCTTTAAAAATCAGTATACTAGTGGTGTGTCTACTGCTAAAAACAAAAAAACGTTTAGTTTTGCTTGATGCTCATGCTATTTTGCATCGAGCCTATCACGCTTTACCAGATTTCACAGCTCCAAATGGCGAACCAACTGGCGCTTTGTATGGAGTGGTGGCAATGTTATTAAAAATAATCGAAGAGTTTAAGCCGGACTATATCGTGGCTTGCTATGACTTACCAGAACCAACTTATCGACATGATGCTTTTGATGGCTACAAAGCTAAACGTGAAAAGACCGACGAAGCTTTGGTAGCACAAATTAATCGCTCTCGTGATATCTTTCAGGCGTTTGACATTCCTGTTTACGAAATGGTTGGTTTTGAGGCGGATGACCTTTTGGGAACAATTGCTTATCAGACTAAAGATATAAAAGACCTTGAAGTGATAATTGCTTCTGGAGATATGGATACGATGCAGTGTATCGATGGTAAAAGGGTGCAGGTCTATACTCTCAAGAAAGGAATTAAAGATACCATTCTTTACGACGAATCAGCTGTTAAAGAACGTTTTGGTTTTCCGCCTAAGTTGATTCCTGATTATAAAGGTCTTCGTGGTGACACTTCCGATAATATTCCTGGGATTGTGGGTATTGGCGAAAAAACCGCTACTGAGTTAATTACTGGATTTGGTGGAATCGATACAATTTATAAAAAACTTAAGAAAGATGAAACTGTATTTGTGGAAGCTGGAATAAAACCTCGAATTATAAATCTCCTGAAGGAAGGAGAAGAAGAAGCTCAGTTTTCAAAAATGTTGGCAACAATCAGGACTGATGTACCGGTAACTTTTGTTTTGCCAAATGAATCATGGCGAGATGGTCTTGATGTTGAAAAAATCGCGGTGCTTTTTAGTGATTTGGGTTTTAAGACTTTAATGGCAAGAGTAAAAACCTTACTGCAAATAGCTCCCGAAATTAATTTGGAAAGTTTAATTCAAAATATAAGTAAAGAAGAAGTAGAAGATGTAAGTGTTTTATTATGGCTTATTGAAAGTGAACGCACTAATGCTACTTTGGGTGACATTATCGATTACGGACGAGCAAGATTTGATACTAATGATTTTTTCGCTATTAAAAAACACTTGTTAGAGCAGGTGGAAAAAACTGGTCAATTAAAGTCCGTCTACGAAGAAATTGAAAAACCTTTGCAGAAGGTTATTACTTACATGAATGCTTTGGGAATAAAACTTGATGTCACTTACTTGAAAACTTTATCAAAAAAAATGCATACTGAACTTGAATCTTTGCAAACAAAAATTTATCAGGAAGCAGGTCAGGAGTTTAATATTAATTCTCCAAAACAACTCGGTGAAATTTTATTTGATAAATTGGGTCTCAAACCAAAAAACCAAAAAAAGACCGAAGGCGGACAGCGTTCTACCAAAGAATCTGAGTTGGAAAAGATGCGTGAGATGCACGCTATTATCCCCGAACTTCTTCGTTATCGTGAGTTACAAAAATTAGTTTCGACTTACGTTGATGCTCTACCGGCACAGGTGAGTGAAGATGGGCGTATCCGTACCACTTTTCTTCAGACTGGTAGTGTGACTGGGCGCATGGCTTCTAAAAATCCTGGATTACAGAATATTCCGATTCGAACTGAAGAGAGTAAATCCATCAGGCGGGCGTTTGTGGCGAGTGAAGGGTATACGATGGTGGGAATTGATTATTCGCAGATTGAGCTTCGGGTAGCAGCGATCATGTCGCATGATTCCAAGCTTATTGATATTTTTACCCGAGGTGAAGATGTGCATACTGGTGTGGCAGTCCGAGTATTTGGTGTGAAGCCAGAAGAGGTGACTAGCGAAATGCGTCGCAAGGCCAAGGTGATAAATTTTGGTATTCTCTATGGTATGGGAGTAAATGCTCTCCGTGCTAATTTGGGTGCTGAGACGAGTAGGGAAGAAGCTCAAGAATTTTTTAATGCTTATTTCAATACCTTCACTAGATTAGCGGAGTATTTGGAGGAGACTAAGGAGTTTGCAAGAAAACATGGTTATACCGAAACTTTGTTTGGGCGTCGTCGACATTTTCCTGGTATTACTTCCAATGCTCCATTTATTCGCGCTCAAGCTGAGCGTATGGCTATCAACGCTCCGATTCAGGGTACGGCGGCGGATGTGATGCGGGTGGCAATGAATAAAGTCTATCAGTATCTTTCGAGTGAAAATAAATTAGATGACGTGCGTATTTTACTTCAGGTACATGATGAATTGGTATTTGAAATAAAAACTGATTTAGTAGACAAAGTACTACCAAATCTAATGAAACTTATGGAGGGAGTTTTGGCTGATAAAGAAAATCAAGGTGTGCCGATAAAAGTAGATGTGGCAGTTGGTCCAAATTGGGCTGATCTTGAAGATATTAAGTTTTAATTATGCTGACAGTTTTTTATGGTAATGATCAAATAAAAGTGCGTAGTGAAGCGCATAAATATATTGATTCATTAATCAAAGAAGGGCAGACAGTAGTCCGGATTGAGTCTGATAATTATGAAGCTGGGCAACTTTTAAATTTGTCGAGCGCGACGGTTTTGTTTGGAACATCACCGATTTATTTAATTGATACTTTATCAAATCGCGCGGATTCTTATGAGGAGTTATTGGAGACTTTGGAAAGTTTGGCTACTTCAACCGAAATTTTTGTGATCATTGAGAAAGATTTAAATGCTAGTGATAAAAAACATTTTGCCAAACAAACTGATAATTTAAATGAATATAAAAAAGTTGGAGTTGAGACTAGATTTAATGTTTTTGCTATGGCGGAGGCTTTAGTAAATAAAGATAAGCGTCAGCTTTGGGTTTTGCTTCAGGAGGCAAAGCGAAACGGTCTGTCAGCCGAAGAGATAATCGGCACCCTGTGGTGGCAATTAAAAACTTTACGTTTAGCGATACTCACAAAATCAGCTGAGGAAGCGGGGGTGAAAGATTTTCCGTACAACAAAGCCAAACGCGCACTTAAAAATTTTAAAGACGGTGAAATAGAATCTTTATCTTTTAAATTATTAAACCTTTATCATGATGGTCATGCGGGTAAGTGTGATATTGATCTAGTTTTAGAGGAGTGGGTGCTTAGGGGGTGAGTTTTGGAGTATATAAATATCTACAGTAATAAAAACACACTTCACATTTTAAAGTGAAGTGTGTTTTTATTTAACTCTAATCCTTAATAAAACAAGTTTGATTGAAATCAATATTACCATCTTTGAAAGCTGTTCCAAATTTTTCCGGTAAAATCTTTGAATCACTATCGGGTGACACCCAAACATATTCTTCAATTTCATGAACATGAGTTCGGTTTGTTTTTTCTAAATCTAAGTAATCTGATGAGTTTAATATTTCAAAAAAGAATTCAACAGGTTGTTTATTCTCACCATCTTTAAATGTGTTTACAAATAAAACCTTTCCAATTTTAGGTGCGATACCTAATTCTTCTATCACTTCTCTATAGACGCATTCTTTTGGATCTTCGCCAAATTCTAAATGGCCACCTGGTAACGCTAAAAAACTTTTACCAACATGTCTAACTGTCAATAATTTTGAATCGTGGATAATAATCGCTCGACAGCGTATGACAAATTCTTTCTGCATTGGAACAGTATAGCATTAGATGTTCAAGGTCTTTAAAAGGTATTTTGTGCGCCCACCAGGGATCGAACCTGGGACCTTCTCCTTAAAAGGGAGCTGCTCTACCGGCTGAGCTATAGGCGCATGTATGTTGCTCACAGTACTCCGTTTGAGCTGAGCTGTGGTACTTTTCGGTGGCACCACTTTACCATATTATATCGGTAAATCAAATGCGAAAACTCCAGCCCCGGTAATGAAAAGGGAAAAGCCAATAGCAAAGAATAATAAATAAGTCAGCCTATTTGGCAGGGTGGGGTGGTTGAAGTGTTGGTGAAGCACTAGCATTTTTAGCGCTAATAACATAAGCAGAATAGCTCCCGCTTGAGTAAAAAGACCAATGGTTAGTAGTGTACCAACAATAATTTCCATAATTATAAGTATGGAAATAGAGATTTACCAAAGGGAAAAATTGGCAAAACTAAAATCTTACTCAACTCTTCGCGGTGCTGAAAATGTTTATAGCCAAGCCAAAGAATGGAGAGGCCGGTAATCACTCTTAAAACAAAGTAGGCGAAGAGGGCGAGAAATTGAATAGGAAATAGATTAAGCATGGATTATCTGATAGTGTATCACGGATGAAACAGGTAATCCTACACAACATTCGTAGCCATTATAATGTCGGGGCAATTTTTCGCACCGCCGATGGAGTGGGAGTAGATAAAATTTATCTTTCTGGTTATACACCAGCACCAGAAGATCGCTTTGGGCGAGAGGTGGGCGAGATCAGCAAGACAGCTTTGGGAGCAGAAAAATTTGTTGCTTGGGAAAAGGTTGATGATACTCTTATGATTGTGCGAAAACTTAAAGCCGAAGGAATGACGGTGGTGGCTGTGGAGCAATCTGACAACTCGGTGATGCTAAATGATTTTGTTGCACCAGAAAAAGTGGTGTACATTTTTGGTTCCGAGACCGAAGGTGTGCCTACTGAAGTTTTAGCGGAGGTTGATACAATCCTAGAGTTACCAATGCTCGGACATAAAGAGTCATTAAACGTATCGGTGACAGCAGGAATTGTATTATTTCACTAGTGGCAGTTTGGCTAATTCCTCTTGTACAACCTCAGCATCACTCCATGGAGTTTTTGTACCTTTAGGACCCATGATGTAAGGGTCGGTGCCTTTGCCGGTAATAAGCACAAGGCTACCATCTGGGGCAATTTCAAAAGCGTGACGAATCGCCTCGCGACGATCCATAATTATCTCCAATTTACTTTGATCTTTAATTCCTTTAGCCATTTGTTCTACTATTGCTCTAGGGTTTTCATCATAAGGGTCTTCGTTGGTAAGGATAATTTTCTCACAATAGCGGTCAGCAATTTCGCCCATCTCCGGTCTTTTCCAAGTATCTCGTCCACCACCGGTGTTGCCTAAAATACAAACTTTGTTTACTTCAGGAAAAGCTTGATAAAGTTTTTCTAAGGAATCTGGAGTATGTGCGTAGTCTACTACAGCTGTGATATTTTTCTCAGCTTCTTTCGAGCTAGAGAATCTTTCTACCCGTCCGGCAATTTTGTCTATGTTACGCAAAGCTTTATCAATAGTGGTAAAAGAAATACCAAAGGCGCGAGCTAGGGTAATAGAGGCTAAAATATTGTAGACATTAAAGAGACCAATCATTGGTACGCGAATTGTGATATCACCAAAAACCAAACTCACACTATCGCGATGGAGGGAATAAAGTGATAAATCTTTTAGAGAGTAGGGTAGTTTATTTTCTATATCAAAATTTAAAAAATCCGCACCGTGTTCATCATCAATATTGGCCACAATATAGCGTGGGCGTTTGGTGGCTAGTTCAACTTGTTTGGCGATTGAGAGTTTGGCTTGTTTGTATTTCTCAAATGAACCGTGCGACTCAATATGTTCGGGGGTGAGGTTGGTAAAGATTAAGGCATCTAAATCTAAAAAACGATGACGATATTGGCGAGCGCCTTCAGAAGTGATTTCGACAACAGCGTGAGTACAGCCGGCAGTTACTGCTCTTCTTAAGAATTTTTGCACAAAGAAACGACCAGGCATGGTCATTTTAAAAAGGTTTCTTTCCTTCTCATCACCAATCTTAAATTGAATAGTTGATAGGGAAGCAACTTTGTGACCATTGGCTTCTAAGATTCTAGTCATAAGCTCGGTCACGGTTGATTTGCCTTTGGTACCAGTGACTCCGATTACCATAATTTCCTTTGATGGGTGTCTATACCAAAGATCGGCTAGGTAAGCCAAACCGTAATGATAGAAAGGTAGAACTTTATCTAAAACTGGTTTGGGAATGACTTTTTTCAGAAACTGGGTAATTTGTGACATATCTAGCTAGTATACGAGCAATCCAGCTTTTTGCCAAAAACCGCCAGTGATTATTTAAGGAATTGGAATTTGTTTTAAAACTGCCTGTACCAAGGTTTTAGTGTCTTCTGTTTTGTTTAGTTTTGTAACGTAAGTTCTGGCTTCGTTAGCGTCATAACCCAGAGTAATAAGGGCATCAATGGCGTCGATTTGATTTTGCGAGAGTTGAGGAGAGGCAATAATATTAGTATTTAAAGATAGTGGAAGAGAAGCAACTTTCTCTGAAAGGAAACCAACGATGTTGCTGGCGGTTTTTTTGCCAATGCCAGAAAGTTTATGTAATTGATCTCCATCATTTTGAATGATGGAGGTGTGAAGTAGATTTACATCGGCCTGACAGAGTATTTGTAGTGCTGATTTAGGACCAATTTTTGGTACATCAAGTAGTAGTTCAAAATAAGCTAATTCATCCGCTTCGGTGAAGCCATACAAATCTAAAACATTTTCACGCACTACTAAATGAGTATGTAGCAAAACCATCTCACCCGGAACAAAATGGTGTCGGTTGATATTGGTATAAACCTGATAACCAATACCGTTTACTGTAACCACTACACTATTCTCAGTAAGGGTGGAAATTAATCCTTCAAGTGAACGAATCATGGGTAGTATTGTACATAAATGGGGGAGAGATTGGAAGTTTAGAGTAAAAGGGTGGATTTTTCTTTGGAAAATTCACCCTTTTACTCAGAAATAAATCAACTCCTGTTGCCAAGTAACAGAGAAATATGCTATTGTTCGTATATGCGAACTTTGCGCAGTAAAACAGTGGCAGTTAGTGCTACTAAAGAAGACTATGTGCGGGCTATCTATCTACTTCAGAATTCTCCCAAGGGAGCAACGGTAACTGATATTGCTTTGCGTCTTGGTCTTCGTAAGTCCACTGTATCAGAAAGAATTAAAGAATTAGTTAAAGATGGACTGGTTACGGCTGACCCTTATGCCGACATCTCTTTGACTAAAGAGGGAGTGTTTTTGGGAGAGAAGATGACCTACAAACACCGCATTATCGAAGTGTTTTTGAATGATGTGTTGAAAGTACCGAAAAATAAAATACATGAAGAAGCGGAACGTTTGGAGCATGCTGTAAGTGATGATGTGATTAAAAGGTTGGCTAAATTTTTAGAGCATCCTACTAGTGACCCGCACGGATCTGATATCCCAAAAATTAAAAAATGGAATTAGTTTAAAAATTATTAGAAGAAGAATTAATTGTTTATGAAAAATATATTTATCATATTAACTTTATTATTAGTTTTAATTGCAGTTGTATTTTTGTTTGTTAATAAAGATAAAACGACAAATAACATCAATAATGTGGTAAATAATCAAGGTGAGAAAATTCAGGCTTTAAGCACCTTTACTATAATTGCCGACATGGTTGGTGAAGTGGGGGGAGATAGAGTTGAGTCTATATCGCTTACCAAGCCTGGAGTAGAGATACATGGTTATGAACCAACTCCAAGTGATCTAATACGCGCTTCACAGGCTGATATTATTTTTGAAAATGGTCTAAATCTAGAATTATGGTCAGCTAAATTGCGATCTAGTATTCCTGATGTGACATCGGTGGTGGTGAGTGAGGGAGTAGAGGTACGCTCTATTGCTGAGGGTGCTTATGAAGGTAAACCAAATCCGCATGCTTGGATGTCACCAAAACAAGGTCTAGTTTATGTAGAAAATATTAGGAAGGCATTAGTAGATTTGGCTCCTGAACACGAAGCTTATTTCAATGCTAATGCTGAAGCGTATTCACAAAAACTTATCGCTCTTGATAAAGCACTAAGTGATTCTTTGTCCGTGTTACCTGATACTAATCGCCAATTAGTAACTTGCGAGGGAGCGTTTACTTACCTTGCTAAGGATTATGGTCTTGAGGAACACTATATCTGGGCAATTAATGATGAGTCGGGTGGTTCACCGCAACAAGTGGCAAGAATAATTGATGTGGTAAAGGAGAAAAAAATCCCAGCTGTGTTTTGTGAAAGTACAGTGGAGCCGAGAATTCAACAGGAGGTAGTACAAGCAACTGGAGCTAAGATGGGAGGTGTTCTTTATGTTGATTCACTTTCTACAGAGGACGGTCCTGCACCGACTTATATCGCTCTTCTAACAGTTACAGTTAATAATATAATAGCTGGTCTAACAAAATAAATTTATGATTGCAAAAGAAAAAGAAAATTTTGCTATAGAGCTTAATAATGTCAGTGTTAGTTATGGTAGTAATCGAGCTTTAAGCAACACATCAATTAGTATCCCATATAAAACTTTCTCTGGAGTTATTGGTATGAACGGAGCAGGGAAATCCACCTTATTTAAAGTAATTATGGGTTTGGTTAAGCCCGACTCGGGTAAGGTTTTGGTGTGTGGAGATCAGCCTGGTACCGCACAAAAGCACGGCCATGTGGCCTATGTTCCGCAAACTGAGTTGGTGGATTGGGATTTTCCGGTGTCGGTTTATGATGTGGTGATGATGGGTAGAATTGGTTTACAAAATATTTTCAAAACACGTAGTCAGGAGGATAGAGAGTTAGTTGATGAAGCCCTTAATAAAGTCAAAATGTATCAATTCAAGGATCGACAGATTGGTGAGTTGTCTGGTGGGCAAAAGAAGCGAGTTTTTGTAGCTAGAGCTTTAGCGCAAGGGGCGGATATCTTAATTCTCGATGAACCTTTTGCTGGTCTTGATGCTATTAGTGAGAGGTCTTTGACTGATTTGTTGGTTGCCCTCAAAAATGAAGGTAAGACAATTATTTTGGCTACTCACGAACTCACATCTTTGTCAGATCATTGTGACCATGTGGCTTTGGTCAAGCATACCGTCTTAGCTTATGGACCAACTAAAGAAGTTTTTACTAAAGAATTAGTGTCACAAGCTTTTGATGGCATTATGCATAACATTAAGTTTGAACGTTAATTAAATTATTATGGAAATATTTCAATTCATACTTGAACCGCTACAGTATCCCTTTATGTTGAAAGCGGTGTTGGTGTCGGCTGTGGTGGGAGCTACTTGTGCGATCCTGTCTTGTTTTTTGATTTTGAAAGGTTGGTCTCTTTTGGGTGATGCTATTTCACATGCGGTTTTGCCGGGAGTGGTGATCGCTTATCTTATAGGTATACCATTTAGTGTCGGAGCCTTCTTTTTTGCGCTCTTAGCAGTTTTGATGATTGGTCTGATAAAGAATAATACTAAGATTAAAGAAGATGCCATTATGGGTATTGTTTTTACTACCTTGTTTGCTCTGGGTTTAATCATGATTTCTCGAGTAACCAGTACGGTTGATCTTACTCATGTACTTTTCGGTTACGTGCTTGGTATCTCCGATTTGGCGGCTTGGTATACTATCGGAGTTTTAACATTAGTGTCAATCATCATTCTCGCTTTTCGTCGCTCGTTTTTGATTTTTTGTTTTGATCCAACTCATGCACAATCAGTCGGTATGCCGATAAGGTTTATTCATTACGCTTTCTTGGTACTGTTGGCTATTACTATTACTGGATCTCTACAGACTGTTGGTATTATTTTGGTGATTGCAATGCTTATTACACCAGGATCCACAGCCTTTCTTCTTACTAAGAAATTTTCAACCATGCTTAAGATTGCGGTGGTAGTAAGTGTGGTCAGTTCGGTGGTGGGGGCTTATATTAGTTATTACAAAGATATTTCGACTGGTGGGGCGATTGTGTTTATTCAGGGTTGTATTTTCTTGGCCGTTTTCTTGTATCAAACCATGATGTCCAATAAGAAAAAGACTGAACCGTTGTTGAGTTAAATTTTTAAAACCTAAAAGCCCCGCGCCTTTGGCGCGGCTTTTAGGTTTTAAATCAACTTAAATAAATACTTTTCATCAAGTGAGTTGGTTCCAGATAAAATCTCCTCGTGCCGTTGTCTGAGTTTGGTAGTGATATCACCGATTTCGCCGTTACCAATTTTACGAGCATCAATTTCTTTTACTGGCGCCACAAAAGAGGAGGTACCGCAAGCAAACACTTCATCGGCCGTGTAAAGCTCAGTTAAATCTACACTTCTAACTTTAAATGGGATTTTTAAATCCTCTGCTATTTCCAAAATGGTTTGTCGATTAATTCCTTCAAGTAGATCACTTGAGGTGTCAGGTGTAATTAGGGTGTTTTGTTTAACAATAAAAATATTAGCAGCGCTAAGTTCACATACGTGTCCATTTATATCTAGGAAAATACAATCGTCATAACCACTATCGAGGGCGTCTTGTTTGGCTAAGACAGAATTAACATAAGCTCCGTTTACTTTGGCACGGGAGGGAATAGCGTAATCAGGAATGCGTCGCCAAACACTGGTTTTTAGTCTCATACCGTTTTGAGGGACTATGGGTTTGGCTTCGTAAATAAAAATACTGAGAGTGGTATCAAGATTTCGTGAACGAGTACCTGGTACCAATTCATCTACATGAACTGTAGCGCGCATAAAAACACTCTCTGTTAGGTTGTTGGCTTGCACAATTTCTCGAACCGCGGTTATAAATTTATCGTAAGTCCAATTTGGTTCAAAAGTATCAATGCCAATGATTTTGGCTGAGTTGATTAAACGTTGATAGTGATCTTTTAAGCGAAAAGCGAACCCCCCTTTTTCATTAATTGAAATCGGGAATACTGTGTAGACACTGAGTCCGTAAAGAACGGCAGAACTAGCGATACTAAGATTAGCTTCTTCAATAGGTATTATTTTGTTTTTAAAATACGCGTGCGGAAAAATTTTAGCCATACTAAAGATTAACATTTTTGGGATAGTGTGAGAATGGTGGTTTTTAAATTTTGGGAAGAAGGAAAGAAACTATTGCTTTTTTGGCGCTAATACCGTATAGTTCTGTCACTTAAATAAATTATATGCCGATAACCAAAGGAGCCAAAAAAGCCCATATTCAGTCAGAAAAAAAGCGGGTTTATAATATTCGCCGCAAAAGCGTGATGAATGATGTGGTAAAAGAAGTTAGTAAAGCTGTATTAGCTAAAGATGCCAATAAAGCTAAAGAATTATTGCCAAAAGCTTATAAAGTCATCGATAAGGCAGCTAAGCGTGGAGTTATTAAAGATAACACCGCTTCTCGCAAGAAGTCACGTTTGACCGCTAGGGTAAAATCCATTAAATAAATAAAAAGACCGCCCCGAAGGGGCGGTCTTTTTATTTGTCATGTTTGTATACTTTCCTATAACCAATATAAATAGTTATCAAAAGTATGACTCCAACGGCTAATTGTAGTGCTAATGGAAAGTTGGCTGAGTAGGCAAGAAGAAAAGCGAAGGGTGAAACACCAATTAAAGTAGCAAGACTATAGGTAGATAATTTTACTGAGGTAAAAAAACCAATAGCATAACTTAAAATATCGACAGGAATCACAATGCGGAGAAAGACGATATTCCAAAAAACATATTTGTCACCAAGAAGTTTTTCATATTGAGATATTTTTTCCAAACTGTAATTCTTTTCTATGTATGGTTTACCAAATCTTCTGGCCAAGATAAAGGCGATTATGGCGCCAAGTGTCCAAGCGGTGATACTTAGTAGGGCAGTGATAAATCCTCCCCACAGAGTAGTAGCTATCGGTATAAGTGGCAGGGTGTTTATAGGAGCGAGAACGGTAGAGGAGGTGGCGAGAAGTATGTATACCAACATACCCCAATGGCCAAAGTCTAAATATTGGGCAATATCATCTTTGTAGTACTGTGAAAGTATTATGGCAATAATGAATAAACTAAGAATCAATAACAATTTTGCCAAATCAGATTTAGTGTTTTTCATTTGAAAAGATTAACAAATTAACTGTTATAATCAACGACGATGGATACACATTTGATTGCTTTATCAATTTTAGAAGGTCTAACGGAGTTTTTGCCAATTTCCTCTACGGCTCACCTTATTATTGCTGCCAAATTATGGGCAGTGGATTTGACTGATGCTTATGTGAAGTTTTATTTACTTTTTATTCAACTAGGTGCTTTGTTGGCAGGGGTATTTATTTTTGCGCAAAAGATTCTTACTGACAGAACTCTTTTTATAAACATTTGTATTAGTTTTATACCGAGTGCGGTTGTTGGTTTTCTTGCCTACAAAATGTTTAAACATCTTCTGGAGGGGAATATGATGTTACTCGCTTTTATGCTATTTCTCGGTGGAGTGATATTTATTTATCTGGAAAAAGTTTATATGAAAAAGGGTGGTGTAGAGGATGTGCGGGAGTTTGGTAAAAGAGAAATTACCAAGACCGATGCTTTTATTGTGGGTTTGGCGCAAGCTGTGGCAATTATTCCGGGAGTGTCCCGTTCGGGGGCAACCATTATTGCTGGTATTCTCCGAGGTATTAAGCGCGAAGTTATTTTTGAATACACTTTTATTTTGGCTTTGCCAACCCTTGGCGCAGCGGTGCTTTATGATGCTTATAAATCACGAGAGATGCTTGCTGGCATAAATTCTTATCAAGATTTGATGTTAGGGTTTCTGATAGCTTTGGTGGTGGCAAGTATAACTCTTTATATTTTGAAAAAATATTTACCAAAAATATCTCTAACTTTTTTCGGTTGGTACCGTATAGTTTTAGCGTTGGTGGTGATTTTTGTGTTTGTGATTTGATGAGGTGTTGTGTATATCTAAAGTAATGACCGGCGCTTTGGCGCCGGTCATTACTTTAGATACATTCCTTAGCTTTAAAAAACTCAGTGGGTGTGGGGGTGTCACCAGCTTTGATTTCTTCCACTCGATCTTTCCCGAGCTTTGCTTCACAAA
>JZEL01000025.1 GCA_001567365.1 Parcubacteria bacterium OLB19 | reverse complement strand
GGACAGACTAGGTGGTAGATAAAGAGAGTTTTGTTATGTGGTTTAATTATGTGTTGTGGTTTGCCTGACATTACCTCCTAGCATAACAGAGTTTACCCCCGATGCAAGCATGCGGGGTAATTTTTTTGGAATATAATAGCCTTGTTGGCACAATATTTTGTGCCGACACAACCCATCTTCAAGACAATTTAAATAACGAAATGTCTATACAGAAATATGCAGAAACTTTACGCAATACACAATTAAGCAAAGAGTCACTACCAGAATCCTATGATGAAATAATTTCGGTAGTAGATTTACATGAGACCAGCTTAGGAGGAAGAGAAGCGTACTCTTATGCTCTGGGATTTAAACTAGGATCAAATATAGACACAAATATTTATACCATTACTGAAAATCCAAACGGAAAGAAATGTGTTATTCAGTACCCAATTTCTGACTACAAAGATAAATACAATCCAAAGGTTTTAGAGATGAGATTAAAGTGGTTTAATTCTTTTGAGTGGATTAAATAGAGTATATAAATTCAATCCACTAACATCCCTAAAGAGGAGATGGTTTCAATATGCTAAAATTTAGTAACTCAATTTTAGAAAATAATTTGCCTGCACTTTATGCACTACGAAGCGAAACAATTTAACATTCCGGAACTAAATGGTATTAGTCAAGAAACCATTGATTTACATCTTGGTCTTTATCAAGGTTATGTGAAACACGTTAATCTTATCAATGACAAGATCAAGGCCTTCAGCAATGATATGGAGAATAACGCCTACGCCATAGCTGAAATGCAACGCCGGCTCGGTTTTGAATTTTGTGGAATGCGAAACCACGAATATTACTTTGCGCAGTTTGAAGGTGGGGTAGAATCACTAGAAGATGGAGAACTCAAAGAAATGATAGAGACACAATGGGGCAGTGTCGAAAATTGGTACAAGGAATTTGTAAACATCGCCATGACTCGCGGAGTCGGCTGGGCTATACTTTACATTGACCGCACCACCAACCAACTCGTGCATACTTGGGTAGATGAGCAACATCAAGGTCAACTAGCTGACCTTGATATTATTCTTGCTCTCGATATGTGGGAACATTCATATATGCGTGATTATTTGCCTACTGCTAAAAAAGACTACATTACAGCTTTCTTTAATAATCTAAACTGGGATGTAGTAGCAGGGAGAGTTTAAATAAAAAAGATAGAAATAAGTTAACGGAAGAAGATTGGTGTATCTTCGGGAGGGGTCGGGCGCTTCGCGCCCGACCCCTTTTTGTCTTCATCTGAATTTCCACCAACACTATATCTTTCATTATTTACTACATTACCCACCTCTTCCTCAATCACCCAATCTGTTAAATCATTAGGTTCAATTTCCTGCTTTTTTAAAACCGATGAAATTTTCACCAATTTCACTTTGTCCCATATTTACCTTGCCAATTTTATAGCTATACCAAACCAAAATTCCCATAATCAAATAAGCTACCGGTACAACATAAAAAGAGAAAGTTGGTACCACATAAGCAGAGAAAGAAAAGTCAGCAAACCATAGCGCTAAATTATTTATATAACTAAGTGACCAATAAGTCGGATAGGAAATTAGCAGAGCTAATTTGACTGAAAATAGCGACAATATCCCCGTTACAAAAGTAAGGAGCATAGCAATCGGCACCATTGGTAAAACTAAAACATTCACCACCACCGATACTAATGAAAATTGTCCAATCTGATATAAGAGAAGAGGCAAAACTGCAATTTGCGTAGCAATAGTAGCCACCAGAAACATTCTCATACCGGCAAAATTTGGTATCGAGGTGAAGACTTTTTCTATAATCGGTGCTAACAAAATCAAACCGAGCGTAGCTAGAAATGACAATTGAAAACCGACATCGTAGACCAAAAGATAAGGATTGAATAAAAGCATAATGAAACCAGCTCCGAATAATCCACGCAAAGCTAAATACATTCGCCCTGTCGCCTGTGCCAAAAGAAGCAGGCTCGCCATAATACTAGCTCGGACTACAGTAGCAGAAAGACCGACCAAAAGCGCAAAAGAAATAATTGCTAAAATTCCCGCTATCACCCTAAATCGAACTGATAAGAAATATCCCAGTACAAACATCACAAACGCCACCACCAACATAACGTTGTAGCCAGACAAAACTACAATATGAATAATACCGGTGTTTCTGAACGCTTCCTCCAATTCTTCGCCCAAAGCTTGTTTCACACCCAAGAGCAGACCTTCACCCAAACCCACAACTGGTTCTGGTAACACACTCTCAAGTCCTGTCATAAAAGCTGATTTAAAAACTAAAAGCTTGGAAATAAAAGTGTTACCTAGATTGTTTTCTATTACTTCCACATTGGCAAAAGAAATTTGATATTCTACTCCTTTAGCTAAAAGGTAACCTGGGTAATTGAAAACCCGCCCGAATTCAGTGGTAAATGACTCTGGAGTTTTTAATACTCCATCTATTTTTACTTTGTCACCATAAGAAACATCATGATACCGTTCAGTAGAAACTAGTAGTAAATCCTCATTAACCTTCACATATAGATTAATTGTCTTCTCTCTCTGCTCTGGCTCACGTACCACCACCCCTTCTAATTCAATTTTTTGTCCAACTTTTTCAACCAGACCTGAATGACCAAACTGGGTTTCATAAAATTCTGTCCGCCATATACCAACAACAAAAGCGAGAAGGATTAAACCAAACACTAACCACCCTTTTATGTCTATACCTAGCAATTTTGATCGTGACCAAAAAAGAAAACCTAGACTGGCAAGTAGCAAAAACCAAATTAAAAAAGAGTTGGAAAAAGAAAAATATGTTCCTATTCCAACTCCGACAAAGAAAGAAATTATCGTGACGTAAAAAACAAATGCCTGCATTTAGTTTAAATTATATCAAGTGAGATTATTAAAATAAAAAACCACAGTCAATTTTGACTGTGGTTTTGAAGAAAATTATGAAGTTAAGCGGCGATTTTTTCCAGCAAATCCTTTACGGACAATTGAGGCAGACTTCTTCTTTTTTGCCTCATAGTAACAGTAATACCAGACATTTTTTCCAAGTATACTATTCTAATTTTAACACGCGCCTTAGTAAATTTGAGGTTTTTTTCCAACTCTGAATCATATTTGAAATTACGCAACTCCACATCTATCAAATGATGCAGAGATCGTAATTCTGGTAAACTTAATTCAAGTTTTTTATCAAAATAGGCTTGGACAACTTCAATAAAATCAGCCGGATTATTTATCTGTGAATTCACAGTATCTCCTTTTCCCTTAATTTAAAATTTAACAAAGACCAACTGCAACCAGCAATAGTACAAGAGTATAGGGTTTTGTCAACACTTATCGGAACATAAAAGGGCGGGTGCGAAGCACCCGCCCTTTTATGTTCCCTACTTCCCATCCATCGCCTCATTTGCCAATCTATCAGCTTCTTTATTTTTCTCCCTTGGTATATGAGTAAAAATAATATTAGGAAAACTTGATACTCGCAAATTATGTATTTCGATAAACATCGGCACTAGTCCTGGTTCTTTTATTTGATATTCTCCGTTTAATTGCTTTTTTACCAACTCACTATCCAGTCTCATTTCAAAACACTTTTCTTTTGTGTCTTTACCAAAAATCTGTTTTAAAGTCTGCAAAGCTAACATTACCGCATAATACTCAGCAAAATTATTGGTAGCATTACCAATTGCCTGTTTAACTTCACGCACCAACTGACCATCCTCCTTAGTAATATAAACCCCCACTCCAGCTGGTCCGGGGTTGCCACGCGCTCCGCCATCAGTAAAAGTAATAATTGTTTCCATATAATCTGAGTGTAACAGACTTTTAAGGAGAAACAAGGAGGGTGAAGCTTGACTATGTTTTCCTTAGGTAGACAAATGGTCAGAATTTGCCTAAGGGCAAAACAAATTCTGACATAAGAAAATTATAATCCTTACACTCAGTAATTTACTTAAAATTTTCGACCCTAAAGGAAGAAAATGAAATGTGGTCGCCAAAACAAGATAACAATATCACTAAACCTAAATTAAATAATATCAATCACTCTCAATCTCACCTGTAAGCGGTTCATAAAATAACTCTCTTCCAAATGACACAACAAAGATATTTTTTCACCCATTATTGGTTTTTTAGTAAAATCGTCTGGCTTCTTGAAGAAAGCAATGGCCTCCTTAGCTAGACCTTTAGTTGGAAAAGTGATTTTGGTATGCTCTTTGGCTTTCCCAAAAATTGATACTTCGTTGGGTACAATATTATTAATTAAATATAATGGTTTCTCATTATCACATCCAAAAGGGGCGCATTGCTTTTGTGTTCGCAAAAGTCGATTATCAATAGAATCAATATCCAACTCCATATCAACTGATAATTTTGTATCTACCACAGCTACACTACTGATTTCACTAAAGACAATTTGCATTTTGTCAGAAAAAAAAATGCACTTCTTCTTCCTTAACGGTAAAGCCCCCTGACATATGATGTCCCCCAAATTCATGAAAAATTTCCGGAGTCGCTTCCATAAGTCTTACCACACTCACATCACCACCCGAACGACAAGAACCTTTAAGCATACCATTCCCGTCTCTACCCCATAAAAATGCTGGTCGATTATATTCTTCCGCCAATTTGTTGGCGACTAAACCAACCAAAGACGGTCGCCAACTTGGACTACCGAACACTAAAACCTTGGGCACTTCTTCCAACAACTCCAAACGTTTATGAGCTTCTTTAGTCATAAGAGCAACTGTGGCTTTTCTCTCTGTGTTCAATTTTTCCAAATGCAAAACTCTCATTTCCGCCTCATCTTCATCCTTGGTAGCTAAAAGTAAAAAGGCATCTTCTGGATTATCCATTCTTGAAGCAGCGTTAATTCGCGGTCCGATAGTAAAACCAATATCATCTTCAGAGAGATATTGCGGATCAATTTTTTGTTTTCGTAAAAGTTTTTGCAAACCAGGTCTTCTTGTCTTCCGTAAAACTTTTAGTCCATACAGAGCAAAAACTCGATTTTCATCTCGCAGTGGTACCATATCAGCAATAGTGGCTACCCCCACCATATCCAACCACCATTTCTCTACACCACTAGGAATAGAAAAATTACCACGAGCAATTAAGGCTTGGATCAATTTAAACACTACTCCCGCCCCACAAAGACCAGTGAAAGGGTAAGTGTTGCCGACTTTAGGATTCACAATTGCTACCGCTTCTGGCAATTCAGCTTTTGGTTCGTGGTGGTCAGTAACTATTACATCAATCTTATTGTCCTTCGCCAATTTTATTGCCTCAAGATCAACCGTACCGCAATCAATGGTTATAATCAGACTTGGATTATATTTTTCTTTTATACCAAGAACCGCTTTACTACTCAGACCAAAGCCATCATAGTGACGATGTGGAATATAATTAACAAAATTTTTATAACCGATGACAGAAAAAAAAGTCATGCAACACAACAGCTCCCGGTATACCGTCACAATCATAGTCACTGAAAATTACAATTTTCTCTTCAGTTTTGATAGCTTGCAAAATCCGCTCCACCGCTTGTTCCATATCATGCAAAAGAAAAGGGTCATGCAAATGACTGTCGTAGGATGGATTCAAAAACAAATCTGCCTCGGATTTAGTAGTAATACCACGATTAAAAAGTAGCTGGGCTAGATATTTATCATTTACTGCCAATTCCTTCTCTGTCGTTTCCGACACCTCAGCCCTAACTGAAAATAGCGTCATATTACGCCTATAGTATCATAAATAAAATATACGTTATACTTTAAAGTATTATGGAAAATATTTTTTTAAAAATTATCAACCGCGAAATACCGGCACACATAGTTTATGAAGATGATTTAGTAATAGCTTTTTTGGATATTATGCCGGTAAACAAAGGCCATACTTTGGTTGTACCCAAAAAACATTTTGTAAATATTCTTGATGGTGACCCTGATATTTTGGCTCACATGATAAAAACCGCACAAAAAATTGCTCAAGCTCAAGTAAAAAAACTGGGGGCTGAGGGTTTTAATTTAGTAGTAAACAACGGCGTAGCTGGTGGCCAAGAAGTGATGCATGCACATTTTCATGTTGTCCCTAGATACACAAACGACAATGCCTACCCCAAACCAAGTCATGTAGAATGTAGTAAAGAAGAACTTGCGGAGATAAAAGAAAAACTGGCTAAAGTGATGAGTTAAATTAAAAAAACGCCGGCACTTCGTGCCGGCGTTTTTTTAATTTATATACTATCTTCGTAACACCTCTAAAGCTGGTGTACTACCGTACTCAAGCAAAGTTAACATCGACCCACCTCCGATAGACATGAAGCCGAATTTATCCGCCAAATTGAGTTTATTTACCGCTGCCACAGTATCACCACCACCAATTACACTAAAACCACTGGCACCGGCCACCAGTTCAGCTACCGCTTCAGTACCTTCTTCAAAACCTTTTTCGTAGTTACCAAAAGGACCATTCCAGAGAATAGTTTCAGCTTTTTCTATGTATGGTTTTAACATCATAATAGTTTCATAACCAAGATCATAAATAATATCTTCCGGTAAAACCGAGTCAGCTGGCTTGGTTTCTTCTCCGTTTTTTCCTTCAACCACTACATCAATTGGCACCAGAACCTTTTCACTCCATAAAAAAGGCGCTTCGACTAAAGAAACATCAGAGACTAAAGACTTTCCGATCTCCAAACCACGTGCTTTTAAAATATCGTGTGTTAAAGCCCCACCAATAAAAACATGATCATAGAGCTCTAAATATTTTTCCACCAATGGCATTTTAGTTTCAAATTTTGCACCACCCAAAAGAAGGATAGACGGGCTTTTGGGTGACATCATTTTGGCTAAATGCTCCACCTCTTCGGACAGAGTAATACCAGCGTAAGCCGGTAGAAGTTTAGCCACCCCTAGAGTTGAAGTGTGTTCACGATGAGCCTCAGCGAAGGCGTCATTAACATACAAATCACCGAAGTTAGCAATGATTTCTGCCAAAACAGGATCATTGGCTTCTTCTCTTTCATCTTGTCGTAAATTTTCACAGACAACAATCTCACCTTCTTGCAGATTATTTCTAATATCAACAAAAGCTTCATCTGTGATTTTTCCACCCCATTTCATCGGCAAAGCATTTTTCAATTCCTCGTAAACAGGCATTAGTGTCTCTTCTGGTTCTCGTCCAATATGAGAAATAACAATAGTTTTTGCACCATTATCTTGCAAAAATTTAAGTGTCGGTAAAGCTCTCTTTAGACGAAAATCATTACGTACCCGTCCTTCAACCAAAGGAACATTAAATGATGCTCGTACTATTACATACTTTCCTCGCAAATCATCCACTTCAGTAATTAATTTTAATTCCATACTTTTTAACTAATAGTCGCGTTAACAATACCACTAAATTCGTTAGCATTAAGACTAGCTCCGCCAACCAAAAAACCACTCATACCACCTTGCTCATAAAGCTCCTTAGCAATACTAGCTTTAACCGAACCACCGTAGAGCAAAGTCACCTTCTCTGCCGTCTTACGATCGTAAAGTTTAGTTAGAGTACTAACGATAAATAATTGCATTTCTTTTACATCTTCCACGGTGGCGGTTTTCCCTGTACCGATAGCCCAGATCGGTTCATAAGCAATTACTACTTTCACTATATCTTTAGCCAAAAGACCTTTAGCTAAACCTTTTATTTGTGCTTCTATATCATTAAAAAATGTTCCTTGTTCATCTCGATTTTTCTCACCAATACAAACAATAGGTGTCATGCGTCGCTTAATGATTGCTTGGATTTTTTTATTTACCTGTTCGTCTGTTTCACCCAAAGCTCGACGTTCCGAATGTCCCACAATAACGTGACTGACTCCAAAACCAACCAACTGACCAGCCGAAATCTCGCCAGTAAATGGACCAATTTCCTCATAAAATACATCTTGTGCTCCTAATTTTATTTCTCCACCTTTCAAAGATTTAGAGAAGTCGGAAATAAAAAGAAAGGGTGGCGTCACCACTATCGTAGTACTATTTACCTTCTTTAGTTTCTTTTTTAGTTCTGTAAGTAAATTTTTAGCCTCATCAAAACCGATCGGATTTAATTTCCAATTAGCAACCACTAAAGCATTATGTTTCATACCTTAGGATTGTACCATAAGGCACCTATGGCTAATACTTACCTACTCTTGGTACCAATCACTTATAATGTAAGCTCCGCCAGGACCACCTGTAAACAACACATTAGTCAAACCGGTATCATAGGTAATACTGGAACTATTACCGATTTCTATAGAATAGCCAGTAACAGATTTTAAATGTATTTGGTTATTTATATCTACCTTCCCATGTCCAGCATAAAGGATTAAATCACCATTTGATGATTGACCTATATCAATAGCCTCATCAGAAGCTCCATTTTCAGCCGCATTGTTTTGCGAAATTAACATTATAAAAGAAGAAGCATGACCAGAACCGATAAATTGCGTTGAATTGCCAATAAAAATTTTGCTACTAGTCAGTCTGTTAGCAGGGTTGTCAGCAATCATTTGTACACTATATCTACCAACTGATGGCGAGACCCTGATAGTCGGGCCGGAGGACATGGTTATATTACCAGTTACCCATACAGAACCAGTAAGGGTAACCACAGTTGAAGGGCCGGTTTTCTTAATTTCCAAATTACACTCAATCTTCACATTACCAATAGTTGTATCCGAATTGATTGTATACGTACCTGCTGTACAAGCCGAAGACGGAATAACTGTTCCTGTGTCTAATATCTTTGTTTTGTAAACTTCCACCTCTGAATCCGGTATAGGTAATGGTTCTGGATCAATAACAGTAAAGGGTGTGTGGCGAGTACCGTTAACTGTACTTGGTACACCAACCACATTGTAGTAAGCATCACCTTCTATAACCGAATCATCAAGTGTATTAGACCAAGCTGAACCAGTAGCTGTAATTTCACTTATAATACCAGATGGACCAGATGAAATAACATCCCCATAAATCATTGAAGACCCTTGTCCATTAATTGGTCCGTTGGAAAAGGCGTTTCCAACTATAGAAGCACTGTTTACCAACTCAAAACCACCGTTACCAGTCTGTAAACCATAATTAAAAGCAGTTCCAGCACCAGGACTTAATTCAACCAAACTAACTCTAACTGATCTACCAACCTTAGCGATGCTTTTAACTCTATACAGATCAGCAGCGTTATCATAAATAGCTGTAGTTGTGGAGACACCAAGCAAGGTACTTAGAGTGTTGGTGGCACTGAAAGTTTCACCATTAACAATTCTCATCACAACATCTTCCAAAGCCGATTCTGCTGTAATATAGGCTTGTTTGGATGAGGAAAGAGAACTTAGTATATAGGCATCACTACCAGTCGTTCGACTAAGGAGAAATGTCATAGCACTAGCTACCACAACGAAAAACAGTATGAAAAATATCATCGCTGCCCCACGGTTTTGTTTAATTAGTTTCATATGATCCGCGTATTATAGCTCCACCAGTTATAGTCCAATCTTCAGTTTGAGACTCTTCACTGGAACGTAAATTCAACCTCACCCTAATCAGTTCAACACCATTCTGTTCATAACGATAAAAAGTACTGCCGAGAACCTCTACTTCCGCACTATTAATTACACTCTCAAAATTATTATCGCGATACAATTCAAGATTGTTGCCATTTTTTAAAATCTCAACTGTTTCATACCCCTTATCAAGAGTGATGGCACCGGCCGAGGCAGACTCAATTACACTATCTGCCAATACTAAAGTATTAGCTTCTCTAACTTCAAGCAGTATCCTCTCCATAATTGTGGTACCAGAAGCTAATAAATCTTGTTTTAGTTTATATTGTACAAACAAATCATCTAGTGAAAACAAAAAACCTATAGCCCCTGCGCTCACCATAACGAATATAGAAATATAAACCAATATTTCAACCAAAGTGAAACCTAATTTTTGCCTAACTTTAAGAAAGTATTTCATATATTCATGGCAAGTTGGTTAATAACGCACTCACACTAGTAGTACCGTTTGTATCACTCACATAAACAATCAATTTCTTGGTATCGGAATCCAAAACGGCACCAGCTGCAGCTTGATCAACTATACTACCAGAAGCACCTCTATAGACTGGTTGTACCAAAAAACTACGATTATACACACCGTCAATTAACTCTGATGAACCACCTATCGACAAAGTGGTGGTCGAGACCTGCAAAAAGTAATACGTATCATTTGTTAAACTACTAACATTGGACCAATTCTCGTCACGTAAATACCGCACAATCTCATAACCCTCTTCAGCTAAATACATTTTTTTGGTATCAGATAAAATAACATTACGTGTATTTACAAACTGAGTTACAGCTAAACCCACAAAAGCCACAATTATAGTCACCAAAGTAACACCAATCAAAACCTCTACTAACGCCACACCTCGGTTATTAGTTTGTTTTTTAAACATTAATATTATTCTAGCAAACCAGAACCGATAATCGTGAGAGTAGTAGTGGAATTAAGTTTAGGATGACCAATTTCGATTGTTCCAGTTGCGCTTGGTGCTCCAGTTAAACGGGTAAAAATTACTTGATTAGAACCGTCAGATAACTGCGTATCTATATTTGTATTAGCAAAGGAATGAATCACGTTTCCAGACGCTACTGGATTATAAGTTGAACCTTCAAATACAGTAATTGTGCTGGTAGAAAAATACACACCAAATTGTGCACTAGTACTCTCAGAGGAAAGAGTTTTTTGTCTTGTTTCATTAAAAATAGAAGAAATATCAACCGACACTGCCCGCGCCACCTGCATATCACGATAATCCACGAAAGACCCTGCAGCAAAAGTTGCAACGATAGCAACAATAGCAATCATTACCAACAATTCAATGAAAGTGAAACCTGATTGTTTGTTTTTATTTGCCAATACCATCTGAAATAGAATAAATAGGTGAAATTAGAGCTAAAGCAAAGAAACCAACCGCTCCACCAATCACCACCATTAATAAAGGCTCAATGATTGTAGAGAGATCTTTAGTCTTTCTTTCTACTTCATTTTCGTAAAACGAAGCCAATTCTCCCAACATACCAGAAATTTTACCGGTTTCCTCTCCCACAAGAATCATTTCCCCTACAAGAATAGGGTATAACTCCTTATGCTCCACAAAAATTTCTGACAAAGGCGAACCTTTTTCTACACTCTCTTTGGCTTCTTTTATAATACGCTTGTAATAAACATTTTGTAGAACATCACTCGTGATTTCTAAAGATTGCACTACATCAACACCAGAATCCAAAAGAGAAGCTAGTGTACGAGCGGTACGAGCGGCGTTGGTTTCTTTAGCCATCGTACCAATAACCGGTAAACGAACAATTGTCCAAGAGAACATATGTTTACCAATTTTAGTTTTAAGAAAATACGCGACACTGAGTACTGAACCAACAATACCGCCAATCGTAAGCAAAGTGTAATTATTGATAAAATTACTTAAAGCAATGAAAAATTTAGTGGAAGCGGGTAATTCCATATTACCCTTTTCAAATACACCCAAAAGGGTTGGCATCACGTAAATCATCATCAAAATACCGATCACCACCATGATAGAAATAACAATAGCTGGGTAAATCATGGCACTTTTAATGCGTTTTTTCAGAGCTGTAGATTTTTCCATTTGCACCGCCAGAGTCTGTAAAGCTTCGGCTAAACGACCACTTTCCTCTCCTGCCCTTATCATCGACACATACATATCATCAAAGGTTTCCGGAAAATCTCGAAGTGCCTGATTAAACTGATCACCATTATTTATTTTTTCAATAACACTGGCAATTATGCCTTTTAGGCGATGATTTTCAGTTTGACGTTGTATTACCGACAAGGCGCGTGTGATTGTTAATCCGGCATTAAGCATCGAACCGAGGTTTCTTGTCATCATTACCAATTCATCACCCGAAACTCGTGCTAGGTAATAATTGATTTTGTCCATGTCAAAAAACCTTTTAAAAGAGAAGGCACTCACCTCCTCCACTGAAGAAACTTTATTACCCTCTTGTCGTGCTATATCGTAAACTGCATAACGATCATCAGTGACGACTGTCCTGCTAACTTTATTTCCTTCTCTGTCTTCGCCAGTATATTTAAAAGTAGGCATAGAAAATTATTCGTTTATCACTCGCAAAACCTCCTCAATACTAGTTAGACCTCTAGCTGCTTTATATATGCCATCTTCCATCATAGTAAGCATTCCTTCTTTACGAGCTTGTTTTTCAATATCATCAGCTGTCTTACCCATAAGAACCATTTCCTTTATAGTAGGGGACATCTCTAACACTTCATGAATTCCCATTCTACCCTTATAACCATCCTCAGTATCACCTTTTTCTTTAGGTTTAAAGAAATTTATATCATTCCAAGTTGCATCATCCCTAACAATTTTCTCTTCTTTCAAAGTAGACAGAACCAAATCTAAATCAACATGTTCAGACAATTCTTCTCTTTCAGCCTTAGTTAGAATATAAGGAATCTTATCATCCGCTAATTTTCTAACCAATCGCTGGCCTACCGCCACTCGCAAAGTGGAAACCAACAAAAACGACTCTACTCCCATATCAATCAAGCGTGCTACCGTACCCGAAGCTGAATTAGTGTGTACTGTTGCCAACACTAAATGCCCAGTTAACGCAGCATTAATAGCCAGACTGGCTGTTTCTTCATCACGAATTTCTCCCACCATAATCACGTCTGGATCCTGTCGCATTAATGAACGAAGTCCGGCAGCGAAAGTAAAACCTATTTCTGGCTTAACTTGGCTTTGATTGACTCTAGGCATTTGGTATTCAATTGGATCTTCAATCGTGCAAATATTCACCTCGGGTGTATTCAAAATATCTAAAACAGTATATAGAGTCGTGGATTTACCAGAACCCGTTGGACCAGTGACAAGAATAATTCCGGTGGTAGCTCTTGTTGCCTTATGTACCCGTTCCAGCGTTGAACCATGAAAACCAATACCCTCAAGCGAAAAACCGGTGCGGTTTTCTCGCAAAAGGCGCATAACAATCTTTTCTCCATAAAATACAGGCAAGATAGAGACACGAAACGCCACCTTTTGTCCGTCCATCTCCATTTTGAAACGTCCATCTTGTGGTAAACGCTTTTGGTCTAACTTCAAATTAGATAGCACCTTAATACGAGCCACAATAGTACCAGCCACATGCTTAGGTAACTTCATGGCGTCATTTAAAATACCATCAATGCGGTAACGAACCATTACCTCCTCTTCCATTGGCTCAATGTGGATATCAGAAGCTCCTTGGATAATAGCGTGACGAAGAAGAGTGTCGACAATGCGCACTACCGGTAAATCTTCAGCAATCTTTTTTAGATCCTTCTCGCTTAGTTCCTCACCATTTTCTTCCGCCAAAACCTTAAGAGCCGAAGCATCATTCATAATGATGTCACCAAATTCATCTTTTAACGTTTTTTGATATTGACGCAAAGCGATACGAATTGATTCTGTATCAGTTAATCGAGGCATAATCTTTAGTCCGACTTTTTTACGCACAAAGTCAATAGCCGGTAAGTCAGCTGTATCAAGCATGGCAACCTCTAGTTCATTATCTACTTTCTTAAAAGCGATAATATTGTGTGTTCGCGCTACCGGCTCCGGAATTAAAGTAAGGACTTCAAAATCTATTTTTATATTCTTTAGAGAAATGAAAGGTATACCCATCACATATGACTCCACTCGACGCATGTCGTCTTCCGTCATATGACCTTGAGCAATTAAGGCCTCAGCCAAAGTACGATGCTCTTCCTTGGCAATTTTTTCCGCTTGCGCAATATCAACCTTCTTGATTAAACCAGCATCAAGGATAAAACGCTTAAGTTGTTCGTCTTGTATACGCACAGAAAAATAACAAATGAGCTAATAACAATCGCTTTCCAACATTGTATCATTATCAACTTTTCCTTTCGTAAAAAATCCCCACAAAAGAAAAGGTCGCCCTACGGGCGACCTTATTAAAAGAACTAAATCAGAAAAAATTACAACCAACACCCCATCAAAACTTGGTGGTATGGAGACCCTCTTTCAATCTCGATAAATTCCAAGACAAGACCACCGGTTTCATCAATCGATAAAACCGGTGACGCCCATTTTTCATTCAACTGAAACTTGGTTCCCGCACAAATAATACTTTTATCAAAATCTTTTTGATATGAAGCTAAAACGCTATTATCGAGAAGCAATACTGTTAGAGCTTCATACAGTCCTACAGGAACCATACAGGTCCTCCCGTGGTTTGATCGTAGGTATGGACTATATCGACCACCGACAAACCTTTCTCGGCAAATTCGACGTCCATCAGATGACAACCAACCTTAACAGATTCGCGTTCCGGAGCAAACATTTCATAATCTAAACCATTTAGATTTAAAAAGGAAACTTTTCTTTTCTCTTCAAGAAGAGCAATTATTTTTTTAACAGATTTTGAAAAATAATCTTCTCCCACCAAGTTCCAACTAAGGATAGGGTAGACGTTGCTATAATCAGAACTTTCCGAAAAATTATTTGACACATCTTCGCTTACGCTGGGAAATAACTGCATCAATTGATAGGTACGTAAAGCAACCAAACTATTCGAAGGTTGAAGAGCTAAGTTTGATTTTTGATTCATCTACAACTCCTTTTTGATTTTATTGAGATATCACCATTCGTAAAAATTACGAACGGTGGCGTTATCTTGTATTAAAACAAGACGAGCTCTCTGAGTCCTAAAAACATTAAGGCACAGGGAACTCGTTTCATTTAAATTTAAATCGAGTTTTTAAAGAACAATATAAAGAACAGATGACGAAACATTTTACTCGGAATAAAAATCTTGTCAAATTTTTTATAGAAAAGTTGTGTATAAAAAATCTTATAGGAAAAATATGTCTAGAATATTAAAATTATTCATGCTATAAGAAACTTAGTAGTTCATTCTCAAAATCACGTCTAGGAGATATAAATGAGAAAAATATGTTGTTTTTTCATCTTTTTTCTTTTTGTCGGTTGTAGTCTGTCTTTCGCAAAAACAATTAATGTAACTACCCCGATGCAGAGCATACGGGGTATCGGCGTTGGATTAGGTGGTAAATAAGGTAGTTTGTACTGGTGCGGAATGTAGTTGTTGATAGTTTGGTATACCTTGGTTTTTAACGTAGTTAA
>JZEL01000024.1 GCA_001567365.1 Parcubacteria bacterium OLB19 | reverse complement strand
AAGGCGCAATAAAACCAAAGGTATGACACCCAAAAGTGTCACTAGAATACAGATAAAAAGACGTTTGTTCTAGACTTTTATATAAAGTTTCAACTTTTCAACTTTAGACAATTTCTTTTAATTCCGCCTTCCCTCCTCGTCGCCTCAGACTAGTAAGATAGGTTTCCTGATAAACCAAGGAAACGGGACGGACGAGGCGCGAGTATATTTGGCGCCAGTTTTTTCATGATTATGCTCTTTTAATCTGCGCTCCATGTCTGTCGTGACTCCAGTATAGAGAGTATTATCAGCACACTTTAGTATATAGACATACCATTTTTCCGCTTTCATAAATTCCCTAAAAAAGCCTGATTGGCATACCAAGTAAAAATTACTAGAAAAATTATCACCACTAAAAACTTAAGCATTTTTAAGTCCCTTAATTCTATTTCGTGATCGCCACGTATAATAAAAAGCAACAAAAACAGCTAGTATACCTAAAGGATAATTAACATAACTAGATTTGATTATGTAAAAAGCTGAACCATTAAAAAACTTTTGAAAAGCATAAATATCAGCTAAAGTGGCAAAATAACCTTCACGTACAGAATTATCTCCCACCACCAAAGCATACTTACCATAATTTTCTGGTGTACTAACCTCAGCGCGATAAATTCCCGGCTTTAACTCAGCGGTAAAAACCTGACTTTTGCTAAAATTTAAACCCAAAACAGAATCTTCAACACTCTGCCATTCAACTTTAGAACCAAGTAATCTACCAATCTCAGATACACCTCCCTTATCTTCATTTTGTTTAACAACAATCAAAGAAAAAGGTACCGAAGTGCCGGAATCAATCTGTAATAAAGATATTTTTAATTCGGTAGCTTCACCGACCGCAAATTCGTACATGTGTGGATCACCCTTTAATTCACCCAGATGTTCAGTTTGAGTATTTAAATCACCGATAGTTTTTACTTCATAAGGAACAGAAACTTCATTAAGAACCGGATTATATGCCAGAATGAAAGTTGAGGGAGAAATAAGTAACAAGAGAGCAAAAATAAACTTTGGTGACATATTACTGTATGATAACAAATAAACGCGGCGGGTCCCAAAGGGACCCGCCGTTTATTTACACCACCTACAACTTAACAAAATAATCCCACAACTCCGACAAAGCCAACCAAGCCTTACCCTCAAAATTAATATTTGTCGTACAAGTATCGAGTTTGTACTCTTTTTCATCTTTAGTGATTGTGAATTTGTAATCTACCTTACCATCATCCGACGCACAATGTGTACCGATCGTTGAGATCGACTGTGTCTTTAAGCTTTCTGTGTCTAAATCTTCAAACAATCTGTCTCGTATAGAGTTATTTATAACCCCCTCTCTTATTACTGATTGACCAGACACATCATCCACCAAACGATAAGAACCGTCAGCTAGCAACTGAAATGCAAAACATTCATTATTCACACAATCACCATAGGCCTCACCTTCGATAGTAAAATCAGTGTAAAATTTTTCCTCAGGCAAATCTTCAGATAATTTAAAAGAAAAACCATTAAAATAAACATAGACACCTATCACAAAACCAACACAGAAAGTGGAAAGTAAAATATTACGATCAGTCCTAGTCATAAACCAAAAATTATAACATCTTTATACAAAGATTTTTATTTCAAAAATCTTAAAAGAAACAGTTTTGGGTGTACGGTATTAAAAAATATCTCATCAAACCAAAGTCCAGCAATTTCATTAGCTGGACTTTTTATAATTTGCTTAATTTTTCTTTTCTTACTTTTGACCAAAATTAATTCTCTTCTTCATCCTCTCCTTCTTCTTCAATATTATTACTGTCCTCTACAACCTCCTCTTCAAGACTATTTTCTTCAGTATTTTCGTCTTCTGGTTTTTCATTTTCTTGTTCCATTTGCGGTTCAGTTATTGTCTCAGTGACATTTAAATCTAAAAGCTGACTTGCTTCCGGTACCACTAGCTGGCTTTCTTCTATATTAAAAACAAGACGCACCTTTTCTATATCACTATATCCATAATCACTCCCCGTACTTGAAAAATATCCGGCAAACACTATATCAACCACACAACTTTCACCATTAGAGTATTCATCACTGTTGAGTAAAGAAAAATCCAAATGCCAAGGTTCAGTAAAGGAAATCCCGGCACCACCAAGCCCAGCTAGAGATCCGGAAAAAGGTAGAGAGGCATCGGCTACCACTGACAAATCATCGCACAGTGTCACATTTCCACTTACAAACTCTACATTTACATCATAATTAAGACCATCCTTTCCGCTTATCACTAAATCCGAAGTGTCTCCATTCATAAATAATCCATCCAAAATTGTAAATGAGGAACTACTAGGACTAACAACAAAATCTAAATCTTCAGCTTGAAGTAGATTATCAGCACTTGCTTCTACATCTCTAGGATAAGCCAAAGATTCACCCAAATATCCATATCCAGAAATTAGCATTATAAACACAGCTGTCGCCATTGATAATTTTGGTCTTATATCACTATAGCGCGTACGAGTTTTCTCTAAAGTCTTCACCTGAAAGTTAACCTCCGTCTCTTTCTTACTAACTAATGGTTTAATATCCATTCCGTTACTCTTCCTGATTTCAGCAATACTTTTCCTGACAATATCACCCGATTCTGGCAGATATGGTGCTATTACCAATGGCTCAGTTACGTCTTTATCAACTTTTACCTTCCTAAAACGACGGGTCTCACGCCAAATATTGTCTAATTCATCTAGAATAATGAGCAAGGCCGGCAAACCAATAAGCAGAGCGAAACCAACAGGTTGACGAGCAAAATCAAGAATAAACCCAACATAAGGTATATCGACCATAACTTTACCTAAAATATCACTTGGTGAAACTAGGTTCGTATCACGCTCCTCATTTGCATCACCCTTAGTGACAAAATATTCTTGTCCATCCACCATTTCAGTACCAATAATTCTGTGAGTGGTAGGAATACTTGCTCCTTCACTGGTAAAAGTAATGACATCATTCAAACCATAAGAAGGGGTTTCTCGTACCACCACCACTGCACCTGTCATGATATTTGGCTCCATTGAACCAGATTTAACAATCTTTACATCAAGCGCCCCAATACTCGGAATTGGTGGAGCAATGAAAAGTAAGACCAAGCCAATGACTATCAGTGTGTAGAAACTATAGATGATGTAGGAAAATATTTTTTTCATACTTTTGTTTAACTATGTCTACCAAACAATGAATTACGTAAACCGTTGACCTTATCACGAATTTGTTCGACCAAGTTTTTTGTTTCTTTTACTTTCTCAAAATGTTCACTATCGACTTGACCAGGAGGCAGTCCATCATCATCAGTGTAATCATCCTCGTCGTTGGAATTTCCTGGATTAGAGTCATCGTTATGATCACCGTCATTACCGTGTCCATTATTACCTTTTGGTTCGCACTTCTTGCCGTTTTTATCTTTACATTCTGGTTTTACATCTTTTTTACACTTAAAACCTTGATTAGAATTGGCCTGCACTGCTCGCAAAACCACATCCACTGTCATAGAATCAGTTTGTATTACATTTCCCAAACCAGACCCATCACAAGTCACATTAGCTGTCGTTAAATCCACTTTCAAATCACCAGCACACCAAATAATTCCTACGTAGTTAGTTGAATTTACCGCACAAGAATTACCCGTATTAGCATCCGCCACCGCATAAGTAGTACTACTAAGAAGGATATTAGCGGTTTCGGTAGCATTGCCACCAAAAATCACTTTCTCATTCTTCTCAAATACATTATCTCCGTCATCCCGCCAAGCAAAAAACTCAAGATTCTTTGACAATTCACCGCTTGATAGATTATCAACAATAGATTCTGGTTCATTCATTCCGTTTTCAAAATCCTGCAGATTATTGAAATCAAGACAAACATAAGCCGAATTCTTTTTTACGTGCAAACTGATGTTATGACGACCCATATCACCGGGTTTAATGTCGTCAAAATTAAAGAAATGATCAACTCCCGGTACTAGATTCTTTAATTCCCAACTCAAGGCTGGTTGCAATACTCCATTATAGATAGTGGTACTATCAACTTTTAATTCCAAACCTGTCTGCCCCTGCCCATTCTTAGTAGCAAAGGTATAACCAGCATTAGCGCCATTAGCCACAAACATTACCAAAAGGAATCCAAACACCGCTAAAAGCAAAGTTATCTTTATTCCTCTTTGGTAATAAGTTTTTGGCATGTTTAGAGTTTATTAAGCTAATATAAAGCCCTTTCTTCTCTTTAGTTTAGTCTTCTAGAATTCCACAGTTAAGCGCACTCACCGCATCCAAATCGTATCCATCGGCAGTAGCTTCAAATGGTCCGCGCGGAGATACATCAGTAATACGCACATACTTAGCCCAAGTTAAACCTGACGAAGCCAAATCTGCTTCCGTATCTCTGTCAGCACTTGAAGTTACTAAAGACCAATTGCTTCCATCCTGACTAACTTCAATTTTAATCTTTTCAACTGGATATGAACTTCCACCAGTTACCTCCCAAGCTCTAATATCATTTCCAGGACCATCAACGATATAACCATTACCAAACTCTACTACAATTGATCCGCCAGAAGTAGCATTTTGTGCCAGACCAAAACCTAAGCTATAGAAGCTGTTTGGTACCACAGGATTATCAAATGGTGTACCTAGGCTTTGCGGTGCTCCAAGAGCATAGTTAGGATTGGAACGACTTACATCAACTGGTGTTCCGTTTTTCTTTACACCTTGTGAATAAGTAGTGACTTTTGTCGCATAAGATTGAGTTGGATTTGTACACTGCGTAAATACAGGCTCTCTTTGACACTTGAAATCCTTATTGTGACGAGCTTGTACAGCCTCAAAATTAATATCAGCCGTCAATGAGTCGGTTTGACTCTCGTTACTCAGAAGCTTTCCACTACAAGTCACACCACCATCTTCTGGTGTACCAATTTCTTCATCACCATTATTATCCTTATCAGGAGCACGATTCACATTTGACCCATCCTGATCTAATGGATCAACTCCCATTTCACCAAAACACCATGCCTTGCCAATGTAGTATGTTTCACCACCAGCAACTGGTCCTCCAACAGAGTTTTCATTCCAAATATTATTTTTGGAATCAGCCAGCGTGATTGTATAGCTTTCATTCAAAGGTAATTTTCCAATTACATCCGGTCCGGAAATAACCGACTCATCATCCTCGAGCACATTATCACCATCATCTGCCCACCATATAAAATTCACCAAATCAGCCAATTCACCTTCATTCTCACCAGTAGTTGTATCAACCAAACTCTCTGGTTCGGTTTGATTGTTTTCATGATTTGAGGTAAGTGTGACATCAGCACACATATAGGAATCATTGTTATTGATATGGATAGAAATAGTATCCTCACCATAATCACCAGGTTTCAAATCATCAAAATCAAAGAATTTATCACCTTTAGTCAAATCCTTCTCCTCCCATGAAGTATTGGAATTAAAGACGCCATTATAATAACTCTCATTGTCAATCAGCAAATCAACCGCACCAGCTGTAAGTACGTTAGCTGTGGAGGTTTCAGTGTCTGAGAAAAAGGCTTTAGTAGCACCGAAAGCCAATGTACCTCCGGTAATTACAATCAAAGCCAAACTTAGGAAAATACGTCGCATAACTATAATTATTTAGTATCAAATAAAAGCTTTAGTAAACAATCACGCTGATCCACCTCAGCCCACTAAATCCAAGCTGAGCTTGGATTTAGAACGGCTGAACAGGATTAAGTAGTTACATCGTTAGGTGTTTCTACTACACGAGCATTGCAACGGAATTCACCATTATTTCGAGCTTGTTCAACTCGGAAAGTGATGTCAGCTTTCATTGAGTCAGTCTGAGCCACATTACTCATAGTACCTCCATTGCAAGTTGGAGCACCATCATTTGTATCAGCTTCCATTTCTCCAGCACACCACGCTAGACCAACAAATTGAGTACTACCACCAGGAATCGGTGTATTTGTACCTCCATCAGCAATGGTCAAAGTGCCTCCATTTAGCACGTTTGAAGCAGGACCTTCTTCAAACAAAAGAACCTCACCCGCTTGATGGATATTATCACCAGGTACAGCACCTTCAATCTTTTCACCCTCTGCATCAACACCATTATCATTCCAAGCTACAAACCAAAGGTTTTGTGCAAGGTCACCATTAACCCCGCCAGCACCTTCCACTACACAAGCACCATTTTCACCTGTAGCGTCATTTTCTGGATCAACGCAAGTCTGATCACTATTTTCAGTAATCTTTACATCAGCACACATCCAAGCGTCGTTATTATCGATGTGTAGTGAAATAGTGTTTTCACCTTCATCACCTGGCTTTACGTCATCAAAATCAAAGAATTGATGGGTTAAACCTAGATCTGTTTGAGTCCATGTTCCATAACAAGCAGTTCCTGCCTTTGGATATGGTGAATTACCTACCCACTGATAATTCACACCCTGAGACTCATCTACATCCTTACAAACATTACCGTTGTAATGTTGTTCACTATCAACCTTCAAATCAATCGCCCCTGCTGTAAACACGTTACCAGTTGAGGTTTCGGTATCGCTAAAGAAAGCACCTGTTCCGCCTGCAACCACCGCGCCAGCGAAGACAATCATGCCCAAACTCGTAATAATTCCTTTCATAGAACAATAAAATTAAATAATTAATTTAATAATCACCACAATTATTTTTTAAAAACGCGAGAAGTAAAACGTCAACCATTAGACGTCCCACTACTCTATGCTAGTAGTTTAAAATGCCAGACCATAAACTCCTATTAATGCCAAACATCCAACTTGAATCCCCATCTCAAACGCACAAACCCGTGCTTGAATAGTTTTGTTAGAAACCAATTCAATAACACGGGAGTATGCATAGACATCTTAATAAAGAAGACAGAGCTTGTATAGCAACACTGCTGAGGAAGCGATATTTATATAGCGAGATAGCTAGGATCTTGGACGTTAGTCCGAGCACTATCAGTCGTGAAGTACAGAGAAACAGCAAGGGCCACTATGATGTTCGTCTGGCGCAAAGACAAGCTAGATTGCGAAGGTGTAGTGCTAGAGATAAGTATCGCTTGATTGAAGCTAAACCCCAACTAGAGAAAGAGATTATAAAGCATCTCAAACAAAAATGGTCACCGGAACAGATCGAACATCGTACTGCTTTAGTTTCAGACAGCTCTATCTATCGTTATTTAGAACGTCATCCAACTCTGAAACGATACTTAAGGCGTAGTGGTAGACGCCGGAGACGATATGGTACTAAACGTATTCCTAATCGTTACCAAGCTAATAAACGCTCAATTCATGATCGACCAATAGTTAAATCTATTGGACACTGGGAGGGAGATACAATCCTTGGTTCTGAACGAAAGCTTCGTATTGTGACCTATGTTGATAAATTAAGTGGTTATCTGGTAGCTGCTAAACTAAGTGGCACTGCTGATACTATCCATCTTCATGCCAAACACAGTTTCAAAGGGCTACCATGTCAATCCATCACCTATGACAATGGGAGTGAATTTGCTCTACATAAAATGATTGAACGAGATACCAAAGCTTTTGTATATTCCAAAAATTACCCCGCATGCTTGCATCGGGGTAAACTCTGTTATGCTAGGAGGTAATGTCAGGCAAACCACAACACATAATTAAACCACATAACAAAACTCTCTTTATCTACCACCTAGTCTGTCCAGTAAAGTACCGTCGTGACGTTTTTACCGATACCGTGTCACAAACACTGAAAACCGTATGTTTGGAATTTGGTCCAGCTTATGATGTTAATTTCCTCGAAATCGGCATTGATGAAGACCATGTTCACTTTCTTATGCAAACCATTCCAAACATACGGTTTTCAGATATTGTGAAGAAAATTAAAAGTATTACCGCTAAACAAATATTTACTAAACATAAAGAGGTAAAAACAAAGTTATGGGGCGGTAATTTCTGGACACAGGGTTATTATGCAAATACGGTTGGTAACGCTAACATGTCTATTATTATTAACTACGTTAAAAACCAAGGTATACCAAACTATCAACAACTACATTCCGCACCAGTACAAACTACCTTATTTACCACCTAATCCAACGCCGATACCCCGTATGCTCTGCATCGGGGTAGTTCATTCGCGTGTTGCAATAGGTATTTATTTTTTTGTTCTTTAATTCAGAATCGTGGAGGTTTTATGATAGAAGTTTCTGGATATTTGACGCTAGTATTCTTAATGATAGCAACATTTTGGTATTGTCCACTTATTTTAAGTAATAGCGTAAAGCCAGCATCTTCAACATGGATAATTGCCTGCTTGTCAATGAATTTAGCTTTGTTCTCCTATCATATGATTCCAGGACGAACATTGATAGAAAACGTAACGTTATATGTAGCTGCCTTTTCTACTACAATTAAATTTATTGTTGTTTTGTTTGCGTTATGGCAAGAAAATAATTTCAGAGTTGCCTTTGATTGGATACAAAAGCTAAGTTTGCTTGTTATGATTATGATTGTAACTTATTGGATTTTTAACAAGGGACAAAATCATGTTACTTTCTGGGTAATGCAAGCACTACTAATTATTGCTTACTTAGCACTATAGCAAAAGCAATTAAATTACGTAAGGCGTTTGTTTCAATTGGGAATTGGGTTTTTTTATAGGTTCCTTAATTGGTTCTATACCTGCATTTGCTTTGGAAAGTCATTACGGAATTTTTAATTCAATTCGTGCGGTTGTATCAAGTTGTATAACCATTTCAGTTCTTTTTTATTTTGACTATTTAAATCAGAGCCAACGCTTGGTTGAGGAAGTCAAAATATTAAGGAACTTCTATAAAATTCGTTAGAGAATCAAACAAAATCTCATAGTGACGGTGTCGCTATGAGATTTTATAAAATAAGTGTCGTTAAATAATTTGTGTTACCTATAAGTCTGCTATAAATTAAATATAATAAGATTGATGTACTGTACTCTATTTTCTTTAAGTAATGGATTGATTGTTTGAATTAAAAAAGACCGCAAGGCGAACCGTGCGGTCTATTTTTTATATCTACCAATCAATTTATTGACGATAAAAAGGTAAATTACGCCACCAATCAACTCCAGCCGAAGGAACAGAAGTGTAACCCCAGAAATTCATTACTTCACTCTCAGTTGGGACAGCTGGTACACGCCAACCAATCTGATCTGATCTTTCCTGAAAAGTATAGGTTTCTATTGCCTCCAGGGGAGGTCCTTCCCTGGGATCGTAACCTATACCTTGGTTGGGTAGCATCTCTACCGTTCTATAAAAGTGTAAGATAGTCCCTTTGTATAGAGAATATCCGTCCTCGGTAGGGGTGCGAACCTCATTCTGTTCTTTGCATGCGCATGTCAGGCAGAGGAGAGTTATTTCGTCTAAAGATGTTTGGTATTCTCGCCATAACTTTACACTAGTTGCTCCACATCCACCACAAACATAGTATTCTGGGATTCTTCCTTCTAAGTATTTTCCCGAAATAGGGAAGTAAGCGTAATGACTAGCCCACTCCAAAGCCTTTTTCGGGTTCTTGTTATATGATAATCCTGTGGAAGGTTTACGCCCACGACTTTTTCTCCATTTAGCATGCGCAACTACATATTCAGGTGTATCAGGCGAAAAACGGTTTACTTTAGTTTTTGATATGGCCATTAGATGGTCCTCCAGTTTAATAATTATGCCGAAAATCGGCAGGAACTTTTAAAATCAAATTGATTAAACATCAACCCAAATTTTGCCATAAAAATGTATTTTTGTAAATTTCAAAACTTGAATCCTTACCACAAACGCACAAACCCGTGCTTGAATAGTTTTGTTAGAAACCAATTCAATAGCAAGGGGAATATGCATAGACATCTCAATAAAGAAGACAGAGCTTGTATGGCAATACTGCTGAGGAAGCGCTATTTATATAGCTAGAGTTTTGAACGTTGGTCCAGCACTATCAATAGTGAAGTACGCATAAATAGCAAAGGCCATTACGATGTTTGTCTGGTGCAAAGACAAGCTAGACTGCGGAGATGTAGTGCTAGAGATAAGTATCGCTTGATTGAAACCAAACCCCAACTAGAGAAAGAGATTATAAAGCATCTTAAACAAAAATGGTCACCTGAACAGATTGAGTACCGCATTGCTCTAGTTTCAGACAGCTCCATCTATCGTCACCCAACTCTGAAACGATACTTAAGGCGCAGTGGCAAACGCCGGAGACGATATGGTATCAAACGTATTCCTAATCGTTACTAAGCTTTTTATTCCGCTTCACTCATAAAAATCTAAGTACTCTCGACCCCAGCTCGCTTGCCTCCTGCATCTCTCTGCTTTTCAATTCTCGCTCGTGAGTGAAACTATTCATTTACTCATCTCCATAAATAATAAAAGCCCCAAAATGGGGCCGTTATTAATTATTTGTGGAGATGGCGAGAATTGAACCCGCGTCCGAATGAGAGTGTCTTTGTGAATCTACAGTGTGTAGTCTCGCTTTAAATTTAAACTATGTAGCTATAAGGGAGACCAAACACTACAAGGTCGAGTTTTAAGAAATTAAATCAACTATGAAAACGGCATGGTTGACCATAGTCTCATGGCTATTCTACCCAAACTTCTGTATGAGACATAAGGAAGTTGAGCATCACTACGGCTCGCGTAAATTTACGCTAGAGCGGGAGCGAATCCAAACGCGTTAGCGTAAGGACTTGGTATGCTTTTCTTTGCACATACAAGTTGCTCGAGTTTTAGGAGAGTCTCGAGCATCTCTCACACTGCACACAAAGGCGACGACTCACCGTCGATGCCTAGCATCCCCTAAAAAAGTCCGAAGCGATACAGACGCTTTTAGGGAAGGGTGTACTATTTTCAAAGAACAGCCGTATTTTACAACTATTTAGAATAAATGTAAATACTAAAGAATATTACAATTTTTTACCATTGTTTGAGATTATATTTTTGATGTTCAAGAAAGGCTGAACAAAACTCTTCGTTTTTATGGCTTGGTATATATAGATAACAATTGTAACTTGCCATAATGCGATAGCAAACAATAGTAAAATTGACAACAAAACAAAACGAGTCAGTCCTAATACAAAGCGATCCAAAGTAGTAGTTATGGAAGTAGCTCTAGGATCTTTTTTGGCTAAAAATAGAAAGCTATAACCAGCCAAAAAATATCGGTAATGTACCCATCAAGAAAAATGCAATAAGCGTATTCGATGATAAAGAATCAAACATTGAAGCAATAAATTGTGGTCCATAAACACAACTTGATACACCTGTGCTGTTGTTGGTTGTGCATGAGAAGATAAAATCTATTAGAGACGAACTATATACAAAGAAAAGAAAAAGTAGCCAAGGTAAAAATCCTATTATAACTATAACATTACCAATTGCGTTCATAATCTGCCATATCATATATTTTGTAGTATGGTTATTGACTTTTTAAAATTCTTTGAATGTCTCTTTTTGTGTCTCGCTCTTTTAACTTCTCGCGTTTATCGGCTTTTTTCTTGCCACGCGCTAAAGCGATCTGGAGCTTTATGTGTCTGCCTGAGTTATACCACTTAATCGCCACTATCGTCAATCCTTGTTGCTCGCCTTTTTGTTCGAGCTCAGCTAGTTCTTTGGGTTTCAGTAGAAGTTTTCGAGTGCGTTCAGGATCGTAGCTTTTTGGAGTATTGGCGACTTGATAAGGGCTAATAGAAGCACCCAGAAGCCAAGCTTCACCACCACGAATTACCACATAAGCACCGTTTAAACTAGCTTTGCCAGCACGCAGAGCTTTAACTTCATGACCAAATAAAACCACCCCAGCTTCATAGGTTTCTAGGATTTCAAAATCGAAACTAACTCTTTTGTTACGTATGTATTCTGTCATAAATACTATTCATTCCAACCAAACCCCCAGTTGGTGTCAAAAAAATTTCGTCAGCCATGTATCGCCAAAATAGTGTACACCCAAATAAAAAGGAACTTGCAACAGATAGCCAGTTATGCCGGTTTCGGCCACTTCTTTTTTTAGAGTTTGGTCAGCTAAATCTTTTTCTGTTTCTGTACCACCATGCCAATAAACGATATCGTGTTTCAAACACGCTTCTTTGAAATCACTACCCAGTATACTGTCAGGGAATAGAGTACAACCATCTTGTTTAAAAGTTTTAGGAGGAATAGTTTTATTGTTCGCTACACCAAAGGCCTGCGCTTCTTGTATCATTTCGTCGGTGGTTGGCGGTAGGGTGTTTCTTTCAAAAATTACACCAATCAATAAAATTATAGTTATGATATAAAAATATTTCATTGGATAACTATAAAGCTTAGAGTGCCTTTCGGCAATGGTATTTGCATCGGTAATAGCCTCAAAACCTACTTCGCCGCAGAAGAAATAAGTGACTTTGAATCTCTCGCAATACCAGCTATTTTATGTATAATGCAAGGTATTATGTCAAAATCAGAAAAAGAAATTAATAATCAGACGGAGACACCAGAAACTCCGGTCGAAAAAAGTGAAGAAATAAAAGAGGAAAGTACCAAAACAGAAGAAAAATCTGTTGATTTGGAGGAGCAAAAAAAGGAACTAGATAAAGAAGCGAAAGTATCAAAATTGCGTGGTGTTGGCCAGCAAGTGCCAATTGGTCCAGGAAATTTCTGGAACAATATGCTATCAACGGTTTTACTTCTGATTTTGATCACTCTTGTTTTTAGTCATTTGACTGATACACAAAAGAAACCAGATCAACTATCACTATCTGAAGTGGTTGGTCAGGTGAAAGCGGGTGAAGTTAAGGAAATTGTTGTTCGTGGTAACAAGCTTGAAATTAAATACAATGACGAAACTCGTAATCTAGCAGAAACCAAAAAGGAGACTGATGCTTCAGTAACTGAGTCTCTGACAAATCTTGGAGTTAGCACTGATCAGCTTGGTGCGGTAAAGATTGATGTGCAAAGAGAAACTGGATTTGGTTATTGGCTTTCACAATTTGCGCCTTTCATTTTCCCATTACTATTTTTGATTTTGATTATTTGGTTTTTCATGCGTTCGGTGAAAGGGGCGGGAATGCAAGCACTTAATTTTGGTTCAAGTAAGGCTAGAATGATTGATCCAAATGACACTGCTCAGAAAGTCACTTTCAAGGATGTGGCTGGTGCTAAGGAAGCTAAACAAGAGTTGGAAGAAATTGTTGATTTCTTGAAAAATCCAAAAAAAGTTTTTAGATATTGGTGCTGAAATTCCGAAAGGAGTAATGATGATGGGTGCGCCTGGTACTGGTAAGACATTGCTTGCTCGAGCGGTAGCAGGGGAGGCGGGCGTACCTTTCTTTTCAATTTCTGGTTCTGAGTTCGTGGAAATGTTTGTTGGTGTCGGTGCGTCACGAGTGCGAGACTTATTTGGTATGGCCAAGAAAGCAGCTCCAGCGATTATCTTTGTGGATGAAATCGACGCAGTTGGTCGTATTCGTGGTACTGGTGTTGGTGGTGGTAATGATGAGCGTGAACAAACTCTCAATCAGATTTTGGTAGAAATGGATGGTTTTGAACCAAATGCCAAGGTGATAGTAATGGCAGCAACCAACAGGCCTGATGTACTTGATCCAGCCTTACTTCGTCCTGGACGTTTTGATCGACGAGTAACGATTGATTTGCCTGATCGAAAAGATCGTGAAGAAATTCTGAAGGTACATGCTCGCAAGAAGCCACTTCAAGAGGATGTTAATTTGGAAATTGTTGCTCAGCGTACTCCTGGTTTTTCTGGTGCTGATTTGTATTCACTTATGAATGAAGCAGCTATTCTAACTGCTCGTGAAAAGAGAAAGAAAGTTGGCCAGTTTGATATTATTCGCTCTATTGAAAAGGTGATGCTCGGTCCTGAGCGCAAAAGTCATGTGCTTTCGCAGAGAGAAAAACTTCTCACTGCCTATCATGAAGTGGGACACGCTTTGGTCGCCTCGGTCTTACCTTATGCCGATCCAGTTCAAAAAATATCAATTATTTCTCGTGGGCGAGCCGCTGGGTATACTTTGAAGCTTCCTGATGAGGATAGAAGAATGCATAGCAAAAAAGAATTTTTGGATGATATTGCGATGACACTTGGTGGTTATGTAACTGAGGAAATGGTGTTTGGTGATCTTACTACCGGCCCGAGCAATGACTTACAAGTAGTAGCAAACTTGGCTCGTGACATGGTCACAAAATACGGTATGAGTTCTCTTGGACCAATTGCTTTTGAAGGTACTGGTGGAAGATTAATTGGTGGTGGAGTGAGTGAGGATCGTGGTTATTCACCAGAGGTAGCGAAGGCGATTGATGATGAAGTGAAAAAGATTATTGAAGAGGGGAAGAATAAGGCTCGAGAAATTTTAACTAAATATCGCACGGCGCTTGATGTGATTTCTAAGAGATTGGCAGAAGTGGAAACTTTAGAACGTGAAGAATACGAGGCTCTGCTTAAACGAGAAGGGGTGGAAATTCAGGATATTTATAAAAAGCAACGAGAAGAGGATCAAAAAGTGGCTGATCCAAGCAAAATCCTAGAAGTGTAGATAATATAAAATTTCTAAAAATAAAACAGTGGCTAAACATCGGCCACTGTTTTTAATTCCACCTTTTTATTCGTCTTCAATTTTCTGCCAATGTAATCACGTATTCAGGATTACCCGATTGATTGTCAATCACTCTACGGGTGAAAGGTTTGAAAGATCTGTCTCCAAAACTACTGATTGAATTTCTTAATGCTTCTTCCAAAGGTTTTTCCATCACTATTATCCTTTTAGTAGTTGAAAAGTGCTTCTAAAAGAGCATTATAGCATTATTGTTGGGTTAGGGGGAAGTAACAAAGAGGCGCGGGCGAAGCCCGCGCCTCTTTGTTACTTTTTAAATTACCGCAATACTTCCTCTTTAATAATCTTCCCATCCTCCATTCTCACTATGCGGTTACAATACTTAGTGTACTCCTCTTCGTGGGTCACCATAACTATAGTCTGACCCTTTTTATTAAGTTCTCCTAGGAGATCAATAATAGCATTGCCGGAAATGGTATCCAGATTGGCAGTTGGCTCATCAGCAAAGATAATTTTTGGGTTTCCAGCCAAAGCTCTAGCGATAGCAACTCGCTGTTGTTCACCACCAGATAGTTGTGAAGGTAGGTTGTCTACTCTAGTTTCTAGTCCGACAGAGGTAAGCATTTCTACTGCTTTGTTCTTAGCTTTATCCCAGTCTTCTCCCTTCATTAGTAAAGGAAGCATACAATTTTCGGTAGCACTCAAGTCAGGTACTAAGGCATAATCTTGAAAAATATATCCAAGAGTATTTAATCGAAACTCTGTCTGTTCGTGTTCGTTTAATTCTTTGGTATTTGTTCCGTTAATTATTATGGTGCCGGAGGTGGGGTGATCAAGAATGGATAATTGATACATGAAGGTTGATTTGCCGGCACCTGACTTTCCCATAATGGCAACAAACTCACCAAGTTGAACATCCAAACTCACACCTTTAAGAACATGAGTGGTTATATTACCGCTAACAAAGGTTCTATAAATATCTTGTGCTTTTATAATTTCCATATTTTTATTTTCTACCAAGAATAGAATTCAAGGTGTTTTGTCTGGTAATGAGCCAAGCTGGTAGGAATCCAGCAATTAAGGTGGTAATAAAAAGAATACCAAATTTATATAAAGTTTCGATTGGATCAGCTACTAAAATTCCATCACTGAAGGGGAACTGAATCGGATTGGCATCAAAATAAGGGACAAGGAAACCATAAGTGAGTAAGGCACCTAAAAGTGATCCTGCCAGTGCGTAGAAGGTGGCTTGAAGTACATAAGCAATTTCTATAGCACGTTCACTGATACCAATTCCTTTCAAGATACCAATATTACGCCTGCGTGATAGAGCGTTGATGAAAATAATAATAAAGATAGTAATCGAAGCGACTACTAATCCAATTGATCCAATAAAGGTACCAAGGAGATTAAAAGTTTTTTTGATATCAGCCAAAAATTTAGGAGTACTTTCTTCAAAGGTTTGGATTTTAGCATAATCACCTAAGCCACTATTAAGAAGTGATTCTTTGATTTTTATATTGTCAGCGGGATTGTTAATTTTTATAGCTATGACATCAGCGTTTTGGTCGATACGACCAAATAGACGTCTGAATTCGCGTTCAGGTATATAAGTATTTAGGTTGGTATCATCTACTTTTGATTGAATTATGCCTTTGACAGTAAATTCTTTAGATATCTCACCAACGGTTAATCGTACTGTGTCACCGGGGTGTACGTCTTCAACAGTTTCAAAAATATCACCATAAAGTTCAGCGTATTGACTGAGATAGTAGGCTCCAATAAGAATCTTACCTTCTTCATTAGGATCTAAATATTCACCCTCAACGATAAAGTCACTAAGATTGGTAGTGGTATCTTCTTTCTGGGTATCAATACCGGTAACTTTTACTCCGGTTACATCGGCGTCACCCTTAAGATCACGTCTTTCTTTGAAATTTGCTTCGAGTTCACCGGTGCCGTTGTAACGAACGGAGTAGGTGGTTATTTCCGGATAGGTGCTTATTTCTCTGACGATAGTTTGGGTGTTTAATATATGATCTTCTTCACTGTGTGGGGAAATAACCAAATCACCATAAGTATTTTCCCGCACAGCTTTTTCTGCTCCGGCAATTAGTCCAACCAAAACTCCAGATACAGCAATCAAGTTTAGAAAGGTTAACATCATCACAAAGATGATAAGAGTTGTTGTCCAAATACTAGCTCTTTGTATTTGTCTAAATCCTAAAAGAAAACCGATGCGAAAGGTGCGCATAATAGTTTATGGTGCAATAACAATATCTCCTTGGTTAAGACCTTGAACGGCAACATAACCATTGTTACCGATAAATTCGACTGTGACTGGAATTGTTTTGGTATTAGAGCCATCAGGTACTAATACAGAATAATTTCCATCTGTTTCTATAAGAAAGCGTTTAGGAATACGGAGAGAATTTTTCTCTTCAACAATTATATTTATATCAGCATTTAAACCTCCGCGAAGCCAGTCAGTACTGTTGTCTAAAGTCATAGTGGTTCTAAAGTACGAAACCCCCGCTATTGTTTCCGCTAAAGGAGAGATGAAGGTAATATTGGCAGTTAGTACTTCTTCTGGTCTGGCGTCAAAGATTAGCTCGGCTTTTTGCCCAATAGAAATTTTTGTAACATCAATTTCTGGTATTAAGGCCGTTATTTCAAAATAATCTTTGGAAATCATGGTGATGACTGGATCTAGTCCAACTGTCTCACCTAGGGTAGGTCTGATGTCTGAAATAATACCAGAGAATGGCGCGGTGAGGATGTGGTCTCTTATCATTGAGCTAATACGAGCGATTTCAGCCTCGGATTGGATAATGCGAGCTTCGTCTTTAGTGATAGATTCTGTGCGAGGTTTAGCTGTTGTGAGGGCTTGGTTTTCTCTAGCTAGTTGTAAGTCTTGTTTGGCTGCGTTGATGGCGTTATCGCGATTGGTGATTGCTAAATTATAAGCATTTAAATTGGTAACATAAGAAGTGCTTCTATTGTTGGGGATACGTATTTCCCATTTTGTATCATCGTACTTTTCACCAGTGGTAAATTTAATGAAAAGCCCACATTGACCCAGAGGTGCCGGACCGTCAGTATAAACAGTAAAGGTACCATTTTCTATACCACTTAAACGGTAGGAATAGTTTGATTGTGTATTAGAGCGGAAAACATCAATAGTATAAACACCTTCTTTGCAAGTATAAGTACCGGTAATTTCTGGTGGGGTATTATTATCGTCCGGTCGTAAAGTTACCGCAGCAAGATCGTCTGAAAGGAGAGTGCGATAGGCGCTAATTACTTTTACATCTTCTTCTTTCATAATGCGGGCTAGTTCGGCTTCAGCAATTTCTACTTTAGTGTTGGCTACGGTTCTTTCTTCGTTACGAATACCAGTTAAGGTTTCGGACTGGTTGGCTTTGGCAATCATGAGAGCACTTTCAGCACTTCTGAATTCGGCCAAAATATCATCATGTCTTAAGGTTATTAGTTTGTCACCTTTTTCTACTACTTGTCCTTCTTTAACTTCGATTGTTTGCACTATACCAGAAATAGGAAAAGCTAAATCAGCTGTTTTGGTGGCATCAATTGTTCCGGATACGGAAATGATTTCGCTCACATTTCCTTTGTCAACAGTGGTGGTAGTCCAGTCAGGAGTAGGAGGGTTTAAATATTTGTAAATAAAAATACCAGCAACTATTATCGAAAGTGTGATAACAACGTTAAGCAAATTTAACTTGAAAAAAGACATTGCTAATATTGTAGCATTTTTATCCGCCAACTTGGACTGACCAATTTTTTAAGGAGTGGAACGACTATAAAAATGGAAATACTCTTGTGGTGCGAACCAAGGACCACAGATAAGGAGTGTAAACCCAAATGTGTAGGAAATGTTTGTCCGCCAACTTGGACTCGAACCAAGGACCACAGAGGTATAAGCTCTGCGCTCTACCAACTGAGCTATTGGCGGAACACTCTTTTATTAGAGTGGTAAAACTATACCGCGATTTTGTGACTAACTCAACACATATTTGTGTTGCAATTTTATGAATTTCAATATTTAATATTATCAGTTTCAACGGGAAAGGAGGTGATCGCGTCTTGTTTTTTTGGCCACTCTACCTTAGGGTGGCCTTCTTATTCCATATGTAGTGATTTTTCCAATCTTTCCAGTTGTCTAGCTATCAAGGGATGTGATTCCAGCGTGGCATCATTGCTTATTAGTCTTTGCGCTTCATTTCTGGCTGCTTCTACTAATTTTAAATTTTTAATTGCTTCCATGCCAAGGTCAGATAGGCCAGACTGTTTTTGTCCATAAAGTTCGCCTGAACCACGAAATTGCAAATCGTACTCAGATAATTCAAAGCCATTTTTAGCGGTGGTGAGAGCTTTTAGTCTTTGTTTGGTTTTATCACTTTTACTATCAGTAACAGCGAAACAGTAAGCTTGATGAGTGCCACGAATTACACGACCGCGGAGCTGGTGAAGTTGAGATAAACCAAATCTTTCAGCACCTTCAATAATAATATTAGTGGCATTAGGAACATTTACTCCCACTTCTACTACTGAAGTGGCAACTAGGATGTCGGTTTTGTGTTCAGAAAAATCTTTCATGATTTTATCTTTCTCAGCCGGAGACATTTTACTGTGTAGGGTACTGATTTTATATCCAGCAAATTCTTCCTTACCTAGACGTTCTGCTTCGGTGGCGACATTTTTCATGGCTATGGTATTAGCTTTGTCGGGGTCTGGTTCTTCGATACGAGGGCAAATCACATAAGCTTGCCGACCAGATTTTAATTCTGCTTTTACATGTTCATACATTTTTGCGCTTTGCCCAGGTCCGACAACTTCGGTTATGACTGGCTTTCTACCACTCGGCATTTGATCTAAAAGTGTAATATCTAAATCTCCATAAATCGTAAGAGCAAGGGTTCGTGGAATGGGGGTGGCGGTCATAGAGAGGAGGTGAGGCAAGTTGTTATCTTTTTTGGCTAACAACTTTCTTTGGTTGGTACCAAAACGATGTTGTTCGTCAATTATTACATAAGCTAAATGTTTAAATTCCACACTTTTATAAATTAGAGCGTGTGTACCAATCAGGATTGGAATCTCACCATTTTTAACCCATTTTAATAATTGAGTTTTAGAGATAGGGGTCGGTTTATTTGGGTCTGACTTTGAGGGAAATTTTTGGCAACCGCTACTGGTGAGTAGACCGATTTGAATTGGTAAATGTTTAAAATATTCAATAAAACTTAAAAAATGCTGTTTGGCTAAAATTTCGGTTGGTGCCATATAAGCTACTTGCAGATTGCCGTACTCTATTTTTTTATCTAAACCTTCGGGTGGTCTAGAGGTAGCGACAGCATAAGCAGTAGTGGCTGCAACCGCTGTCTTACCACTACCAACATCACCTTCAAGCAAGCGAGACATAGCGTGTTTGCCAACAAAATTATCACTAATTGCTTCAATGGCTTTGGTCTGTGCTTCGGTCAAAGCGAAAGGGAAACGATTGGTAAATTCTTCAAGGTGTTTTTTATCAATTTTGATTTTGTAAGTGTTGGCCGCATTAGCTTCAGCTCTTTCGCGAGCTTTTTGTACTTGAATATAAAACACTTCTTGAAAAGCAAAACGCTTACGTGCACTTTCAGCATGTGTAATTTTTTTAGGAGTGTGAATCCAAACCAAAGCAGTTTTAATTTCCGGCAGATTGTAAGGCTTAATAACTTCTGTCGGTAACGGATCAACTATTTCATCTAAAATGCCCTTTTCAAAGCATTTTATTACAGCATGATAAAACCACTTACTAGTGATGCCTTTAGTCTCACGATATATTGGGTAGAGTGTGTCTTCTTCTGCCTCACTACCCTTAAAGATTGAATCGTGACGATCTATTGGTAGGTTGTTTAATAATTCAACTTCAGGGTTTGATAAATAGAGTTTGTTTTCACTACCTGCGACTTTTCCGGCTAGTTTTACATAAACGCCATTTTGATACATTTTGGCAATGTATGGTTGGTTAAACCACATAACTTTTATTTTAGCTGAACCGTCTTCGACATAAGCTTCACCAATTGGTACTTTGCTTTTCCAAGCTTTTCGGGTTTTTAAACCAGTAAGTTGACCATAAACCACAGCCTCCTGACCTTTTACTAAGCTACCAACCGATTGTACGTCACTGATATTTTCATATCTTACCGGTAGATGAAACAAGAGATTTTCAATAGTCACAAGCCCCAGTCTCTTTAAAGCTTTTTGTTGTTCAGAACCTAGGCGAAAATGAGTGGTTAGAGTATCTTGTAAATTCATAATGCTACTATGGTAACAGATTTATTTAATTTCATTGAGTGATAGATTTTTATTTCTTTCTACAAATGTCAGAGATATGTTATAGTTGCAGATGGTCTATTTGGTTTTGACCAATATCTTTAACTACTTATGGAGTTTTTGGATGAAAAAGTTCTTTGCAATCTTATCTTTATTGCTTGCTACCAACGCTAACGCAGCTACATCAATTAGTCTTTTTGGTGGGGAACCAGCTGATGTCAGTTTTTTCTCTGGTCTTGGTTCATTATTATCAGCGGATATTGTCTCTGGAATTACAATTGATTCAGATGATCCGTCTTCAGGCTTTATTGTCAAAGGGCCATCGTTACTGACTGTTGAAACAATCATCAATACTCTGACTGATAACTGGCACTTTGGTATTGCTGGGGCAGGTATTACCTTTGATCATTCAGCAGGTTCATTGAATCTGAGTCTAACCTCGATGGAAAGTTTTGTTGCTTTCATGCCAGCCTTCGGTTCGCCGTCGATAAGGGGTATGGACTTGAATCCAAGCTTCTCTTTCCTCAATTTAGATGATGGAACTGTTTTTGGTGTAGCTTTGGCATATGGTGATGATTTGACTAAAGGTATATGGTTGTCGAATATCCATGTTTCACCAGTACCAGAACCATCTACCTATACTATGTTACTGTTAGGTTTGGGCGCCCTGCTCGTTTTCTTTAGAAGACAAAGTTCCCATGATGATGATTACGGTCAGCTAGCTTCAAGTCAGTCAAATCTTATAGCTGTTTCTAGCTAAAAATAAAACTCCATTTAAATTCATTTTAAATGGAGTTTTTGCTTTTTCAATACAAACACATATTAAATGCTATAATGTGCGTCTCATAATTTTATTTTACATATATGCCAACACCAAAGAAAACTACTAGCAAAAAAGACTATAATCAGCTGGCCTTAGCTGTCCATAAAAAACTTAAAGGGAAATTGGAGGTGGTAAGTAAAGGAAGTTTAAAGACTAAAGATGATTGGAGTACTCTTTATACTCCAGGAGTTGGGGCGGTTTCTATGCATCTCGCTAAGAATCCAAAAGACGCTCGGTTATACACGATAAAAAACAATACCGTAGCGGTAATTTCCGATGGTTCGGCGGTTTTAGGTTTAGGTAATATTGGAGCCTTGGGTGCTTTGCCAGTAATGGAAGGTAAGTGTGCGATTTTTAAGGAAATGGCCGGAGTTGATGCTTTTCCAATTGTGCTTGATACGCAAGATACGGAAGAAATTATTTCCGTAGTAAAAGCTATTGCGCCGACGTTTGGTGGTATCAATCTCGAAGATATTGCTGCGCCAAAGTGTTTTGTTATTGAAGAACGTTTGAAAAAAGAATTAAATATTCCTGTTATTCATGATGATCAGCATGGTACGGCGATTGTGGTTTTGGCTGGACTGATAAACGCTGCTAAAGTGGTGGGGAAGAAGTTTGAGACTTTAAAAGTGGTAATAATAGGAGCTGGAGCAGCCGGACGAGCCATTGCTCTACTTTTAAAACTGGCAGGAATCAATAATGTAATCGTGACAGACACAAAAGGTGTAATCTATAAAAGCCGTAGTGGACTTGATGGACATAAGCGTCATTTATCAGAGGTAACGAATCCTGAAAAGATACAAGGTGATGTTATGAGTGCTGTAACCGGAGCTGATGCGGTGGTTGGTGTGTCTGGACCTGGAACAATTGCCAAAGCTCATATTGAGGTAATGGCAGAAAAAGCTATTGTTTTTGCTATGGCCAACCCGATTCCTGAAATTATGCCTGCTGATGCTTTGCGTGCAGGGGCGATGGTGGTGGCGACTGGGCGGTCTGATTATCCTAATCAGGTCAATAACGCTTTAGCTTTCCCCGGACTTTTCCGCGGTGCTTTAGATAAGGGGATAAATAATATAACCGATGAAATGAAATTAGCGGTAGCTAAAAAGATTGCTGGTTTGGTTAAGAAGCCAACTGCAGACATGATTATCCCTCCGATTATGACTGAAGGTTTAGTGAAAGCCGTGGCAAGCGCGATTAAGAAATAAATTATGAAATTAACTGAACAGAAATGTGAGGCTTGTGAAGGTGGAGTAATACCTTTCTCTTTGCGTGAAATTGAAATTTTGTTACAGCAAGTTCCTGGATGGAGTTTGTTTGCAGATCAAAAGACTATTTTTAAGAAATATAAATTTAAAGATTTTAAAGAAGCCTTAGCTTTTGTGAATAGGGTAGGCAATATTGCTGAAGAAGAAGGACATCACCCTGATATTCATTTAGTTAATTTTAGAGAAGTGGAAATTCATCTCCGAACTCATGCTATTGATGGTGTATCTAATAATGATTTTATTGTAGCGGCGAAGATTGATAGTGAGTTATAGTTTTTAAAATCTTTTCGTTTATTTGTTTTGTTGGACTGTCTGTATGTAGACTTGATAAGTAAGGTGATGTAATCTTTCTTTGTTTTCTGAAAGGAGGTTCTTTGATGGACGTGGAACAATTAAATAATGCTATAGGTCAGTTGCGAAGTTTCTTTGAGAGGAAAGCAATTGCTAAGCATGATTATTCATACGATGAATTACTTCTGGGTTTTCCATATGGGTTAGAGCATTGTCACGGTATGCTCGATAAGATGGAAGGATTTATTAGTGAAAACAAACTGGATAAAGTGTATCGTTGGCTGGGCTTTATACAAGGCTGTTTGTGGATGAGTGGTATCTATACTTTAGATTCCTTAAAAAATATGAATCGAAAAAATAAAAGAAATTCGTAGTTCTATACATATACATAAAAACACCCCAAAAGGGTGGTTTTTATAACTCATTTTGTTTTATTTATTATCTTAGCGGAGACGCAGGGATTCGTCCCAGAATCACGGTTATTTTATATCACTTCGTTCATAAAATAAACCCGTGTTCTTGGACGGCGTCTCGAATTTTTCTCGCCAGTAAGCTCAAAAAATATTCTGCGACGCTTCGAATTCCTGACAAAAGATACGCAGGTATCTTTTTCATCTCCGCCCAAGAAAATAGCACCCAAGGGGTGCATTTTCAGGGCGGGCGGTCTCGGGCAAGAACCGTGGACGGTCAAGCCCTGCTTACTCCATTCAGCTTTATTTTGGATTATAGAAACGACGCGTCTCGTGCGTCACTTATTTACAAAACAAAGCGCGTCAATCGTTGGGACGACTGGCGCGCTTTCACTCAAGTTCTTGAATGGGTTGGAAGAGTTTGGACAAAACTGGATCAGATTGATGTTTGGCAGTTAGCTCCAGATGCTCCCTAACAAACTTTTTGAAGTCTACATAAGCAATTTGTGCTTCCTGACGAAATCGTACAGCTTTCTCTGACTTCGTTTGGTTTACTTCCTCAGCTCGACGTAGCAGATAGCGCGGACGCATTGCTCGACACCTAAGTTCTTTGGTATCTATACGCAAAGCAAAGCGCTGTCTTTGTTCATCGGTCATTTCCGTTTGTTCAAACAGATCGCGAACCTTTTTGATCTGGGGAAGTTCGTAGTCGTATCCGCTTTCGGGGATTTGATCTAGTTCGAAAGCTACATCATTTCTCACGACATGCGGATCCACATATGTGCCACTTCCACTGATAACTCGAGTGAGTGGTTTCTTGTGCATAGCACCACTCCTTTTTGGGTTCAGGTTCTGTAATCACTATATCACAGATAATATAGTATGTAAATACTCGGACTAGCCTGTGGCTTCTTCTGTGACTTCGTATGTCTCTGCTAGTCTCGAAGTATCTCGTGCTAGCACTGCTTGGCGGAGACGCAGGGATTCGAAACTTACAGTTTCAGTACCCCAATTGGCTATATTATTTCGCAAGCTCATAATCTAGCTCAATCAGGCTTCGAATCCCCAAACAGTCTCCCAGACTGTTTGTTCTCCTTGCCTCACTACGTTCGTCTGCGGAGACGCAGGGATTCGAACCCTGGAGGGCTTTTAGACCCTGCCTCGTTAGCAGTGAGGTGCTTTCGACCACTCAGCCACGTCTCCATATATGTTTTTACCTCTACAACTTTTTGTTTACTTGAAGAGCGTTTGAGTATTAATCATCAGTATTTGTATTCAATCGCTTCGCTCTTGAACAAATACTGAACACTCAGCCACGTCTCCATGCTTGTAATTATCTAATAATCACAAGTGGCAATAAGATAACATATTTTTTGTTATCTGCGAACTTTTAGGGACAAACAAACAGTGGCGGGTGGCACGGGCTTCGCCCGTGC
>JZEL01000023.1 GCA_001567365.1 Parcubacteria bacterium OLB19 | reverse complement strand
TTAACTACGTTAAAAAACCAAGGTATACCAAACTATCAACAACTACATTCCGCACCAGTACAAACTACCTTATTTACCACCTAATCCAACGCCGATACCCCGTATGCTCTGCATCGGGGTAGTTCATTAAAAAAGTGCCAACTGAATTTTCAAAAGTACTTGAGTCATTAGTATTAAAATATGAGTTAGAAAATGACTTAATTTTGAACTGTATAGAAGACGACGACCTTGAATATTATGAATCGAACTGTTTTGGTAACCTCTCTATACCCAATGAAGTCAGGAGTGTGAGAGTACCTGATATATTAAGAAATGAAAAGTTTAAAGCCATAGTTTGTTCTTTGCTTCAGGATGCTCACGATACAATAAAGGCTCAAAAAATGGGAAAGAAAAGCAAGTTCTAGCTAGCAACTCAAAAAACAAATTTGTTGTGTTTATCTGGAGTAGCGTTATTATATCAATATGTTCAAATCAAAAATCACATTCCCATTAAGTATTGAGTTCACTTTTGACCTAGAGAATATCAGTGAATTCCTAAAGTCAGGAATTGAGCTACCTGATTACGATACTCGGAAATTTAGTGAGCGGAAGGTATCTGAAAAAAAGTGACGGCGGTAGCATTTTGGATAAGTTCACCTCAAGAGACTTGCGGGTTACATTTCGAGTCGATGTTCTGCCTGGCCCTGATGAAAATGTAGACATTTTTTATCATGTATCACCATCAATTCACGCAAGTGTATTAGATGCAGACATCTATGTTGGATCAGAAAGTACTTTGACCGAGTACCAAAAGAATTATTGCTCAAGAAATGAAATTAGCTTATTTCAATGGTCACTAGGAAAGAATGGAGAAGTATATATGGTGGTAAATCAAAAAGTCATCTTAGCGACACCATCCATGGTGCAAAAAATATCTTTACTCAGACGAAAAGGTTTGTTTTCAAGAGAGGATGAGCTTAAAGATCAAAAGTCTATAAGGCCAGAAGCTGTTCAATTTAATGTTCCTTTTGATAATGAGGGAAGAGAGGTTAAGGTTTGGGGTGGTGTATCCAGAAGCGATTTTGCGTACCATAATGGTCTAGCACACTGTAGAGTGACCTGTATTAGAGATACTATTCAATACGACAAATCAATAGCGATAATGTAGTAAATAATTATGAAGATAACAGAACTTAAAATCCATGGAGTAAAGTCTTTTGTGGATGAGACGGTTTCTGTTAAAGAATATACAGTTTTTGTAGGTGAAAATAATTCTGGTAAAAGCAATCTCTTATTCTGCTTACTATGGTTTTTTGGTAAAGAAAAGCTGACTCAGCAAGACATTAATCCAAACTTAACAGATGATCCATATGTTGAGATAGAATTTTCTCTAACAGAAGGGGAACTGTTTACGCACTCTGAAGAGTATTTACGAGACGGCAAGTTTCGAGTACGGGCGACTGTCTCAAAAGAAAAGGTTGGCGAAAAAGCTGTGTCTTGTGAATATTATGGATATATAGGGGAAGACGCTCAGATAAAGGAGACTAAATTAATGGGATGGAAAACGGTAGCTAAACCGAGTTTGGGCGAGGTGATCTATATGCCATCTATGCGCCCTTTGAGTGAGGAATTAAAGTTTACAGCCAACTCAGCACTAAATCAGCTGGTCACCAAGAATATAATTGCGAGGATTAAAGTAGAGGATGAAAAAGGGCAGCACTTTGGTGCGGTGATTAATTCTATAAATCAATTATCAAGCTACATTGGTACAGGAGAAACAAGTGCTATGCAAAGACTGAAATCTGACATTTCTTCAAAAATGCTTGATTATGGAAAGGTACAAATTGGATTTGATCTGGTTCCTCCAAATGCTGAAGATTTAATCAAAAGTTGTTTTAGGCCGCATGCAAGTGTTGATGGATTAGATGATAAATTACCCCTGTCTTCTCAAGGTGATGGATTTCAAAGATCAATGATTTTTTCTCTCATTGCCAATCTTGCTGAACTAAATAAAGAGGAGGAAAAAGCAGGAAAGAAATCAGTAAAGAATTCGTGTACTTTTTATATCATTGAAGAACCAGAGTTATTTTTACATCCTAATCACCAGACATATTTCCGTAACAAACTTGAGGAAATTTCTAAGGATACAGATGCTCAAGTAATTTTGACATCACATTCTCCTTACTTCTTAAATCACGTGAGTCAATACTCACAGGTAAAAAGAGTATATATGGAGGGAAATACATCTAGTGTCGCTCAAATATCTGATGCTGAAATTCAGGAAATTTGTAATGCAAATGGTGACTTGATTGCAAAAGCAAAAAATGAGTGTCGAGAAGAAAAATGGACAGCAGAAGAATTAAAAGCTCAGTCCGATGAAGTGTCTAGCTCTGACCATTTGCGTTATTTGCTTTGGATTGATCCTACTAGGGCAAATGCCTTTTTGTCACAGAAAGTTGTCCTTGTTGAAGGGCCTACAGAAAAGGCATTGTTTTCATTTCTGTTTAACCATCCAGCAGGTGCTTTCTATGATAATTCTGGAACTGCAAGAGTCACAGTGATTGACACTGTTGGTAAATATCATTTTTATAAATTCGCGAAATTACTTAATAAATTTGGAGTAAAAGTTTGGTGTGTTCATGACACAGATAATGATGTTTGCTCAAGTGGTGTTTCTCATCAAATATTGAATGAGGCTATTCATGGTCTAAACACTGACGGTGAGATTCAAGGGGTGCATACTTTTGCTCCAAATCTCGAAGTCTCATTAGGACTTGTTAAGAGCAGACAGCCAGATTTAGACTTGTATCTAAATTTGGAAAATAACACTAACGATTGCTTAAATTCAAAGGGTTATATTGATTTAGTGGCTTTTGTAAGGAATATAATTGAATCTAAGTAATAGAAGTACTGTATATTTGCTATAATTTGATTATGGCAAATCAAACAAAATTTTCAGAGCAGCTAATAAAAGGGAAGATAACGGAACTAGTATTTGAGCAAATGCTTCGAGAGGCCGGAGGTTTTACAGTTCTGGCTTTTGGGTACGAGAACATTCTCCCTGAACTAATGCACCGTCAGCACGATATGAAGACAGAGAAGACCATGGAAGTTATAAGGAGAGCCCCAGACTTTGCCGTGATCAACAACAATACTCATGATGTGCATTTGATTGAGGTCAAATATCGTAAAAATATGCGACCTTCCGAAATTCTGTCTCTGGCAAATAAAATGTTTGAATCGTGGAAACCATCTCACTTATTCTTGGCAACTCCAACTGGCTTCTATTTTGATAAAGTGTCAGATATTATCGACCAGAAAGGTAAAATAAAATCTTTAGTCCATAAAGATATAAGTCCTGCCTTGCAAGAGCGGTATCTCAAGTTGCTCAATCAGTTTATTGCTCAAAAAGCTGATTAACTTAATAAATCCTCATGAAAATCTATCTAGATATTGACGGTACTATGATCCATGAGGATCTAACAGAAAACTATTGCAAGCCTGCCAAAGGGCTACTTGAGTTTCTAGAAGCTTTGCGACCTTACGATACCTACTGGCTCACTACACACTGTACTGATGGAAATCCAGAGGGGGCTAGACGAATCATGAAAGAAAAGGTGCCTGAGGCGTACCACGCGGATATTGATAGAATTAAGCCTACTGTATGGCAGGATCTTAAAACTAAGGGGATAGATTTTAGCTCTGATTTTATTTGGTTTGATAATGATATCTACGTCGGAGAGTGGGAAGTTCTTAAACAGTGTACCGACAACCAGTCCGTAATTGAAGTGGATTTACGATCAAACCCAAACCATTTAATTGAACTCACTAACGATCTTCTAGTTGAGTTGCAGAAACAATATGGAAAATAAGTCTGGTGAAAGCTTGGGAGAACTTTTGCTATTCTTTCTTTATAACTTTGACAACGACCTTCTTTTTCATAAACGTAAGCATAAAGACCATAAAGAGAGAGTAGCTCTAGATATGTTTAGTCGCCTTAACGACGTAAAAACAGTATTTGATCGTTTGCAGAAATACCCGATCTATTTCGAATCATTTTATGCCCAAGACAAAGAACTGATCTCTGATGCTGAAGCGATTGAGTACCATCTCCACTCATTTCTACAAGACTTCTACATCCTGCAAGAGCGACTAATTCGTATAGTCGGTCACATAAAAAGAGATCTAAAAACCTTTGATTTAGATCACGATGACGAGCTAAAAAGATTATTGGATCACCTAAGTACGCAAGTACAGTCAGTTTTTGAAAAGGTAACTACTGGTTCACGAAGAAGACATGTGCATGATGCGACGGTGCGTGATTCTGATCTGTCAGAGGCAAGACTGTCTGATACTTTAAAAATGGTAGAACCAGCACTCGCTAATCTGTTAACGGAGAAAAGTCAGGCTTTGACTACAAAGGCTAGAAACCATTATATCGAAGAAGCTAAAAGAAACGCCGAGCATCTTGAGCATCTACAAGACTTTATCGCACCCAGATTAGGTATCATATTAGCTCACGTATTTGAACTTGATGATTCTAAGTTTAGATCAAGGATTCAAGGTAAATAGGGGAATGTTACAATGAGAAAAATATGAGTATAAAAGATGACGTAAAATTTGAGGCGGTAATATTCGATTGGGACGGAACGTTGGCTAAAACACTTCACTTATGGCTGATTGGTTACCGTGAGGGTCTACAGGAACAACAACACACCTTTCCAGATAGTATAATAGCCAGAGATTTCTTTTATGAGCATGATAAAGCCGAATTAAAATACCCCTCGGTTGATTTTGATGCACTAGTGTCATATGCAAGGTCATATATTCAAAGACATGTGGAATTGCTTGAGTTATATGCAGGTGTTAAACATACCCTTGATTCGTTATCGAATAAGAAACTTGCACTTGTTTCTTCAAGCCCTCGCAGTCTGCTTGAAGCTGGATTAGAAGTAAATGGACTCACTGATATTGCAGGAGATGATGTTTCAAAACACAAACCTCATCCTGAATCCTTTCTTCAAACCCTAGATTGTTTATGTGTAAAAGCCGATAGGGTATTGATAATAGGTGATGCTAAGACTGATATCTTGGCGGGGCAGGAAGCAGGCGTAAAAACATGCTTTTTTAGTCCAGAAGATAACAAGATATTCTATGATTTTGACGCAACTAGAAGTATAGGTCCAGATTATGAAGTTAATAATCTGTCTGAGATTCTTGAAATAGTACTGTAATAAAGGGCTTTTTCTGATATAGTTTACTTACATGAATGAAAAATTCCCAAGCTCAGAATCTTCAGAAAATATATACCAACGAGGTAAATTTGAACGTGAAAGAGCGCCTGAATATGTAGAACAGATTGCTACTGATTTTAGTGAGCATTATTCTGATTCAGGATACTTAGAAAGAGAAGCGGTACCAATTAGTTCGAAAACAGACCCCACTGTTAGGTTCATTGGTTCACACATCAGTGTCTTTAAACCAGAGTTACTGGGCGGGACAATTCCTGCGCAGGGTGAGTATATGGTGCAAGATTGTTTGCGTACAAAAAATGTCCGTGGATTGTTTGACGATAGCTATGTTGCGGGTTGGGGGTCGTCATTCATCAGTTTGGGAGCGTTGGTTCCAAAAGATAGGCTAAATGAAGCTACGGAACGACAACTAAAGTTTTTTACTGAAAGACTGAAAGTTAATGTTGATGACTTACGGATGAGGGTATCTTCTGCCGACAAGGACTTGTTAGATTCATGTCTTGATTACTTACCTGAAAAATCGCTTGAGATAGACACCCGTGAAGCTAGGTACTATCAACATGTGATTGGTATAGAAGGTGTCAGAGGTCGTAATTATAATATGGCTTTACGAAATCCAAATGGTGAAGGGTTTAGTGATGTGGGCAATATTATTTTGCTGGAAAATGATGACGGAGTGCTCGGTATTGAAACTGCTATAGGGTCTTCTGTTGTTTTGAAGCAACTATATAACTTAGAACATGTGAATGACTGTTACCCGCTAGTAGGTTTTGAAGCTGTTAACCCTCAGTTCAGAAGAAAACTCGAAGATTCAATAATCGTGAGTATGCGATTACTGAAAGAAGGGTTGTTGCCAAGAGGTTCGGATAACAGAGAGAGAATATTGCGTTCATATTTAAGATCTATTTTGTATTTTGCTTTAAAAACGAATATTTCACTAGATTCGATTCATTCAGTAATGGAAAATTATGAGGCAACACAATTTCCAAACGATCAACTAAATACCTCGGAACAAATAATTACAGCACTAACTGAATATGAGGCAGATCTTCGAGCCGGAAAAGTAAATGGCAAAGAGGATGAAGTGATTGCTGCTGAATTAAAAATAAATTTTATGCAAATACCAAAAAAAATAAAAAAAGGTGATCATATTAGAGTAATAGCTCCATCGAGAAGCATGGGTCTGTTGTCTGATGATGTTAAAAAAGCTGCAATGGAAAAACTTGAATCATACGGTTTTAAACTGAGTTTTGGAAAGCATGTAGACGAGACCGATGAGTTCTTGTCATCATCAGTTTCATCACGAGTTGAGGATTTACATGAGGCTTTTGCTGATAAGACGGTTGACGGTATTCTAACTGTAATCGGAGGTTACAATTCAAATCAGATGTTAGATTACATTGATTATGAGTTGTTAAAAAATAACCCTAAAGTTTTTTGTGGTTTTTCCGATATTACTGCCATTGGAAATGCAATTACTACAAAGTCTAATTTTATTACATACTCAGGACCACATTTCTCAAGCTGGGCAATTAAAAAAGGATTTGACTATTCGATAGAGTACTTTGAGAAGTGTTGTATGAGTGATGAATCTTTTGTTTTGCATCCAAGCAAACAATGGAGTGACGACCCGTGGTATTTGGACCAAGAACGTCGCGATTTTATAGATAGTGAAGGTTATTGGATTATCCAAGAAGGATTGGCAGAAGGTAAAACGATAGGTTCACATGCAAGATGTTTAGCTGCACTTCAAGGTACTCAGTATTGGCCAAATCTTGATAACTCAATTTTATTTATTGAAGAAGATGCTGAAACAAACATCCAATTGTTTGATCGTCTTTTGCAATCATATATACAACTACCCGATTTTAAGGGCGTCCAAGGCATATTGATCGGTAGATTCCAAAAGGATAGCAACGTCACAAAGGAGATTCTCACGAAGGTAATTCAATCGAAAACGGAACTATCTAATTTACCAATTGTCGCTAATGTAAACTTTGGACACGCTTTACCACTCGCGACTCTTCCTATTGGAGGTCGCATATCTATAGATACAAAAAGTAACAATCCTATTACAGTAGTACAACACTAGATTTATGGATGAGAATTTAAAAGCACTAATAGAACATGAAAGGCAGACTTGGAATGATATATATCAAAAACAAATAAACGATCCGCAAGATGGTAAATTCTCTTCGTTTTGGTGGGAGTACTATTATCTCCAGATGCGAAGTGTAGTGTTGGGGCTGCTGAATTCTACAAATAAAAAATAGGCGGAATTAAGGTTTTAGAGGTCGGAAGTGGTACTGGAAAAGCGTCTCTATTTTCATTGCCTGAGTCGCAGATAACTCTATTAGATCTGGCAGAAAACGGTTTTTTTATTGCAGAAAAACTAGCAGAAATTTTTAACGCTAAGAATGTTAAATGTGTTACTGGAGACATGTTTTCTTTGCCGTTTCCAGCTGAAACATATGATTTTGTATGGAATATTGGTACGCTTGAACATTATGATGAGGATCATATCAAATTAATCCTATCCGAAATGTTTAGGGTGACTAGGTATGGTGGAGTTGTGACGATTGCAATACCGAATCATAATTCATTACCAATGCTTAAAGCCCGATTGCTTGGTAGTCCAGTACTAGGAAAGTATTTAAAATGGGTCAAAGGTTATCGTGCTGATTCAGAAAAAAACTACTCAACTAAGGATATTCTCTCATTGTTTGAAACTGTTGCACGGGAAAACAACTTTATCTTGAAAAGAATCTCAGCAGATTACATCGGATCACCACAGTTTGTTGGTGCAGGAAAAATCGGGGTGTTATTTTTTAAGCCTCTGGAACTGCTTTTCCCAAAAACAAAATTTCTTATGATGATAAGTGGCGAAAAGGTTAAGGAATAGTTTTAATATTCTTAAGACGAGGGTAGAGGGCTACGTCTTGAATACTTTCATATCCAAGTGCCCAAGTGATAAATCTCTCTACACCTAAACCAAATCCTGATGTTGTCCTGTATCCAGATTGATTCCGTAAATCGATGTACCATTCATATGGTTTAGCACTAATACCTTGTCTTTTGAGAGAGTCAGCCATTTCGTTGGATGAGTCTTGCCTCTGTCCAGATCCTAGGATTTCTCCGCCGAATCCATTTCTTGTAAGTGGTGGAAATAAAAGATCAGCGTTAATAACACGCTCAGTATTTTTTGGATCTGGTTTTTGATAGAAAGCTACAGTATCTCTGTCAAAACCATACATCCATAGGGGCATATCTTTAGTTTCTTCTAAAACCAAACTTATTTCACCATTTGAATTAATTCCTCTACCAAATTTTGTCTTCGTCGTAAATTTTCTAGTTTGTTTATTTGAATACAGTCTGTCGTAGGCATTTTCGAAAGAAATTTTTTGAAAAGACTTTGAGTTTGATATCTTACGAAGAGCTTTCTCGGTAACGTTAGGGTCATTGCTCATTTTAAGTATGAGCGATCCCATAGCTAAAAATGTGTCTGCTAAAGCTCGAATATACCCCTCCATTATGGGGGTAAGATCATCCAATGTTCCAAGAATTTCAGCTTCGCAGTGGTAGAACTGGTTGAGGTGACGTTTATCTGGTTTTTCGCCTCGCATTGATGGTAAATAACAGTAGACCTTATCAAGATTTTGAAATAGTAATGGTTCAAAACCAAACTGAGATGAATCAACCAGAAAAGTATCTAATTTTCCAAATTTAATCGGAACAGCTTCTGAGTCAGAACCTGGCCCCATTGGAGATGAGATGCTCGGAGTAAACATGAAGAGGTCAGTGTTTTTTGCACCGATTACTTCACCAAAGTACTTATCAGAAGCAATTTTTACGTAATGACGTATAAATACCAATGCGTCAAAGTACTCGTCCCTTGTGAGGTCTTTGTAGTATGTTTTATGGTCGTACTTTGGTGGTCGGATACTTTTATTTTCAATTTTCGTGGTAAATGAAGTAGTGTCAGTCTCAACAAGTTTTAAAAACGCTTTTGGTAATTTTTTCATATTGTGAATATATAGTATCAAAAATGATATATAATCAAAGCTATACAATTTACTTTGTTAGATTATGAAAAAATTGGCCAAACTAAAGACAGGAGATAAGGTGGCGATAATATCACCCAGCTTTGCAGCTTCAGCTGTATGGCCGCATGTTCATGAGCTTGGTCTTAAGCGTATTCGTGAAGTATTTGAACTTGAGCCAGTAATGTATCCAATCACAGCCAAGCTCGATGCAACTCTGGCAGAAAAAGCCAATGACTTGGTAGCCGCTTTTTCTGATCCAGAAATTAAAGCAGTCATTTCAACTCTCGGTGGTGATATACAAGTAACATACATAAAGAATCTTCCCAGTGAACCTTTTATAAATAATCCCAAGCCGTTCTTTGGTTATAGTGATAACTCCCATTTTGCCAACTTCCTATTTCTAAACGGTATACCGTCATTTTATGGGGCAGCTCTCTTTACTCAGTTTGCGCATCAGAAAGAGATGAATCCGTACACCGTAAAATATATAAAACATGCTTTATTTGATGAAGGAGAGATTGAGTTAGTTGCCAGTGAGTCTTTTAACGATATTGGATTAGATTGGGGCGACAAATCACTTTTAGATAAAGAAAGAGACTATGAAGTAAATGAAGGCTGGTCATGGGATGGATGTAAGAACGGAGAAGGCTTGCTGTGGGGCGGCTGTGTTGAATCGGTTGATGAGATGTTACGTCATGCTGTTCAAATTCCATCTCTAGAACAATTTGAGGATATTGTACTGATGATGGAGACTTCTGAAGAAATTCCTTCAGCTGACTACGTTATGCGATTTTTCAGAGCACTGGGAGAGCGGGGGACTCTAGAGAGGGTAAAAGGAGTCTGTGTCGGTAGAGCCAAAGCAAGGGAATTTAATAAGCCACGAAATCCTGAAGATCGGGCAGCTTATCGAAAAGAACAGCAAGAGATAATTGTTAAAACTGTCCGAGCTTACAACAAAGATATTCCAATTGTGCAAAACATGGACTTCGGTCACACAGAGCCGCAGATCCCAATGCCGTATGGAAATAAGATTAGGATTGATTCTGAAAACAAACAGATGTTTGCTCAGTTCTAAATAACAATTTATTTCAAAAGTTACACCTGAGTGTAACTTTGTGACACATGCAAATATGTGTAACTTTTGTCACTTTTTCTAGCGCACGAGACGCGTCGAATTTGAAAAGTCTCGAATAGTGATTTGGTCAAGTGGGGCTTGACCGTGTACGGTTCTAGCTCGAGACGGCCAGCTCGAGAAAAAAACACCCGTACGGGTGTTTTTTCGTGAGAGCTGGGGTAAGGAAAGTCTGGGAGACTTTCCGTCAAGGACTCGAAGCCCGATTGAGCTAGATTATGAACGAAGTGATATAATATAGCCAATTGGGGTACTGGTCGTGTAACGACCGAGATTCCTTGTACCCTCTAGTCAAGTTGTGTGTGATATGAAGAATGTTTATGTAACGCTTATCTAATTTTGCATAGACTTAGCAAAGTCGTCAAAAACGATATAATTATCGCTATGGAAGCATTAGATGATTTGATTAAGAAAGCAAAAGACGATTCAGTGAATGTCTCGAGCTTGCTTAGGGACATAAAAGTTTTGTTTGGTGAGTTTGGTCAAACCGCACCAGAGTGGGTAATTTATGAACTTGAAGGTTACGGCAAAGCGAAAGTGCCAAAGTACAGACAGCTTAAGGGTGAGATGAAAAGCTGGAACCCTTACTATGGATGGGTTCCAGTAATTCATAGGAGTTCAGAAATTGAAGAGAAGGTTTGTACACGTGGTTCAGGTCAATCAATTAAGCAGATTGAAGAGCTTCTTGTAGACAAGACAGCAACTTACGAGATGCCTTACCCCACATCATTTGCTGAGCAGATAATTGAGGGTAGTCTCAAGACAAAAGTTTCTTTGTTTGTCAGTCGTTCATCAATGACACACATACTGGAAACGGTGAGAAATAAAATATTGGATTTGCTACTTGAGCTTAAAAAAGACAACCCCACAGAAAAGGTTGGTGAGATTCAAAAAGCAGTTGGAGGTATGCGACTTCCTGGCGGAATTGCACTTGGACCTCTTATGTTTAGTAAAGATGGCAAGACAGCAAGTGCGATTATATGTCCAGCTATTATCCCTTTTGATTATGGCATTACCAATTCATTAAATAATCTAAACAGAACAAACCTTGCTCCTGATGAATTTCAGACTGCTTTTAATTCTCAAGTAGAGGATTTAATTGCTGAAACACTTATATATTTTCAAAACCGACTAAAGTCAATCGTCAAAGGCAATTCGGGACAATTTAACGGTGTCGACCGCTGTATCAAGGAGTACAAGAGATCTGGGATTGATGTGGCTAGTTTATGTGATGTTAACTTTCTATTACAACTTGATAAAGTCAGGGGTAGGAAACATCACACCGACAGACGATATGACGCGGATTACACTATCGGGGATACTAACTATGATTCAGTTGAAAAACTTAGAGAGCTTAATCGGAAAGTCCACGAGACGATACATACCTTGAACGATAGTCTGGCCGTCACTCACAAAGATTACGACGTGAAAGTAACAGATATAGCAAATGGAATGTCAATTGAGTTTACAGCAACAAGTCATGCATTTGATCTAACTCGAGGAGCAAAAACAGTTCCTAAAAAAGAGGACTCTCCTAAAGATGAACTATAGGCTCAAGAATAATTTTGACTAAACTAGTATAATGAGCACGAGACGCGTTGTTTTGGTAAGCTAAAACGAAGCTGAACAGAGTATGCAGGGCTTGACCGACCACTGTTCTGGCCCGAGATGGCCAATCAACTTATATAATCTATACGAATAGAAAAAATGGTAATATACAATGTATTGACAATGTTATTACACACTATATTATATCTCTATGAATAAACAAAATACAATTCAAATTCGAATTGACTCAAAAACTAAAGAGGCAGCACGGAAGACACTTGATGAGTTGGGGATTGATATGTCTAGTGCAGTTAAATTGTTTTTAACAAATGTTGTTAATCGTAAGGGAATACCTTTAGATTTACTGACAGAAAACGGTTTTACTCTTGCTCAAGAACAAGCTTTGATACTGGAAACAGAATTGGCAAAAAACTCTGCTAAGCGTTTTGCTACAGTTGATGCACTAATGAAAGATTTAGAAAAATAGTTCATGTTGTACAAAATCGTCAGAACAAAAACGTTTTAAGACCGCCTATAAGAGAATCAAAAATTTGCCAGGATTTAAGAAGGATATATTCTTAGAGGTCGTTTTAACGTTAGCTTCCGGTGATACCTTAAATGAAAAGTACAAAGATCATAAACTCACAGGAAATTTAAAGAATTTTAGAGAGTGTCATTTAGCCCCAGATATCTTACTGCTGTATCAGATTGATGACGGAATTTTAATATTAACTTTGGTTAGTATTGGAAATCACGCTCAGTTGTTTAAATAGAAAGTTTCAGTGTTGTACTAAGCTTTCGAAGAATCTTACTAGCACGCATAGCTAAATTTTAATATACTTCATTAACAATGAATAAAGATATCAGGGTCGCAGTTTTAATTGAAAAAGACGGTAAGTTTTTGCTTGGTCAAGAAGCGACTAAGATTATTTATGGTCTCTGGAATTGGCAACAAGGGAAAGTGGAAGAAGGGGAGAGTATTGAAGTTGCTGCACTTAGGGAGGTAAAAGAGGAGACTGGGCTTGATGTGGAACTAATCAGAAAATTAACTGTATTAGATAATCCTTTTTTAGGAACTAAAGAGACACATGTATTTCTCGGTAAAATTATTGGCGGAGAATTAAATTATTCAACTGAAGAAATTTTGGATTTACAGTGGTTTACCAAAGAACAAATATTAGAGATGCGGGAAAATTTGACTGGTCCATGGTTGCTAGAAATCCTTGATTCCCTTCAATAGACTTACATAGTGTGTGATTGTTTATATATTTATAATCTTTCACCAAAAGTGTATTTCAATATTTTTCTTCAAGCCTGAAAAATATCTGTTTACTATCTGAAAGTCTTCGAGTAAGCTATGCCTGTATATGTATCTAGACGGACCTGTTTTAGATAAGGTAAAAGTTGATGCTAGTAAAATAGCTGATTATTCAAATTATCCATTCAATTTGGATATTATCAAGAATTTGAAAGAAATAGTATTTGAAACACAAGTCACTTTCTTTGTTGGTGAAAACGGTACTGGTAAATCAACTATTCTTGAGACGATAGCTATAAAGGCTGGATTTGGTAGAGAAGGTGGAAGTAAGAATATTAATTTTAATACCGCAGATGAAAAATACGGAAATCAAATTAGTGAATTCTCATCAAGTATAACTTTGTCTTGGCGAAAGAAACCCAGAGATGGATATTTCTTTCGGGCTGAAAGTTTTTTTAATATTGGTAACTATCTAGATGAATTATCAAGATATCCATCGATTGGTAATAAGGCTTATAATTCATATGGAGGTAAATCTCTCCATGAACAATCTCATGGAGAGAGTTTTTTGGCATTTTTTAAAAATAGACTCGGAAATGGAGGTTTTTATATTTTTGATGAACCAGAGGCAGCGCTTTCTCCTCAAAGACAACTATCTTTACTTAGGATTATGTATGATCTGTGCAAGAATCCAGAGTCACAATTTATTATAGCTACTCACTCTCCGATTCTTCTTGCTTTTCCTAATTCTACTATTTATTCATGTGACGGAAATAATTTAGACAAAATTGAATATAAAGATACGAAACATTATGAAATAACAAAAGGTTTTTTAGATAATCCTAATCAATACTTGAACCATTTATTTAATGGATAGAATATAAATATTGATTTTTGCTATACTTAGACTATATGCAACAAGAATTTGAACTCACTTATTTAGCTAAAAACTTACCAAACAATTTTTCACCTGATATAAAATCAAAAGAAATTTTGGATATTTATTTACCAGCCTCTTCAGATCATGCAAAACTTCGTGTTCGAAAACGAGGTGATTCATACGAGATAACAAAAAAGGAACCAGTTTCTGGTACAGATTCTTCTCATCAAAATGAAAACACAATCCCGTTAATAGAGGAAGAATTTAATGAACTTGCAACTTTGCAAGGAAAAAGAGTACGAAAAATCAGATATTATTATGAAGAAAACGGAGTGATGTATGAAATCGATATGTTTCAAGATTTACTTAGAGGACTCGTGCTTGTTGATGTTGAATTCAACTCAAATGAAGATAAAGCAAAATTTATTCCACCAGAGTGGGTTTTGGCAGATGTGACACAAGAAAAATTTGTAGCTGGTGGAGTCCTTTGTGGAAAATCTTATGCAGATATTGAAAGTTATTTGAACCAATATAATTATAGTAAAATAATAATTTAGAAATAAATTTACTTATATAGATGAAAGAATTGTTTGCAAAAAGTAAAAATGGAATTGAGGTTTATCTGGATACGTAGCAGTCTCATGCGCTAACGCATTTTTCTCATAATCCAAAACTTATTGAGGTGGTGAAGAAGGTTATATCAGATTTGGATATATTAGAAAAAATGATATGTATTGAAAAACAAATGGACGAATATATAGGATGTACTGATCTTGTGGAGACTAAAGAAGGAGATGAGATTATATATACGCTCAGACTTTTACGTTCTATTTATTCACGTTTTGTAAAGAACAAAAAGTCAGTTCCTAGCAAATGGGTAACTCTTAATATAAGAGAGGAAAAAGAAATGTATGTACTACATACAGCTTTTGTTGAACGACTCACACCTTCGTTTCCGGGAGATGATTATTTACCTGATCAAAGTAAAGAGTTTTGGGCGTGTCATGCCCTTGTTTGGGGTTCTCAAGAAATTATTCCTGGAAGTGAAATCAATAAGTGTTCTTGGTAATTTTTGTTTAAGTTTAGTATATGAAATGGAAACATCCTCACATAATAAAAATATACGAAGCACTTGGTACTTTGGCTGACGACAGAATTGAGGTGATTGGGAATACTGCCAGAGTCTATTCATCAAGTAGAAATAAATTTTATGAAGTTTCATTTGATTTAAAAAATAATTCCATTATGTCTAATGATAATGGTTCGTATTGGAATGGGGAATTGGGTTATCCTGCCACTGCTTGTTTGTTGAAAATTGGTTTACTTAAATTTGATCCTAGAATGGCAGATTTGTTGAAAGGTGTTAAATGGAAAGATATAAATCAAAGCTTCAAAAACGATTTTGATAAAACTTTAGCTTTTGTGGAAAGTACAATCACTGATTATGAAAGACATTTGTTGGTCAGTTATGTTAATGAATTGGATGACAAAATCAGAGGATTGAATCTATCATTACTTGGTGAAAAAATTATACCACCTAAAGGATATTAGTAAGATTTATTTGTTATACTCTTCGTATGGAATGTCGTTTTTGTGATTTAGAAACCAAAAATCAACATAAATTTGTTGATGTTAGAAAACATTGTATTGTAATTTTCAGTAACCCAAGATTGATGAAGGGGCATTTGTTGGTTATTCCTAAAAGACATGTGCTAAATTTTGTGGATTTAAGTGAAGAAGAGCAAAAGGAGCTTTTTGATACGACAATTTATTATCAAGACAAAATTATAAAAACCCTAGCTTCTGGTTGTGATATCAAGCAACATAACAGATCTTTTATACCAGAGAATGATTTAAAGGTTGATCATTTGCATATACATCTACAACCAAGAGAGTTTGAAGATGAGCTTTATTTAAAGAGTCAAATTTTTGATCGAGGGATATTTAAACCATTATCAGAAGATGAGGTGTTTGAGGTGTGTAATCTGTTAAAATGATTTTTATCAAATAATTACCGCCTATTTTATAAAGTCGAAAATTATTTCATATTTGATGGTAATATAGTTTTATGAACTCCTATATTTGGTATCAAACATTAATTAAACCCTTTTGTGCTCCGCCGGCGTGGGTTTTTGGTCCAGTTTGGACAGTGTTGTACGTTATTATTGCTATTTCTTTTGTTACAGTATTTTACAAAGCTTTTACTAAACAAATTTCATGGCTAGTTGCTTTGCCGTTTGCATTAAATTTGGTTTTTAATTTTGCTTTTACTCCGATTCAGTTTGGACTCAAAAATAATTTACTGGCTTCACTCGATATTGTCCTGGTTCTTGTTACTCTTGTTTGGGCACTTTATGCTGTTTGGCAAGCTTCACCAAATCTTCGTTGGGTGGTGTATGTAAATATCCCATATCTTTTATGGGGAACTTTTGCTACGTGTTTGCAGTTGACTATTACGTACTTAAATTTTAGATAATTTCTGATCTTCATAATTAAAATTTTGTATTAAATCTTTAGACATTGACATAGTCATGTATGTGGTGTATAAAAATGGTTGATTAATTTGTTCAATTACATACTAGTTAGGGGTAAAAATATACAGAACACCATCTGAATTAGAGTTTGAGATTCATCCTGTAAGTCTAGCCTTAGGTCAACTGATTAAATTAGATGCAGAAATTGATCCTTCTATGCATTTAACCGATGAAGAGAAGTATATGCTTGCTAGTTCTAAAGGTTATGCAGTCTTATGCTTTTTGGGTGACAGAATTGTTGGTGGTAGTTATTTTGTTTCTGCTTTAGAAGCAAAAGATATTTTATCTACAGCTGATACAGATTTTGCTCCAAAAAAGCATCAGTTCTATCTTTATTCTTTGGTATTAGCAAAAGAATTTAGAACGTTTAATTTGGCTGTTTCTATTTATGAAATGCTTGTTGGAGAAGCTCGAAAGCTTGGTTACACAGAAGGTCTTGCTCATGTACGTGTCACCAAAAAGCAATTAGATGTTGCTTGTGAAAGATTGTGTAAACCGTATTTAATAAGAATTGTAGAGAATTTCTGGCCAGAATTATCTGAGCAAGATGTGAAATTCATGGCTTTCAAAATTTAATTTGTATGTCATATTAAAACCGCTTAGTGTAGTTACCTAAGCGGTTTTTTGTTATTCGGATTTTGTTATAATCACCAAATGAAAATTACAAAATTTGGTCAGTGTTGTCTGCTTATAGAGGTTGGAGGCAAAAGAATTTTAACTGACCCAGGTAAATATACCGTGGCGCAAAATTTGGTTAGTGATATTGATTTGATTTTAATTACTCACGAACACACTGATCATCTGCATGTAGAATCTATATTCAAAATTTTGGAAAATAATCCTGATGCCAAGATTGTTACTAACAACAGTGTGGCGAAGATTTTGGAAAAATCAGGTATTGATTGTGAAGTGATTGAAGGGAGGAGTACAGGTGAGGTGTGTTCTGTTTCTTTAGTAGCTTACGACGGAAAACATGAAGAAATTTTTGGTGATTTTGGAATAGTGCAAAACACTGGTTACTTAATTGCTGGTAAATTATTTTATCCGGGTGACTCGTTTATAAAACCTGAAGAAAAGGTGGAAGTTTTAGCGTTGCCGGTTGCTGGTACTTGGTGTCGTTCGGTTGATGCTATTGCTTATGCTTTAGAAGTTAAACCAAATAAAGCTTTTCCAGTTCATGATTGGTTTTTGAATGATGACGGCATCACTTTGTTTTACGGACTCTTTTCTAAGCATTTGGGAGTAAATAATATCGGATTTATTCCACTTAAGAATGGTGAGACAGGGGAATTTTAATAATTTCACTTACAGATAAACTTTGCTATTATTCCCATTATGAATAATTTACCTAAGAACGAATTTTTTGGCATAAATAAATTTCCTAAAGGTTGGGGGATTGTGGTTATGCCAATTTCTATGTCGAGGATTGCCACCGGACAGTTGGCAGATAGATGTGTAGAATGGATTCTTGATTTTGGTGTTAGAAAGGTAACAGAACCAAAAATCGGTTTAAATTTTTTGTATACAGATTTTCTCTATCTTCTAACTGAAGAAAGAGCTAGCACTCTCAAAGAATTGTTTATGATTGAAGTAATAAAGCATAAAAATTCTCTACAAAAATTACTGCAAAAAAATAAGCAGAATTTGCAAATCCAACACGCCTTCACTTATCAAAATTGGAATGAACTATATATCAGTACACGAGATTTTGATGGTGATCTTCGTGAACTTCGTAGATTGTACAAACAAGACGAGTTGTTACAAAAATAATATTGATGAAGATATTAAATTTTACGCTAGGGAAAAAACTGAAAACCAAATCAACTTCTTTTTAGAGGAACATTTAGTGGCGTATCTTATTCTTTTTAAGCAAATGACCTTACGTAATGAATATGTGCTTGGTCGTGAAGAGTGGGTGTTGTGGGCGTATCCTGGAGTACCGAGTAAAGCGCTGGTTTACCTTTTTCAGAAAAATCCTTTTAATTTTAAGACCGACAATCCATATCTAGGACAATATAATCTTGAGAATAGTAAGTTCTATGATTTTAATCGATTTGATTTGGAGACATGGAGTTATGAGTAGTCAGTGATGAGAGGATGTGGTGGTATAAACATAATATAAAAAAGCCCAACAATGATGTTTTTTTACAAACATTATTATTGGGCGAGAATAATTTATTCACCTGGGTGATACCATCCAAAGAAGACTCGACCTTCACGTTTTGTTATGTCGTCTTTCAATTCACCAATATCACATCCAGGATATAAAGAGTGGATAAAAACTTTAGGTTCACCATCATTAAAACGAAACTCGTATATGATTGTTAAATCAGAAGTATACGGGGCAGGATGATTTCTACATGTAGGTTTGACTCGTAACGCTGTGCTCCGACGGTTGGGTGTAAAAGCCTCAAGCTCATCTGCAGAATATTTTTTAATATCGTCGGTGCTTTCCCAGCCTATATTTTTCTCTAATTCCAAAGTAACACCACTGGTACCGAATTTATTTTTCTTCCAGCTTTCCGAAAGCTCCTCGATAAAGAGTTCAAGAACCTCTTCATCTTCAAAGACGGCATTTACTGTTCGCCAGTCAATAAAATTTCCTGCTAAAGGATCTTTTGTGGCTCTGAAGCATGTCTTACTTAATCTTTGTTCGGTTTCAGATTTAACAATAATTGGACATTCGGTACCATCTGCTAATGTGACACTAATCTTCAATTTTATTCTCCTTTGTGTAAAAAACTCACCGTGAGGTGGTGTGGACCGTGAACTGCGATTTAGTATAATAAACTACAATCAGAAACTTATGTCAAACTTAGTTTGATTGATTGCAAAATAAAAGCCCCAACTGGGGCTTTTAAGAAAAAGGTAGAAATTCAATTCGGTCAAAATCTTTAGCTCGACTTCTATAATAAACTCGAGCATCGAATTTTTCACCATTAGCCATTCTAGGAAACCATTCTCGGTCAGATTCGAGCATTTTATCTAAAGGTAAGTTATCGATATTGTACCAGTCTGGTACCATGTCCAATGTCTCAATTGGTGTACCAAGAAAATATTCAGTTCTGAATATATGCACTTCAAAATCAGGTGTCTCAGCGTTGAAAAAAGTGATGATTCCAACTTTTTCCAATCTATCTATGTCTAAGGTAATACCGACTTCTTCCTGAGTTTCTCTCACCAAGCATTTCTCAAGTGATTCATTATCTTCTTTTTTTCCACCGGGACCATTTAAAGTTTCTTGGCCAATTTCACCTTTCTTCTTATAACCAAGTAATATCTGGTTATTTCTTATAATAAGAGCTAAGGTAGCTATTTTCATAAATATTCCTCCGTTAACTGCACTGAAAAGATTATACTTAAACTAGAGAATATTCCAAATCAAGGTTTAAGTATTGAAGTGGTTTTGTTATACTCACTGAATGAATTTGATTGATTTATCCACTCAGCCGTATCAGAGTTTTGGTGGTTTTGGTGTAGATGTGGCAATTAAGCGAACTGACGATCTTGATAAAAGAATATTAGAGCACCTTAAGGTTAAGAATAAACCTAGAGTCTTAGATCTTGGTTCAGGAGCTGGTGGGCAATCGGTGAGAATGGTTGAGGTTGGAGCCTCGGTCTTAGCAATTGATGTGTATGATTTTTCTCAGGAGTTTTCAGAATATCGAGCTAGTAAAAATTGGTCTCAAACTGATTTGCAGTTTATACCTGCCGACCTGATTAATTTAGCTAAGCTTCTAGATAATGAAAAATTTGACGATGCTTTGATGCAAAGAACTTTACATTATTTGCCGTATAGTCAGGCGATTGATTTACTTTTGTTTCTGCGAGAGATAGTGAAAGACAAATTGTTTATTTCAGTGACGGGTATGGATTCAGCAGTGGGGGAAAATTATTCTGGTAAAAATTTACCTATTGTAGACCGTTTTGTACGACTGGAGTCAGCTGAGGCAGATATTTTCCAAATTCAAGCTCCTGTGTGTTTGTATAAAAAGGAAGAGTTTATTACTTTACTTAAGCAAACTGGTTGGGAAGTAGAGGATGTTTGGCAATCAGTCTTTGGAAACTTAAAAGCGGTGTGTGGTTAGTTTATAACTTGTGGTTGATATAAAAATACCCAATGGTTTTCATACCACTGGGTATACTTTATTTTTGTTAATTTAATAACCTGCTATCAAAGGGCTTTTTGGAGGCTTAAATGTACCCATCCTAACTTCTCCAAAAGGACACACAAAATACATCTCCCAACGCTTACGAATGTTGTTAAATATCTTTACGATATATTGATATCCACTTAGTAGGTACATGAATACTATTCTTTCTGCGTTAACTAAATATGGCCTGTTTATTGCCTTTGCTTTTAATTGAATTGCCTTTTTTATGGCTTCCAATTCATCTTTGGTCAAAGAACCGTCTTTTTTCATTGTCATTCTCCCCAAAACAAAAATGTAAAAGATTACGTTTTTAATGTTATATCGTTGAGGTGTTTTCTGTCAAATCTTGACGGTGATTTATTGTGTGAATTAGTTTTCTTGATATATATTTTGCTATATTGATATTATGAAAACAGCGACAGAATTTTTGGGTTATTTAAATAAAACTTACTTACGGTTACATAAGAAGTATGAAGATTTATTTTGGTTGTCATATATGGGTGATCATACGGTTGATACCAAAAAAGAAAAAAGCTCTTAATGAGCTAGATAATTTCCGTAGTAATCAAAAACTCCGTTATCAAGCTGAGATATTACAAAAGGAAAGTAAAAAATAAAAAACTAAAAGAGCGTTTACAGACTTGGATAAACTTCTTCGATCAATACCAAATGCCAGATGAAGCAAAGGGTATAAAAATAGAAATAGATGCACTGGAAACCAAAATTCGTCAACAGCGAGCCGTTCGTAAAGAAGGTTATACTGATCCTGTTAGTGGTGATTTTACGGAAGCTTCGGTAGTAAAAATGCGTACACTGACTCAGACTAGTCCTGATGAGGGTCTCCGTAAAGCTTGTTTTGAAGCTGGAGAAAAATTCGCTCTTGATAATATTGATGATTATGTAGAGTTGGTCAAATTACGAAACAAATTCGCTAAACTACTTGGTTTTACGGATTTTTATGATTATAAGTTGCGCAAAATCGACAGAATGACCAAAGAAGAGTTGTTCACTTTGTTCACAGACATAACGGATAAAACTAAAGATATTTTTTCAAAAATTAGAGATTTGGAAAAAGAAAACCCTAGGTTAAGACAACCCTGGAATTTCTTTTATTACATGACTGGTGATTTTACTAAGGAAGAAGATAAATATTTCCAATTCGACCAAGCTCTTATTCGTTGGGGAAGATCTTTTTCTGCCTTAGGGATAGATTTTGCTGACGGAACACTACAGCTGGATTTGCTTGATCGTCATGGCAAATGGAATAACGGATTTTGTCATTGGTCAAAATTAGTAAATTATAATAATGGTGAGAGAGAAGCCGGCTCAGCCAATTTTACTTGCAATGTAGTGGTGGGTCAGGTTGGTGCTGGAGCGAGTGGATACAATACGCTTTTTCACGAAGGTGCCATGCGGCTCATTTCCTAAATATTACTCAAAAAGATGTGTGTTTAAACCATGAATATGCACCTATGACTTCAGCTTGGGCTGAGACACACAGTATGTTTGTCGATACTTTGTTTTCTAGTATTGAATGGAAAACCAGATATGCTTTAGATAAAGAAGGTAATGCCTACCCTCTAGAATTGTTTAAGGCAAAAGAAGAAAAATTAAATTTGCTGAAACCGATGCGTATACTTTCAATTATTTTCGTAGCGACTTTTGAGAGAGAGGTGCACGAGCTTGCGGAGCCAACCGCAGAAAAAATTATTGAATTAGCCAAAGCTAATTATAAAAAATTCTATGACTTATCAGAAGACTCGGTTAGGGTTTTGAGTATACCTCATATTTATTCTTGGCAATCGTCTTGTTCATATCATGGATATGGTTTAGCGGAAATTGCTCTCTCACAATGGCGTGAATATTTTTATAAGAAATATGGCTATATTGTCGATAATCCTAAGGTTGGTAAGGAAATGAAGAAAGCTTGGCAATGGGGTTCTGCTAAAGATTTTCAGGAATGTATAAGGTTGGCTACTGGTAAAAAATTATCTAGTCAGGCCTTAATAAAAGAAATTACCATGACACCAGCTCAGGTTTTAAAACGAGCCAAACTTAGATTAAAAACAATGAAGGCTGTAAAAAGCTATACTAAACCAGTTAATCTTAAAGCAAAAATAAAGATGGTACACGGCAAAAAGACTATTACTGATAATAAGATAAGCTTTGAAGTGATGGCGGAGAAGTATGCAAAATGGATGAATAATCTTAATAGATTGAATTAATTTTTAAGTTGCGTATTTAACTATTAATTTTTTGTGTCTGTTATAATTATCCAGAATAATATTTTTTATGTTAGACATTTTAAATTTAATTGATCCGTTGACTATTGAGTTTGTTATCGGTCTTTTGGTGGCTGTTGCTCTTGGAATGCTTATTGGAGCTGAGAGGGAAATGCGAGGTAAGGATGCTGGTATTAGTACTAATGTGTTTGTGATTTGTGGAGCAATGCTCTTTACTTTTATGTCAATGACAGTTGATCCGTCTTCTGAATCAAGAATTGCAGCACAGATAGTTTCTGGTATTGGTTTTCTTGGCGCTGGTTTAATTCTTAAGGAAGGAGCGACAGTAAGAAATCTAACGACAGCAGCTAGTATTTGGTTTGCTGGTGCGATTGGTATGGCTATCGGTTTTGGTTATTATGTTATTGCTGTTATTGCAACCTTGGCTTCGATTTTTATTCCAAGAATTCCACATATGAAAACTAAGAAGCGAGTTGTGATTCCAGAAACAATTCCGGTGGCAAAAAAAACGCGATGATGAGCCGGTTGGTGCACCTACATTTGATGATTAGTTGAGTTTTGTTTTTGTGGGTATATAATTTATCTCATGGGAATAAAAAATTTATTTGATTACTCGGTACCTTTAGTTTCCGCCGCTACTATTTTGACTGTGGGTGCTGTTGTGGTCGCTTCAATAGGTGCTTATACTGCCTATGATATAAAGTTATCGCGGGACAGTGTTGAAGTTACTGGTTCTGCCAAAGAGTCTGTGGTCTCAGATACAGCTCGATGGATTATTAATTTAGATACAAAAACCGGTGTAAATGAACAACAAGTTGGTTATACTAGGTTGGATAGAGCGGTGGCGAAAATAGTGTCACATCTAGAATCTCAAGGTTTTACTGATTATGAAACACCATCAGTAACCAGTTTTCCAAATTATACCTATCCTCAATATGGTGAACCAATAATGACCGGTTTTACCGTCAGTCGTCAGATTATTGTTAGAAGTAACGATATTGATAAGATTAGCCTCTTAGCTAATAATATCGAACCTTTTACTGGTTTGGATTATAATGTTACTACTCAAGCTCTAGAGTTAACTTATAGCAAATTGGATGAGATGAGAGTTGAATTGTTGAGTGAAGCAATTAAAGATGCTAAAGCTAGAGCAGAGGCTATTGCCAGTGAATCCGGTCGTTCGGTGGGTATCTTGCGTAATGCTTCTGGAGGGGTGGTGCAGGTATTGCCACAAGGTGGAGTCGAGATAAGTGACTATGGTTTGTATGATACTCAAAGCAAAAATAAAGAGATAATGGTCACAGTTAGAGCTAATTTTGAACTATAGTTGATTCCAGTTTGTGTGGTAGCGAAGTTTTAAAAACATGCTAGGATGTGCGGATGAAAGTCGAGTACGAATATATTTTTGGTAAACACGCTGTGTCAGAGGCGTTGACTGAGAGACCAGATGTTGTTAAGCAGGTTTTTTTAGAAGCTAATTTTAGTGATAAGAAAATTCTTAATCAGATAGAACAACATGGCTTAACACCAAAGTTGCTTAATCTAAATAACCCACCGCGTGGTGTGTCAGCTAAGGCTTCGCATCAAGGAATTGTGGCGGGAATCTTGGCGGAAAAGCTGATGTTACCTTATAAGGAGTTTATAAGAAGTATTGAAGTAGATAACGATGTATCTTTGTTGATTTTAGGTGAGGTACAAGATCCACACAATGTTGGGGCGGTTATTCGTTCAGCGGCAGCTTTTGGTTTGTCTGGGGTATTAATACCGCCTCATAATCAAGCACCAGTAACAGGTACGGTAATAAAGGTGTCAGCGGGTATGGCTTTTCGTATACCAATAGTGTCTATCAGTAACGTAAATAGTGTAGCGAGAGATTTGCAAGAACGCGGTTTTTGGGTCTATGGACTTGAAGGAAAAGGTACTGTCACTACAGTTGAAGAGAAGTTTGTCCGTCCTAGTGTTTTTATTCTTGGTAATGAAGGTTCCGGTTTGCGTCAAAAAACTAAAGAATTGTGTGATGCTTTAATTTCTATACCGATACATCCTCGTTGTGAGTCCTTAAACGCAGCCGCGGCTACGGCTGTGGTTTTGGCATCTTGGAGTGCACAACACCCTACGGCTTTGCGATACTAAATAAGAGAAATATGATAATATACTGCGAACGCCAACATTTAGGAGGTGAGAAGTTTGTTAATTCTTAAGTTTTATTTATGGAAGATAGAAAAATAGAGGAAAATGTTGCAACTCCGTCAACAACTGGTGGTGCAGAAGCGAGAGTCGGTGATGATGTGGTTGCTAATACTAGTGTAAAAGCATCAAAGAAATCACATAGTCTCCTAACTTACACTATAGTAGCTTTGATTGTGGTTGTAATGACTCTTGGTTTAATTTTCTTGTTGGAGAAACAAGGCCGTATTAATACTGGTTTATTCACTGAAATAATTGCTGAAATGAAAGCTAAAGCTCCGGCAGCTAAGGTGAATGGTGTGATTATTCCTAACGGTGACTTTGAAAGTGGGGTAAAACAATTACAAGAAATGGCTAAGATGCAAGGTATAGACATTACTGATGAAACCACTATTGGTGAATTGCGAACTCAAGCAATCGACACCTTGGTTAATGGTGAGTTGCTAAGACAAAGTGCTATTGATGAGGGTATGACAGCTGAACAAGAAGCGGTCGATAAGCGCTTTAATGAAATTAGTGAAGGTGTGGGTGGAAGGGAAGAATTAGATAAGAAAATGGTTGAGTTTGGTATTACTGAAGAAGGTTTGCGTCGTGATATTGAAAATGAAATATTAATCCAAGGTTTGTTTGATAAGAAGGTTAATAAGGATTCTATTGAGGTTTCTGATACTGAAGTAGAAGATCTTTATAAGCAGGTCACTGCTGGAACTGGTGGTGATGCTCCAACTTTAGAACAATTACGTGAAGATATTGTGGCAGAGATTCGCAACCGTAAACAACAAGAGCAGATTACTGCTTATATTGAAGAATTGAAAGGTAAGGCAGAAATTGAACTTTTCATTTAATTGATGATTGGTTAGAAAACCCAAGGCGGAAAAAAGAGGTGTCTTCACACCTCTTTTTT
>JZEL01000022.1 GCA_001567365.1 Parcubacteria bacterium OLB19 | reverse complement strand
CACCAGTACAAACTACCTTATTTACCACCTAATCCAACGCCGATACCCCGTATGCTCTGCATCGGGGTAGTTCATTAGTTCAAAAAATTTTTATTTTTCAAATATCGCTAATTCCTTATTTAACTCTTTGTAAAAAGCAGAGGTTTTTATACCGATTAAAGAATTATTATTTAACTCGTTTTTTTAGATCCAAAATTTCAAGAGAAAGTTTTTTCTTGTTCAACCAATATACATTATTTAAATTTTGAGAGAGGAAATTATAGACTTTTACGTCTCCATAAAAATAAATTTTATTAATTTTTTTCAAATCAGCTAAATATATTTTATATAAACCAGCAACATCAACTTTCAAAGGACGAATCTCTGTTATTAACAAAATCTTTTTATCACCTCTTGCATGTAAAACACTTTTCAAAAAATAAGCAAAACACACAGGAGTTACTTTATAAGTATCTTTTATGATAGTCTTTCCTTCAGACTTAATTACCTCGAAACGATTCTTGTTAAACGAAATAAATTCAATTTCCCCCCACCCTTCTAAGACACTCCAAGCTATCAAAACCTCTCTTGGGTAAAAATATATATCTTCTAGATTATTGTCTATTTTATTAAAAATAATGTTTTCTTTTTTTAGTAAAGATAAATGTACAAAGTCATCCTCAGATACATAAATTTTTCCGTTTGGTAAAATAGACTGACACAATCTAAGACGCGACCTTAAAACCGCTTCAATTTCTTTTGTCCAATGATAACTAGTACCCATTGTTAAAATTACAATCGATGGAGACCAGCGTTTTAAAAACCAATCAATATCAAGTCTAAAGTCAGCACCGAGTTCAATCAAAACATAACTATCACTAATCGGTTTTTTAGTAAAAATCTCCACTAGACTTTTAATGGAAAAAACGAAAAAATTTTTAATATCTAGAAACGCACAAAGTACACCGATTTCATTACAATAATCTGTATTCGGAGTTAAAAATTTTTCCGTTTTAATTTTAGATAAAGACAGAAATAAAGATCGCCTCATAATGGTTTTACCAACACTACCGCTACAAACCACCCACTTCACCTTAGAATTTGTTAAGGTTTTTTTACGAAGTAAAAATATAAAACTAGCCAATAACTTAATTATTTTTGATTTAAACATAATTTAATAAATTCACGTTCGTTATAAAGTCTTTTACTTCTCCTTGGCCCAGCAATAACAGTTTCCGAACCCTTGGCTGTACAAACAATTAAATCTTTAGGTTTTGCCATTTTAAAAGCTCGCTTAATAGCTTCTTCTCTGAGTAAATCCATATACACTTCTGCATCAGCACTAAAACCAGCTTTTATATCATTTAAGATTTTAATAACTGGTTCATCAAAAGAATTCTCTTCAGTCAAAATATGCACATCAGCATATTGTTCAGAAATTTTTGCCAAGAGTGGTCTTTTCCAAGTATCTCTACCGCCACCAGCGGCACCAAAAACATGTATCAATCTGCCTGAACAAAGTTTCCTAGCTGATTGCAAACAAATACTCAAAGCATTTGGCGTATGAGCATAATCAATCAAAACTGAAGGACTACCTTTGTAATATTCAAACCTTCCAGGCAACTGTTTTTCTGCTTCAGTCAAGTTTACAACAACACCCAACTTATCAGTTACAAGCTTGGCTAACTGATAGTTAATATCTATAAAAGGATTTTCGGAATTAATACTATTAGCTGATGTCTGTAATTTATAATTTTTGTATTTATTAAATAATTCAAATTCAGAAATCAATTCTTTATCCAAACCGTTCCAAACCACAAAATCACTTGAGGTGTTCTTCAGAGATTTTAATAGCGATAATTTTGTTTGTTTATAATTTACAAAAGAACCATGTCTTTCAATATGCTCAGGTGTGATATTAGTATAAACTAAAGTATTAAACTTTATACCCAAATGTCTCCATTGCTTTATACCCTCTGAAGTTATCTCAACCACGGCATGAGTTACATTATTTTTTGCAGATTTTGCTAAAAATTTATGAAGACCAGCTCGTCCAGGAGTAGTCATTTTATATACATTCATAACCTCATCCTCACCATCATTAATACTAATAGAAGAATAATGAGCGGTTTTTATTCCTGACTTTCTTAATAATCGTGCTGTCAAAACTACAGTGGAACTTTTTCCATCAGTCCCAGTCACACCTATTATAAAAATATTTTTATACCGTCGTTTATAAAACAATATTCCCCACAAAGAATATAATATGTGTAGCCTATCAATTAATTTTAACCACAATTTATTCATAATCATTTTTATTACAAATGTATAAATAGAGTGCATCATTTATCTTATTTACACATACTTGTTCAGGAAGAAAATATTCCTGTCCTTTTGGAATATAAAAATAAAGAGGCTGAGGAAAAGCGTTTAAGAAAGCTCTGTCATATGAAGGTTCATTATGCGACCAATACAATTCCCAATCTATTGGTGAATAAGGATCTTTAAACACTCCTGGAGCAAACACTTTTGCTACAGTATAACCATGTACCCAAGGCGCCATAAAATTAGGAGTAATAACATTGTCATTTTTATTTAAGGATTCCAAAGTTTGCAAACTCCTTACTTCAGCCGAAGAAAAATATGGTGAGTAAGTTTGAATAGAATAAATCCAGAAGAAAAGGAAAAGGAATAATACTATTAAAATTTTTACTAGATTCAACCGAGACAAAATCACCGCACCCAAAATAGCTAAAGGAAAAATCGCAAACAAAAATACTCTCTCATGATAAGGCAAAGAAAAAGCTAGAAATAATATCACAACTAACGACCAAGAAATTAGATCATTTTTATCAAAAAATCTATCTTTAGTAGCCCAAAAGCCTGCCAGAACCAAAACCAATAAAGGCCAGATCATCTGTATAAAATTTGACCAGTCAATAAATACTGCGACGGGTGGAGCAGATAATTTAGCAGAAACTGTTGGATGATAAATTAAGTATATTGAAGTCAATATAAACCAAGAACCAAGCGGTAACCAAAAATTTTCTTTACGCCAAAATAATATTACCGCATACACAAAGACAATTACTCCAGCAATTACTGTAGTACTTTGATGAGTAACGGGTATAGCTAGGGAAAGAAAAATTATCAACCACCAACTTTTTCGTCTTATTGATATAAGTAACCAGAAAAATAAAGACAATGCCAAAAAATTTTTAAATAGGAAAAACCAAAAAGCATGAAAATAAACTGGTGACAATATCAGTAATATTGTTGCTAGATAAGCTATCTTTTTTGTAAAAATTTCTTTTACAAAAAAATAAAAAGAGATCAATAATATTATTATTGCCAATATGTATGAACCATACAAAACAACATCAGTCGACAAACCAGTCAATCTAAAAACATCTATAAATACCCTCGGTATTATAACTGTATGATCAAGCCCAGGAACCGAAGCGTGCGGTATTGAAGTTAGAGGTTCAAGTAAATATCGTCTATAAAATCCAGTATCAAAACCTAAAACTAACCAAGACTGGTATTTAAAAAATAACCAGCCATGCACCACGACAAATAATATAGCTAGACTAAAAAAACTTAGAGTGTGACTATTGAATAGTTTCTGAAGGTACATAACTTGCACCATTAATTATCTCCTCCAATACACTTCTAATAAAAGACTGTTCGACTGGTGCTGTTTCTGTCTCTTTTTCTGTAACTAATTCCAAAGTGTAAATATTTCCTTCCTTCACCCATTGATAGGATTCATACACAGAACCATCGCATGGACGAGATGAATCAAAGGGCAATGTATGTCTGACAGGAACACCAGCTATGGTCAATAATTCTGTTCTATAACCATTAAATGGCAAACCCTTTTTAATAGCCTCACGATAGGCTTGCACATTTACCGTATCTATTATGGTTCCCCATTCTTCTGGCTCATAACCATACATTGCAGTAGTCAAATTATAATAAGACTTATTGTTTGGTATTGATACTTCTAAACTAGCGTGAAAATCTTCACCACTTCTAATATTTAGAGCCATATCAGAAAAACTGTATGGTAAACCACAATCATTTTTATGATACATATCTTCCTTAATAGTTGTGTTCCAGGGTGAGAAAAGCTGCGTACGGGCATAAAATTCATGAAGCCAAAACTTATCTGGACTATGAGAGATGGTTAATACTCCCTCTTTTGTATATTTTGTGTAACCTGCCTCATTATCAAAATAACCTTTATAGTTAATAAATTTATTAATTATTTTATTTCCCTCTCTTTCAGAAATCCTACCAACATAACCTCTAAGAGATATCGTCTCTAAAGTGAAACTTTTTTCTAAACCTCCTCCTACAACCTTAACATTATGGTAACCGAAATCTGAAAGCACATTTTTACCCTCTTCATAAACCAAAGAATAATCCTGACCTAGAGGCAAATCCAAAACTTTAAACCGATCAAAGATAACAATATTTTTATTATATGTATTTACTAATGAAGCTAAAAATATTTTCTTGGTAGAACTAGTAGAATATTCAAAAATAATAAGACCATTAGGATACTCAGTTAAGTAATCTGGCCAATTTTTATTTACAGGAATACTGACGACATCAAGCAGTCTAATTACCCCCTCCTTAAAACCATCACAATTGTAGATAGTGTCATTTGGGTAAGGTACACAATTATATGATAGGCCCTTATTAAACAAAAGATAACCGAAACCAGTTTGATTATCATTATAGTAATCTTCATTTAAATTAATTCCAGAAATAGCAATTTTACCACTAGCTAAATTTTCATAATTTAAAGGATAGGTTGTAGTAGAACTCACAAAAGAAAGCTTATCAGGAGCTTCATTTTCTTCCGACGAAGGAGACCATGGAAATAGTGCCCAAGTACTAGGATCATCAGCATTTGGAACCTGCCTAGTTTCGCTTTCATTTGCTTCATTGATTGATTTTTTGTCTACAAAATAAGCTGTGACAACTAACAAACTTAACAAAACAAACATTATTAAAACAATCTGTTTGGAGTAAAGTTGGATAAAATTAATAATTTTCTCTTTCACAAACGGGATTATAGCATAATAAAAAATAATCCTAATGTAATTCAAAACCAAATGGAGAAAGTATATAAATAAAAAAATCACCCCACCAAAGTGGAGTGACAATAAATACTTATCACATTAATCTGAAAAGTAATTCAATAATTCTGGATTATTTCTTCTTAAATACTTACGAATTTTTTTCAATATTTCTTGCCTAATTTGGCAAACTCTTGATTCCGAAACATCGATTTCCACACCTATCTCTTTCAGTGTTTTAACCTCACCAGACACAGGAAGAATATTTTCATCCAGCACAAACTTTTCTCTTTCGTTGAGAAAAGAGTTATTTCTGATAATATTGATGAGTTCCAGAATTTTACTCTCATACTCATTACCCGATAAAATAACTTCAGGAGTAATAAGATTTGAGGAAAATCTATCGAAATCATTCTGCTCCAAAAATATCTGCCGGGCCTCAAATATAATCTCGGCGTTTCTGCTGAGTTTTGATTTTAACAAAGATTCTGCTAATTCATCGACAGTCGGTTCACGAAACAGTGTTTGTGATAACTTATGAATAGCTTCGTCCATCACACTGTTATCAACTAACATCTTACGAGAAAAATGTGAGTTACCTCGTAAAGAATCTATGATTTGACCCCTGATACGAAAAGGAGCGTAGGCTTTAAAGTTACCATAAAATTTGTAACGTCTTACCGCATCAAACAAACCGATAACTCCTTCTTGAAACAAATCTTCATACGAATAATATAGACCTGTACCCTTTTTAAAAAACAATCCAGCTTCTATCTTTACTAAAAATAAGAATTCATTAAATAAATCATTCATGGCTTTAGCATTACCTTTTTGTGCAAGAGCTAGCTTTTTAAGAAAGGCATCGGGTTCTGAATTTGAAGAACTATCTAAAACGACTGTAGCAGATTGAGATGTCATAATCTTCCTTTCATGTAATTGAACAAGAAATAACAAAAACAGCTTGTACTATATAATATAATAACAAAATGTCAAAATTTACTCATAAGTAACTCAAGTTGCTTGTTAAACAAAAAAGTCACTAAAAGTAGTAACTTTTTTGTTTATCTCTTTCGTCACGAGTTACTAACTATAATTATTCGCTACTTAATAAACAAAACCCTCGGAATATACCGAGGGTTTTGTTTATTAAGTTTACCGCTTCCCGCCCATTAAGCGACCAGGTTTCCTGCGTTCGACAATAAATACATTGGAGTACTTTCTTGGAGAACGAGTCTTCTGTCCCTTTCCAACTGGACGACCTTGCTTCGTGCGAGCACGGCGATGTCCTCTCGGAGCGCGACCTTCACCACCTCCATGAGGGTGATCAACCGCGTTTTTAGCTGAACCACGAGTCTTAGGACGAAGTCCCATATGACGAGCGCGACCAGCTTTACCAATATCGACAAGACGATATTCTTCGTTTGACACCGCACCGACTGAAGCCCAAGCACTTGATAGTACTTTACGGATTTCAGTTGATGGCATACGCAGTAGAGTGTAAGCACCGTCTTGTGCTACCACCTCAGCGTAATTACCAGCCGAACGAGCAAGCTTAGCGCCTGCACCCGGCTTGATTTCTACGTTGTAGACGAAAGTACCAACCGAAATAGCTCTAAGTGGTAAACGATTACCAACTTTTACCTTAGCTGTTTCTGAAGTAATGATTTCATCGTGAGGTGCTAGATTTTGTGGTGCCAAGATATAACGACGTTCACCGTCCTTATATAAGACCAAAGCAATAAAACCAGAACGATATGGATCATACTCGATAGTTTCCACACGAGCTGGCACATCTCTCTTTTCATACTTAAAGTCTACTTGACGATAAGTTCTTTTATTACCATTACCACGGTATAGATTTGTGGTACGACCCTGACTGTTACGTCCACCAGTACTCTTCTTACCCTTAGTCAAAGACTTTAATGGGTTACTTTTTGTTGATGTAAGTTTCTTCTTGTATTCGATGACCGACCCATCACGTCGACCAGCAGAAGTAGGTTTATACTTTTTCATAGTTTAGACGAGATTAATGGTGTCACCCTTTTTAAGATAAACGTAAGCTTTTTTCGCTCCAGACACTTTAACCATACGGTTTTTTGATCCAGATAGACGATGAGCTGGTTTTTTGTTTACGATGTTTACCTTCACCGGCGTCACGTTGTAAAGAGCCTTAACTGCATCACGAATTTGAAACTTAGTTGCATCACGACGAACATTGAATGTATAAACATTTTGCTCACCTTGATTAACAGCTTTTTCAGTAATTCGTAGTCCACTGATCACATCACTAAGATTACGATCAATAGACATAGCTTTTGTTACCGTCTTAACGGTAGCTACCGCAGTACCAGCTTCTTTATTTTCAGCTTTTTGCTTTCGACTAAAGAGAGCCATAAAATTTATTTATTAACAACAGCTGAACCAGATACACGCTTAGAAATTACTTCTATAGTGTTATTTGGCTCTGCCATTACCACATACTTGTAAGTTAGAAGATCAACTGGATTGATATCTTTAGCTTGTACAACTTCAATGTTGCCAAAATTTCTAAAGCTCAATTCAGCTACCTCATTACGTCCTGGCAAAACCACCAAAGCCGTATTTTTGCGCTTGGTAGCCAAAGATGATTGACCAGAACCTTTAGCTAAAGCATTAAGAATTGACTTACCTTTAGCTGTCTTTGGTTCGGTTAAAGCTAGTGAATCAACAAAAATAATTTCGGCATCACTCAACTTCTTAGACAATACTGTCGCCAAAGCCTTTGCACGCACTTTTTTGTTAATCTTAACAGAGTAATCTTTATCCTTAGTTGGACCATGAGCTACTCCACCACCAGCCCAAATCGGTGAACGACTAGAACCATGACGAGCACGACCAGTACCTTTTTGCTTCCATGGCTTTTTACCACCACCTCTTACTTCACCACGTCCCTTAGTGTGAGCAGTCGATACACGCGCATTGGCTTGCATACCTACCACTACTTCGTGTACCAAGTCAGCATTCCACTTTACACCAAAGACGGTCTCTGGTAGAGAAACCTTCCCTACCTCACTACCTTCACTTGAATATACTTTTGCATCCATATTTCAATGCTTAAACTTAGGCGCCACGCACCTCTACTAATGTTCCTTTTCGACCTGGTACAGCTCCTGATACTAACAGAATGTTTTCTGCTGTATTAACTTGGAGTACGCGAAGATTTTTGATTGTAATGGTATCACTACCCATACGACCAGCCATCCTTGTACCTTTAATAACACGCATAAAACCAGTAGAACCGATTGCTCCTGGTTCACGTTCAGAGTGCTTCTGACCATGAGAACGACGTCCACCGCCGAATCCATGACGCTTTACCACACCTTGAAAACCTTTTCCTTTTGACACAGCGCGTACTGCGATTACATCTCCAGGATTGAAAATTGAAGCGTCGATAACTGCATCTTTTGCAATTTCTGCCACCTTATTTTCCTCATTAAACTTTGGTCGGTATTCTTTTGCATGTAACACACCAGTTCCAAAGTGACCCTTTTGCGCTTTAGCTACTCGATGATCCTTTTGTTCACCAATCGCGATTTGCACCGCATCATACCCATCGGTGTCAACTCTTTTTACCTGTGACACACGAGCCGGCGTAACCTTGAGAATGGTAGCAGCCTTGCATACACCATTTTCATCAAAGATTTGGGTCATCCCCGCCTTTGTTCCAAGAATGAATTTCATTTTGTGAACTAAACTAATAAATCAGCTTGCAAGACCGATACAAAAACCGCGCTTTTTGCGCAAATTTGCACCCTACTCGGGTACAAATCCGCACGCAAAAAGCGCGGTTCGTGCCCATTGGTCTAGGGATAATTACTTATCGCCTGTACGTAGGTCTTTAAAAGCTCCCTGCATTATACTGATTTTTAAGGCTTTTGCAAGAAAAAAGGCCAAACACAGATTCGTGTTTGGCCTATAGAACGGTTTAGGCAAGATGTTGTACATCTTACTCGAAAATAACTTAAACACCCATATTCGGCTCTAGAACGCTACAAAACACATAGCTTTTACCGTGCCCCCTCTTCAGGATGTACGCTGAAGAATCGCGATTGCTTTCTTCCGTTCCGCTGGCGATTATAGCATTTTAACAAAATCAAATCAAGCAAAACCTAGCTCATCCAAAACATAGATACATTCTTGTTCAGCAAAAGCCAAAATCGCGCATTCAATGGTACAAGCTCTGACAAACAAAACAAACCCTAAACAATTAGCGCTTTGAAAAGTTAAATCCGTAAACTGACCACAAATAACACAAGCATTACAAGTTGTATATTTCATACTATTCCTCAAAAAGAACCTTTCGAGATAATATATCTTAAACAAAGACAAAAACAATCGCCCGTACGGGCGATTGTTTTTGTCTTTATTTAAGAAGTAATCCTAGATACCACAGCCATCATTAACCAAGCAATAAGAAAACTGAACACAACACCCACTATACCAACATACACATAAGCCACACTACAGCCAATAAGCAATCCTGACCACGCACCTACAACATTTATATAATTATGACCAAACATTTCTTTCATTACATATCCTCCAAGAACTACCCCACCAAGTGCAGGAGCAGTTATTCCCATAGCAAGCACAAAATCAAAAATAAAACTAAGTTGTGCTGGATTAAAGAAAGAACCAATAGCTCCAACCAAAACACCTAGCACGACCGCTTGTCTTCTACTAATTGAAAGTACACGAGCCAAGTTAAGAGTTGCCGAATACATATTACTATCATTAGTAGTCCAAATATTGGAGACAGCAAAAAGTAAAGCGAGGGATAAAAAACCTAATGACATTAGGATCTCAGACGGATCAGATTGTCTAGTAAAATACCATGTAAAAACGCCTATTAGTAAATTAAATGAATTTCCAATCAAAATACCCACAAACCCAGCCATCGCCCCCGAAGTTGTACTTCTACTGAAACGAGTTACATCCGGTAAATTTGTCAACACACCCATAATCCAAGTACCAAGTACTATACTAGCCACATAACTAACACCATCATGACTAACATTTGATATCTGTAAATCAACTGAAGATACTCCTATACTAAAAGTAGCATAGACAGCCAAAACAAAGATAATGGGCACAAAAAACAAACTTAGATTTTTCAAAGCACGAAAACCAACATACACAGAACCTCCAATCAACAAAGCAACCGCAACCATAGTTAAACTTTGACCCAATTCCTGAAAACCAAATAATTTACCAATAAAACCACCGAGAATAGAAGATTCAATTGCATACCAACAAATCAAAATGATTGGTACATAAAGTCCAATAATTCGTGCTGACCAGCCTGAAAAAACACCCTCGATTAATTGGTAAAATGTTCTATTAGAATGTGCTCCTATATAACCAGAAAATAAAGCAAATACACCAAGTAAACAGTTTCCTAACATAATCCCGAATAAAATATCCTCAAGAGTAGCCTGAGTAGCCAGCCCACCGCCAACCACCATAACACCAACCACCATTACATAACCAACCCAAACAAAAAATACTTCTATAAAACTTTTTTGTATGCGACAGGGACTGGAGAATAAGGAAAATCTAAATCTGTATATCTCATATGACACAAACATAAACAAGATTGTTTATTTTGTCATTTATGTTAGCATTTTGGTATAAATACGTATTTATACCATGTTTAATAATGTATATTTTTGTCAAATAAAATGACATTCTTATAAAAGATGAAAAATTTTGAAAAATTATTGGTTATTTTAAATAAAATTGGACTCACAGATAATGAGTCTCGTGTATATCTTGCTTCCCTACAACTCGGACCAGCCAAAGTGGCGCAATTATCTAGAATATCTAATGTTAAACGTACTACTATTTATCCAATAGTAGAATCCTTACACCGAAAAGGATTAATTTTTGAAAAAGAGGTTGGACTTAAAAAAATTTTTTGTAGCAGAAAATCCAGATCGTTTGGAAAACATACTAGAGGAAAGAAACAGGGAGTTTAAAGAACTGTTTCCTGAATTTAAAGCACTCTATAACCTAGAAGGTAATCAGTCCATGATTAAGTATCACGATACAATTGACGGATTACGTAATGTATATCGTGAATTGCTATCTGAGCTAAAAAATGGCGATAATTACTATGTAATTGGAGACCCGGAACGATACAACACATCAGACATTGAATTCTTTAAAGATTTCATTAGGAAGAGAATTCGTATAAATCTTAATGCTAAAATGCTATTAACCTATTCTCCTTTGGCTTTAGAGTATAAAAAGTACGAGCTAAATTTTGGTGAAAAAATACATATTCTTCCATCGGAAGTAAAGCTTGATATAAATTTCATTGTCACTGACAAAAAACTCATTGTTAACCAGATTATTGAACCTCATATTACCTTGGTGATTGAAAATAAAAGTATTGTTAAAATGCAACAAATCTTATTTGAGTTACTTTGGGAAAAATATTAAAAAACAATCGCCCGTACGGGCGATTGTTTTTGTCTTTATTTTGGCAAACACTACTACATCATCTTCACATCAATATTCACTCCTGAAGGTAGAGAAAGGTTAGTTAGAGCCTCTACCACTTTTTGGACTAGGATTTAGAATATCAATCACTCGCTTATGCATGCGCATCTCAAATTGTTCTCGCGCGTCTTTATACACGAAAGTAGAACGATTGACTGTATATTTCTTAATCTCAGTTGGTAATGGAATTGGGCCGACCACCTTTGCGTCAAACCTTAGAGCAGTATCGATTATCTGCTTAGTGCTTGCATCAAGGATCTTGTTTTCGTAAGCGCGGATCCTAATGCGTAGTTTATTGATTTCACCAGCAGTAGGTTTTACGTCTTTCTTTGTAGTATCTGTTGCCATAGTGCTTTTACTTTAAATTTAACTCTAAAATTGGATTAAGCAACGATCTTAGTTACCACACCCGCACCTACAGTTCTACCACCTTCACGAATCGCGAAGTTTTGTTGATCCTCAAGTGCAACTGGAGCTACTAGCTTAACTTTGAACTTTGCAGTATCTCCTGGCATAACCATTTCTACACCATCAGCTAGAGTTACTTCACCAGTAACGTCTGTTGTACGGATATAGAATTGTGGCTTGTAACCTGAGAAGAAAGGAGTGTGACGACCACCTTCATCCTTTGAAAGTACGTATACTTCAGCTTCAAATTCAGTGTGTGGAGTAACAGAACCCTTCTTAGCCAATACTTGACCACGGTGTACATCTTCCTTCTTAGTACCACGTAGAAGAATACCAGCATTGTCACCAGCCTGTGCAGCATCAAGTGACTTGTTGAACATTTCAACACCAGTAACAGTTGTTACAGCTGTATCCTTGATACCAACAATTTCTACTTCTTCACCTACCTTTACAGCACCACGTTCTACACGACCAGTTACTACAGTACCACGACCTTCAATTGAGAAAATGTCTTCAATTGGCATTAGGAATGGCTTGTCTAGATCACGAACTGGTGTTGGGAAGTAAGAGTCCATAGCATCAGCCAATTCGATAATCTTGTCTCCCCATGTTCCCATAGGATCATTAAGAGCTTGTAGGCCTGAACCCTTGATAATTGGAGCGTTAGCGCCATCAAAACCATTCTTGGTTAGAAGTTCACGCAATTCCTCTTCTACAAGCATGATCATTTCTTCATCATCTACCATGTCACACTTGTTTAGGAAAACAATGATACGTGGCACACCCACTTGCTTTGCAAGAAGAACGTGTTCACGAGTTTGTGGCATAGCACCATCAGTAGCAGCTACTACAAGCACAGCACCGTCCATCTGGGCAGCACCAGTAATCATGTTTTTAATGTAGTCAGCGTGTCCTGGCGCATCAATGTGAGCGTAGTGACGATTTGGAGTTTCGTACTCAGAGTGTGAGAGAGAAATAGTAATACCTCGAGCTTTTTCTTCTGGAGCCTTGTCAATTTCGTCTACACCTTTAGTAGCGGCACTGTAGCCATTACCTCTTTGGTGCAAAGTATTAAGAATTGCAGCTGTCAAAGTAGTTTTACCATGGTCTACGTGACCAATAGTACCTACGTTGATGTGCGGCTTTGAACGATCAAATGAACCTGCCATATAAATGAAAGATAAATTATTGTTATAAATCCGCACACAGACGCTTAAAAAGCTGTGCTCCGGCGTTCATTCTAGGCGGCGCGAGAACAATCGCGCTTAGAATGGACACAGGAAGCGTGTGAAAGAGCAATACTATGTTCGCTCCACCCACAGACTAAAGCTGTGTGCGGTCCGGCAATAGTACCAGATTGTTAGAGTTTTGCAACACTACTTAAGACAATGCTTTGATTATAATGTTATAATCCATCCATGAACGGTTGGTATTATATTACCTTGTTTGGTTGGCTAATAACAACCACTTACGCTATTGTAACAGCTTTATTTATTAGAGGTATAATTACTTTTGAAACTGGTTCGTTTGGTTTTTTTCTCTTAAATAATTTGCATATAAGTTATAGCTTACTATTGTTAATACTTTTATTTGCTAGATTTAAAAAAGGTAAAAATTTTTTGCTAAACCAATAATACCGAATGAACAAAAAGGCTTTACCTTGATAGAATTACTCATAAGTATAAGTATTATTGCCATACTAGCAAAGCTTATTTTTCCAGTTTTTCAAACTGTCCGTGAAGATGCTTATTTAGTGAGGGCACAACAAGAATTTAATTCAATACACCAAGCCTTGATATTATATAAGGAACGTTATGGTGATTTTCCGGCAGACACAAATAGAGATATACCACCCGGATTAGAGGAATTCCTAGGTCCAGGCATATGGCCAGATTCTAGCTGGCCAGGTAGTGTTTATGATTGGGACTATTGGACTGATCCAGATGATCCAAACAAAAGAATTTTGCAAATTAGTGCTCGTTTTTGCCCCATTGGAGCACCTAGTCAATGTAGATTCCCAGAAAAAGAGTGGGCTTCAGATTTTGATATAAATAGTGCAGTTTACTACTGTATTGAAGGAGCTTGTAGATCACACCTTAGCAAACCAATTAATCATCCAGGTTATTGCGTAAATTGTCCTGAATAATTTTTTAAAATATACAAGAATTTTAAACAAAAGCGCGACCCTACGGGGTCGCGCTTTTGTTTTTAATCTCTGAGAAATTTCTACTCCTCATCAATATCCTTTACACCACGAGTCTTCTTGATTTCATTAGCCACATTAGCTGGCACAACTTCGTAATGATCAAATTCCATCATCATTGAAGCGCGACCTTGTGTCATTGAGCGCAAAGTATTGGTATAACCAAACATTTCAGATAGTGGAACCTTAGCCGTAATAACTTTCTTATCACCAATTTCACTCATTCCTTCTACTTGACCACGCTTACTTGAAATATTTCCGTTTACGTCACCCATGAACTGTTCTGGAGTACGTACTTCCACCTTCATAATCGGTTCAAGAAGCACAGCACCCGCCTTAGAAGCTGCTGCCTTAAAGGCGTGAATAGCTGCTAATTTGAAAGCGATTTCAGACGAGTCAACATCGTGATAGCTACCATCAAACAATTCTACTGAGATGTCTTCCATCTTGTATCCAGCCACAAATCCTCTCGCCATCGCCTCTTTACATCCCTTCATAACTGCTGGAATGTACTCATTTGGAATTACACCTCCCTTAATACTGTTAATGAATTCATAATGATCTTCACGAGTCACGTTCTTTGGTACAGTCTCACCTTCAGCCAGTGCCTTCATTGGTCGAATACGGATCTTTACATGTCCGTATTGACCACGACCACCTGACTGCTTAACGTATTTGTATTCAGCCTCAGCTTCACCTTGAATAGTTTCACGATAAGCCACTTGTGGAGCTCCTACATTAGCTTCTACGTTGAATTCACGCTTCATACGGTCAATCATGATTTCAAGATGAAGTTCACCCATACCACCGATAATAGTTTCCATAGTCTCTTCGTCAGTTGAAATCTTGAAAGTTGGGTCTTCATCAGACAATTTCTTAAGAGCTGTTCCCATCTTCTCTTGATCGTTCTTAGTTTTTGGTTCTACGCGCATCGCTACCACTGGCTCTGGGAAAGTAATCTGTTCAAGAATAATCGGATTAGCTTCGTCACAAAGAGTGTGTGAGGTCTTTACTTCTTTCAAACCTACCCCAGCAGCAATTTCACCAGCATAAACTTCTTCAATTTCTGTTCGCTTATCAGCCTGGAGACGGACAATACGGCCAAGGCGTTCCTTTTCTCCGGTTGTAGCATTGTAGATATAACTACCAGCCTTTACCGTACCAGAATAAACACGGAAGAAAGTAAGTTGTCCTACGAATGGATCAGTTTGCAATTTGAAAGCTAGAGCACAGAATGGTTCAGCGTCCTCAGGCTTTCTTTCTATTTCACTATCATCCTTAGGATTAATACCCTTAACTGGTGGCAAATCTAGTGGTGAAGGCAAATAATCAACCACACCATCAAGTACCAACTGTACACCTACGTTCTTTAGAGAAGAACCAGTGAAAACTGGGAAGATTTCATTGGCAATCACTGCCTTGCGAAGAGTCTTCTGTAGATCAGCGAATGATGGCTCTTCACCGGCCAAGAAAGCTTCCATGAGAGTATCATCATGTTCAACAATTCTTTCTACCAATTCAGCTCGATACATCTCGGCATCAGCCTTTAATTCCTCAGGAATTTCGTGCTCTACTACCTTAGTACCCATTTCACCTTCAAAGGTAAAAGCCTTCATCTTCATCAAATCAACCACCCCTTTGAAATCACTCTCAAACCCCCATGGCAGTTGCAAACGAACAGCCTTCTTTGAAAGACGGTCTTGAATCGACTTGTATGACTTTTCAAAACTAGCACCCATTCGGTCCATCTTGTTGATATAACAAATACGTGGAACCTTCGCTTCATCAGCATAACCCCAGTTGGTTTCTGATTGTGGTTCCACACCAGCTACAGAGTCGAACACTACCACCGCACCATCAAGTACACGCATTGAACGCTTTACCTCAGCCGTAAAGTCAATGTGTCCTGGAGTATCAATAACGTTGAAAGTGTACATTTGTGATTCATCCTTGCGGTCAGCCACTTCAGTCTTAGACCAATTACAAGAAATCGCCGCTGCGGTAATGGTAATACCTCGCTCTCTTTCCTGCTCCATCCAGTCAGTAACAGTCGCACCATCGTGCACCTCACCAAGTTTGTGAGTCATACCGGTATAGAAAAGCACACGCTCTGAGGTCGTGGTCTTACCCGCGTCTACGTGCGCAACAATACCGAAGTTACGCATGCGGTCTACTGGAAATTTTCTAGCCATAAATTTATCTTCTACTTAAATTACTTAATATATGTATTGAATAATGTGATACTCCCTTTCATACCAAATGGACACAAATGTGACCTCGGAGAAAAGAAAAAGCCGAAATTGGCTTAACGCCGATACTATACGGTATTTATGAACAATCGGCAACCAGAGAAAAAGAATTAACAATCTGGGATAAAAATAAAGACCACCGAAGAAATTTCTTTGGTGGTCTTTAGTTGATTTAACCAAACCCTATTTGTTTAATTTATTATTTCTTTGAGAAACAATAAATTCAACCATAAAGAGAATCAGACTGAGGATTGTGAATCCAATCATAAATGAAGGTGAAACGTAACCACTCACCTTCTCTGCACGAGACATTAAAACTAATGCTAGCGCACTACAGACAGGTATTGTTATGGCAGAGAATGAATCGCGCAAAGTTATGATTTGACTTAGATTATTTGAATTTGTAATCAACATAACAGCAATAATAAATCCGCACATTATAAATATATGAATAAAGGACGCCCCTAAAATCAAATCATCTCCGTCTACACCAGACATTACTAACATTAGTAGACCAGTAACAAAAAACCAAATTGATCTAAAGGGTATTGATGTAAATCTTAGTGGAAAGATTGTTACTAATATCAACAGTAACGTTACTATCCATAAAAATTGGTGTAATGAATGCACTTCTTCCACGGAAAGAAACCCTATAAAATTACTATTAGCATAAACCAAGTCAGTACTCGCAATAAAACAAAAGAATAATCCTAAAAATGAATATCTTTTCACTTAACCCCCTTATGATTTGTTAAATAGCACAAAAACTACCTACCTTTGAGAATTAAATCACCTTTTTCTTATTAGTCAATAGAAAGACCTGACTGAAACAGCCAGGTCTTGAAGATTAAAAAAACTAAACTTTAAGATTCCTGCAAACTTCACAATTACCACAATCACAAACTGCGTCGCCGTCAGGGATAATAAAAGCAGAGCCACCATCGCCATTAATAAAAGCTCCACCACCTCCACCTACCATTTTTACAAGTTTAAATTTCATGATTCTTTCTCCAATCAAAGTTAAGAAAAAGAAAGAAGAACTACACTCTTTCCGGTTAAATTCTAACACCATTATTTAGATAAAATCAACCGTGCAGACATTATGTTAGACAACATAATGTATTGCTATAATCAATAGATTGATTTAATTTATAAATTTGAATTCATTATGTACATAATCTTCGATATTGGCGGAACAAACACAAGAGTAGCAGGTAGTAACGATCTTAAAACTTACGGTACACCAATAAAGTTTAAAACCCCTCTATCATACGAAGAAGGTTTTAAAAATCTCTGCGAGGCAATAGAAAAAATTAGTGGCGGTGAAAATATTGAAGGTATAGCAGGAGGAATTCGTGGACCTTTAAATAAAAACAAGACAGGCATCACCAATGAGGTGATATTAACTGATTGGATAAATCACGAAATTACCAAAGATTTGACTGCTCGTTTTTCTGCTCCAGCCTATTTGGAAAACGATTCAGCCATTGTCGGTTTAGGAGAAGCAGTTTATGGTGCAGGAAAAGATTATGACATAGTCGCCTATCACACAATCAGTACAGGCGTTGGTGGCGCCAGATATGTAAAAGGACAATTAGATGTAACCAGTATTGGTTTTGAGCCAGGTCACCAAATTCTTGATATTGATAGAAGTATCTTTGGTAAAGATATAAATCATACTTTGGAAAATCTTGTTTCTGGTAAATCTTTGGAAAGAAGAAGGGGTTGTAAACCATACGAAATACCCCAAACAGACCCTGTCTGGGATGAATTAGCTTATTATTTAGCTAACGGTCTAAGAAACACGATATTGTATTGGTCACCTGATGCTATTGTGCTTGGTGGTTCGATGGTAGTTGGTGATCCGAGAATTTATCGCGAAGATATTATTAGACACACCGAAGAAGTACTAGCTGGTTTTGTACCATGTCCAGTTATTCTTGATGCTACTCTCAAAGATGAAGGTGGCTTGTATGGAGCCATGGCACTTTTGAAGCAAAATATATAGTTAATATAGAACATAAAAGGCGCGGGCGAAGCCGCGCCTTTTATGTTCTATACAAAATCCAAAAATAATATTCTAAACTAGAACTAGTTAAACAAAAACAACCCCTGAGTAATAAACCCAGGGGTTGAGAGATAAAAATTCAGGATTATATTACGACATAACCCTCTGCCAAAGCCGTTTCCAGTCCGCCGATTAATTCAATCTGCTCACCGAGACCGAAAACATACAGGTCCAACTGAAACTCAGATCCATAATTATCAGTCCAGTAACCTTCACCATCGTCACCTTCATCATCATAATCCTTATATTCAGAATAATCAGGATTACTGACAGATTCCACAGCAATAAAGTCTGGATCGGTTGAATCCCACTCCAATACATAACCAGAGGATGTGAGCCATGAAAGGTTGATAACATCACCTTCCATAAATGACAAGTCATTTATGGAAGACGCTGAGTACGACTCTGATATTTCCATAAAAGTGAAAGTATCAGAACCTTCGCCCCCACTAATATTAGTAACGAAGCTACCTATAATGATTTCGTCATCACCAGCACCGCCAAAAATCTCATCGGCAGTAAAGCCAGTACTAACAATGACATCGTCACCAGATCCGCCATATATATAATTTTCCGCTGGACCAGTCATTCCGTCTGTTTCAAAAGACGAAACGATTATGTCGTCGCCAGCACCAGCCAAAGCAATTTTTGACTCTGGCCCCAGAAGAGTAATTGAGTCGTCGTTTCGACTACCAATCACCGTACCAGACATCCCTGACAATACAAACGGTTCTTGCTCTTGCAATAACACCAGAAGTGATCCGCCATTAAAATGATATTGATTATACAATTTTTTTCTCCTTTAGTTTTAGTTTTAAGGTACAACGCTTTTTAAGCCTTCCTATAATATCATATTATATGATATATGTCAATAGCTGTGGTTAATTTAACCTGTCTTTATTTCTTTCCTTTAGCCAAATCCAACACTTCATCAATTCTAATTTGTTCTACAAAGTCAGGAACGTGAGAAACTAAAATCATTGTCCCCTTATAATCATGCAAAGCTTTAGCAATAACTGGAATATGGCGGAAATTTATATGGTTGGTTGGTTCGTCAAGAATTAGAAGTCCGGGTCTTTCCATAGTCAATTTAGCAAAAGCCACCAAACCTTTTTGACCTTCAGACAGATTACCGACTTTGGTTTTCATTACATCACCAAAAAGCAAAAACCCAGCAGCGATAGAACGCATCTCCTCTTCTAATTTTCTCTGCATTGAATCCATTAAAGTTTCAAAAACCGTCTTATCAAAATCAAGATTAGAAAAATCTTGTCGATAGTAACCTATCTGTACACCTTCAGCCACAAACTCACCTTTCGCATGACCAGAAGCTAATCTCTCGAGCAAAGTAGTTTTACCAATACCGTTAGGACCTATGATTTGCCAATGTTGTCCTCGTTTTAATACCAAATCACATTCGATTTCCTTTGGTTCGTGATTTTTAATTACTTGATAAGAAGTCAGTTTTACCACCTCAAGTGGCACGTCCTCGTGCGGTTCAATTGTAAATGGACGAATAGTTTTATCCTCTCGACGTACATCTACTTTATTTTCTTCCGCTTCCTCAATATCCTCACGCATACGTTTAGCAACCAGACGCATTTTTCCTCCTTTACTTGCAAAATAGTTCACCTTATCTTTATTAGCCTGAATCTCTTTAGCCAAACGGGCATTTTCACGTTGCTCCTTCTCTACTTGCGCAGCAATCTCCTTCACTACCGCATGATAATTACCGTTGTACTGCTCAACTTGTCGCCTTTGAGTATTAAGATACAAAACTCCGTGCGTGAAAGCATTCAAGAAATCAGCATCGTGGGAAATTACCAAAACAGTTTTTTTGTATTCTTTAAGAAAAGTAGTGAGATGTTCAATACCAGCCACATCTAGATTGTTGGTTGGTTCATCTAGTAAAAGCACATCGGGATTCTGTATCAAAGCTTGTGCCAACAAAAGACGAGCTTGCTGTCCACCAGAAAAACTACCCACCACTCTTTCCTTAAAAGTTTCTTTCATCTTTTCGGTTGGAGTTAGATTTACCACTTCCAATACTTCATCAATTTTTGGGTCAATGTCATAAACTTTTTCAGAAAAACACTTTTCAAAAAATTCACGAACAGTGAGAGCTAGTTCGCTTCGAGGAATAATTTGTCTTGCAACCGCAATACTGGTACGAGGTTCGATATTAATATCACCTTCATCAGGCTGACGTTCGCGGGTGATTAGTGAAAAAATAGTACTTTTACCGGCACCATTTTGACCCATTAAAGTTAATTTGGCACCACGACGCACTACAAAATTCGCCTCTTTTAGAATTGGACGAGTCGCATCATATTCATAGGAAACATCCTTGAAAACAATAATTCCATCACTTCTTGACATAAGACAGTACCATACACTATTTTTGCAAAATATGTAAGTATTTTTTATCCTCGTATATAATGTACTCTATGAAAAAAGAATTAGAGATGGTAGCTGAGTTTCATAGTAAATTCAGAGTACCCATAGCCAACGCTCCTAGTTTAATTCCTGAAGATCGCTCTTTCCTACGGTACAACATGGCAAAAGAGGAAGTAGAGGAATATAAAACGGGTGTCGAAAAAAAAGATTTAGAAAATATTGCTAAAGAACTAACTGATCTACTATACGCTACTTACGGTACCATCCTCGAACACGGACTACAAGATAAGATGGAAGAAATTTTTGCTGAAGTTCACCGTTCTAATATGACCAAAGAATATCACCCTTATAAAGTACAGAAAGGTCCTGATTTTTCTAAAGCAGATTTGAGTAAGATTTTAGATAAAAAATAATTAAAGTGGGCGGTCCCAAAGGGACCGCCCACTTTAATTATTTTTTATCTCCCTTATCCTTCTTTGGCTTCTTCTTCTCCTTCCTCATGTCTGTACCTTTGGCCATATATTGTCTACTTAAACTAATAACTACTTAAATTATAACAAAAGAAAAAACTACTCTGTAAAGCGAATTGGTATTTCTATAGCATCGTCATGTTCGGGTAAGCCTGATGGGTTATCCTTACGTAAGATTAAAGTACCACTTTTCATAAAATCTGGATCACCAATATTGTAGGGGTTTGTGAATTTTATATTAGCTAAAAATGGAACAAAGTCCTCTGTCATCCATTCATCTTGAGCTTCAGCTATACCCTCAGCAATAATCACACCATCCCAATTTACTAAGGATATAGGAAAGCTGGCCTCAAAAAACCAACCACCTCTTGCTTCTCCTGCAATCTGTAGCGGACTAGTGATAACTGATCCTATTACTGGCTGATTAACTCTTATTAGATTAGTTTTATCTTCACCAACTACAGGAATATCTTTTTCTACCTCACCAGAGTCTGGGCAAATAAATTCACAATTTGGTCCAGTTCTACCCACATAAGTACCGTCAGGGCACATCATGGCATCCATAGCACACATTACACCCTCATTCTCGACCACTTCTTCACTCTTGTTATTAGAAGTAATAAAACTAACAATACCAGCTAAAATCGCTATAGCGACAAATATGTATATGGCTTTGATCATACATATAAAGTATACATGATTTTTTATGTTGGCGTGAAAGTAATAAGCGGGCGGGACCGAAGGTCCCGCCCGCTTATTACTTTCACGCCATATCCCTCACCTTCTTCAGCGCCACTACATACATACTTTCTGCCCAACCCAATGGTGTATTAGCGTTTGGCCTGTCTGTGTGTGAATAATATAATTCTGGAACCAAACCATCTGCCGTCACCGTCTTTTCGGCTTTGCGTAAGTAATAATAAGCCTTTTCTCGCTCACCTCTCTCGGCATAAATAATAGCGAGCCACGACAAACCAAAACACCATTCCGCCTCTTCACTATAACCATCTTCGTTATTGTTGTAGTAACGATCCAGCTTATAGCGAATTACCCCCTTATCACGTGTGAGATGGTATTCAACATTTCGCAAAATTTCCACCGTCTCCATCTCGGTGGTTACCGCGAACGGATAAATGAGTGTAAGTAACGCCAGATCAGCAAATTTTGTTCTTGACTCACGAGGAAGAAGTGAACGTAAAGCTTTCTCACCATTCTCCACCGCCTCATTCGGTACATTAAGCCATGGTAACTGCTTAGCCTTACGCAAAGCTGCCACACACGAACCAATAGAAGACGCGTGTATCTCCATAGCTTCCTCCCAAATACCATTATCTGGATCATGCCAATATTCCAACCTAACCAAATAATCAACAATCATCTGCATCATTTCCTTTTCTTCGTCAGTTTCAATTACACTTTTACCTTGAAGTTCCAACTCAACCAAAAGATTAAGCACTTCTCCAACTGCATCATTTTGACTATTACCCCATTCTTCCCAATACTCTTCAAAAGTTTCAGGATTGAAGCGGGCATGAATGTATTGCCAAGTAGCATGTGGCTTGTTTTGAATCGCCCAATTAATCTTATCTTTATGTTTAACAAAAATAGACAACAAAGCCTTTCCCGCCTTTTGCACCACATCAAATTCACCGGTTTCCAAAAAGCCTAAAGTCATAAAATAAATATCCCGAAGCCAAGCTTTATCATAACCAGTTTGCACACTATGAGAAGAAGCTGTAAAAACTCCTGATGGTTTCTGTAACTTACGTACTACCTCTAGGTGTTTTTCAATCTCATTATCAAAATTAAAAGAAGACATATTATTTGATTTTTTCCCACTGCTTAGAACCGTGTTCGGCCACATAAGATAATGGTGGTAGCTTATCCTCCACTCGTCCCGCTACTTTTGGATAATAACTCCTCAGTTCAGCATAAAGCACCACTAGTTTTTCGTAAGCCATAAATAAAGCAAAGAGTTTAGCGATTGCTTGTTCGCTACGATAATCGTCTTTTTGTTTTATCTCTTCGTATAAGATTTCTACCACCTCCCGATTTTGCTCAGCAAACGCCACCATACAATCTTCGGCTGAAGTTAAAATATATTCTCGGCCATGGGATTCGAAAGTCTTTTTTAGTTTGTCTGGAAAACGCTCCTCCAAGATATCAATAATATTTTCCAAAGCTTCTTGCTTTTGCTTCTCGACCAGAGATATTTTTTCTGATTGTTTGATTTTTTCCATAGGTGATTTATAGACAATTTTAGCATAATTACCTATTAAACATATTGTGTGTAAAACTCATAACCTAAAAAACAAACTCCGAGGCAAGACCTCGGAGTTTGTTTTTCGCATAATGGTTTATAAATTATGTTTCTTCGAAATTCGGAATTACATTTATTCTTTCCTCTTTCTCTGACTCTATACCAAGACCATCAAGTACACATTTAACTTTTATAATTTGTGTACTCATTAATGGTCTAGTGGTTAAATTCCAATCCTGAGAAGAAGGTGATCCATCATGAGTCAGAATTCCAGGACTGTTTTGTATACCATAATGAGTACAGGTTGCTGGTGATGATGTTTCAACTTTTACTCTAACCCTAGTCGTATCACCTGAACGAATAATAGATGGTTCTACAATTATATCTATATTTGCTGGTAAAGGTGTGACCCCTACAGTACTCATCACACACACACCACTAGTATTCATTTCCAATCCTGGTCCACAATAAATATTAGCTGTATATGATGTATCTGTCCCAGGAACTACACCAAAGATACTGTTATCGTACAAGCGGAAAGTTCTAGTATTAAACTTCATCTTTGTTGGATAACCACCTGGAGGTGATACCGCTAGATCAAATACCAATGGTTTACCTCCTTGATAAACTTTAGGGTTAATATAACCTGGGGCATTCCATCTAACTTTAGTGTCACACTCTGACTCTCCAGCCACCATAATGGTACAGTCATCTGCTGTAATAGTACCGATTGATGGAGCAACGGGTACAACAGGAGTAACATTTACTATTACACTTCTAATTATGTCACCGCCAGCAGCAATACAACGCAAAGTATAAGTATAGGTTTTAACAGTTGTAAGGACTCCTGTTGACTGTGAACCACTAAGTGCTTTTGATCCAGTCCAATCACCAGAAGCAATACAAGTAGTGACATTAGTAGCCGACCAATTTAACATAGAAGATCCGCCCGAAGAGACAGTTGTTGGAGAAGCCGTAAAAATGAGAGTTGGGGCTGGTGTAACAGTACCAACATTTATAGTTACACTTCTGTTTACGCTACCTCCTGCGCCAGTACAGGTAAGACTATAGGTTTTGGATGAAAATAGAGCACCAGTTGATTGAGATCCGCCTGTTGCTTTAGATCCTGACCAATCACCAGAAGCAATACAGGTTGTGACGTTGGTACTAGACCAAGTGAGAGTGGAAGCGCCACCTGGAGTGACTGTGGTTGGTGAAGCGGTGAAAGTTAGAGTTGGGGCAAGTGCGACAGAACTCACACTCACGGTCACACTTCTTGTAATATCTCCCCCAGGAGCAATACAACGCAAGGTGTATGTATAAGTCTTAACAGTACTTAAAGCACCGGTTGATTGAGATCCGCCTGTTGCTTTAGATCCTGACCAGTCACCAGAAGCAATACAAGTTGTGACGTTAGTAGCTGACCAAGTAAGAGTGGAGGCGCTACCTGGAGTGACTGTGGTTGGTGAGGCGGTGAAGGTTAGAGTGGGAGCGGGGGCGACGGCACTCACCGTTACGGTCACACTCTTAGTAACTGAACCACCCGCACCATCACACTTTAGGGTGTAGGTTTGAGTTGAGCTTAAAGCACCAGTGATTGTGAAGAGTTGGTAGACTTAGAACCTGACCAAGCACCAGAAGCGGTACAAGCGGTAGCATTGGTGGTAGACCAAGTCAGAGTTGAAGCCCCACCTGAGGTAACGGTGGCTGGTGAAGCAGTGAAGGTTAGGGTGGGGGCAGGGGCGACGGCAGTAACAGTTAGAACTTTGACTAGACTCCATGGACTACAACCAGCAGTATTACACGCCATAGCGTAGAAGTTATGATTACCAGCACCAAGACTCAAATCGGAAGGGGCTCCAAAAATTGAAACAGCCGACCCCATATCATATTCCGTAGAATTAACCTTGACTCTATAATATGTAGGTGAATTATTACCAGACCAAGATACAGTTAGACCTTCAGTTTCTGTAACAGAACTTTTACTTAAATTTATTGTAGCTGAGGTCGGAGCAAGAGTAGCAGGTGCTACAGTAAAACTAACACAAGGTCCGTATCCCCAAGCAGTAAAAGGTAAAGCCCCCCAATTAATTCCAGATCTAGGCATAAAACAATAACTTCCATTGGTAAATGGCGCAGTTATATTTGTTACAGTAGAAGCTGGGCCAGTGTAAGTTCCTTTATGGAACCATCGATAAGGAAGAAATACTTCTCCAGTACTTTTCTCGCCCTTACCTTGAACTTCAAGAAAAGAATTAATATAAGTAGAATTTGCAGTCAGACCAGCCGTCACTTTTATATTCTCTGAGGGAATATAACTACTCTTATCTAAATTAAAAGAGACAGAAATACATGTATGTGGGTCTTTAGGAGAATGGTTACTACAATACGTTACCGCTCCTACTTCTGCTGGCATCATACTGCCTGCCATTATAAACAAGAAAGCAAATATAAATGTCTTAGTTATGTTTGAATTTGAATCATCGCCACCATTTTCTTCTTGTCTCTTTCTTAAATAAGAAATTAGAAAAATTAAAATACCGGTAAAGGCGACAATTATGACAATAAGTTTCAAAATTTCATTTTTTGGACTTTGATACACATCATTAGGTTCAGGTGTTTCAATCACAGACTCAATCGCTATATTTGAAGGTAAGGTGTCCAAAATTTTCCCGTTACTATCTTTTAGAGTAACTACCGCTATTGGATTGACACAATCTGCAGTCACCGGAATTTCTGCTTCGACTTTTGGAGAATCTGATTTACCAGATACTTTTTGACTAACACTTTCTGTACATTTTTTACCATCAGCGCTTTTAATGATTGCTTCAAAATTGATTTCTGATGAAATCATATCTGAACTAGTAGAAAATTCCTTTATAAAAGGAGACCAAATAAAAGACAATTTAGCTGTTTCTCCAGCTTTATATTGCTCCTTATCAAGCCAAGCGTTAGATATATTGGCAAAATCTTCACCAAGAGTATAACCAACTATTACAGGATTAGAGATACCCGTCTCTGATGACAAAGCAACTTTTACTTTATAAGCCTGTGATGTATTAGCTTTTGGTAAAATTATAGAAAGCATTTTTTCCTCATGACCAACTAAAGTAGTTACAGGAGTAGGGACATCGCTCTGGGCAACCACTTGTCCATAAGAACTGTACTTATAAGTTTCAAACACCGGATTAACATTTAACGTCTGTTGACTAGGATTTATTACCAAGCAAGTTAGTTGTAGGTTTTCATTAGGTTTTATATTAACGTTTTCATTAATACTATGAGATGGATTATTATCTTCTTCTAAGATCTGAACAAAACATGAATTAGGTATTATTTTGGTTTGTTCCTCACCAGCTACAAGAGTCACTTCGCCGACATAAGCTAAGCCGTAAGAAAAACCTTTTTCATTTGAAGCTTCAACAAATATAGAATATAGGCCACTTAAATTTTTGGTGCAGAGTAATCAATAATCTCACTCGAAACACTATTTTCAGACAAACTTAATGTTTCTGGGTATATTTTTTCATCAATAACGACAGGGCCATTTGTGGACTCCTCCACTAATTTTACTCCATACTTAACCCCTGACTGGATTATTTCAGCGTTGGATAAATTGAAATAAATCTTAAAATTATTATTTTCTTTAGACAAAATTTTTACATCTTGAATATTGAGAGAGGAGAGAATTACAAACTCCGAAGAATCTTCAGATACAGTAGACGTAGCCATATCTGTTTGTGCAAATACACTATTTGTACCAGAAAAGAAAATTAAGGTAGCGACTAATAAAATTGATTTAAAAATATTCATAAGCTATTAAAATTTAATAATGTTATATGTATTCAATTCTAGCACTTTTTATTTTCTAATTTGTAATACGCAGTGTAATAACTTAATAGCAAAAGCCCGACACACGAAGTGTGTCGGGCTTTTGTAAATTTCGAAATGAATTACCAAGCAAAGTGTGCGAAAGCGCGGTTGGCTTCTGCCATTTTGTGTGTATCTTCCTTCTTCTTTACTGCGCTTCCTTCTTCTTTAGCAGCAAGCTTTAATTCAGTAGCCAAAGCTTTGTGCATTGGTACACCTTTTTGCTTGCGAGCTCCAGCGATAATCCAGCGAAGTGCCAAAGCCATACGACGTTCTGGACGAACTTCACGTGGTACTTGGTAGTTGGCTCCACCTACACGGCGAGAACGAACTTCCATAAGTGGACCAGCGTTTCTTACTGCTGTGTTAAATATCTCTAAAGGCTCACCTCCATCTTTTGCATTTTTGATTTCTTCAAAAGCGGCATAAACAATCTTGCGCGCAGTCTCCTTTTGACCACGTAGCATGATGTAGTTTATTAGACGCTCTACGTCGACTGATTTGTATACCACATCTGGGCTTACAACAGGACGATTTTTGATTGGTCGGCGCATATTATTAATTCTTAAAGTTGGTTGCTACACCATTAAGAATGAGGAGTTTTGACATTCTTCATTCTTCGCATAGTTTGATTCCGAAGCTATTTTATAGCTTGAATCGCGTCTGTTATCTGTAGCGAATATAAACTATTTATTTGTAATTATTTTGCTTTTGGACGTTTAGCACCGTAGCGTGAACGTCCATTCTTACGATCGTTTACACCTGTAGCATCGTATTTACCACGGACAATAGTGTATTGAACACCAATATCCTTTACACGACCACCACGAACCAAGACTACCGAGTGTTCCTGCAAGTTATGCTTGATACCAGGAATGTACGCAGTGATTTCTTGACCATTACTCAAGCGTACACGTGCAATTTTACGAATCGCAGAGTTAGGCTTGCGTGGAGTCTTTGTAGTAACACGAGTACAAACACCACGTTTAAATGGTGAGTTGTATGAATTGGGCTTATTCTTGATTTTGTTAAATCCAGTATGTAAAGCTCCAGTTTTACTCTTGTTTACAGGGTCACGTCGCTTTGTTTTTGTTAATTGTTGTATTGTTGCCATAAAGCTCGCATACAATACTATAACTAGTTATTTTTGCAACTATTTTAAACTATAAATTGGCAATTTAGTAACCGATTAAGAAGTAAGTAACAGCCTTTGTAAATAAATAAATAGGGGTAGCCAATACAAAAACGAATATAAAAATGATAGCAGCGAAGGAAATTACTAGATTTCGCTCAAAAACCTGACGGAAACGCTCATATCCTATAGCTAAACGATAAGGAAGGAATTTCGGTAAAATTTTTGAACCATCAAGGGGTGGTATAGGCATGAGGTTGAAAATTGCAAGGAAAATATTGAGCATTATGATTTGTACAGCTAAAGTTACAAAGGTAGCTGACAAGTTTAATATCTCAGCATTTTGCACCAAAACCGCAAAAATAATAGCAATTGCCACATTCATTGCTGGACCAGCCGCCGCCACTATTGCCTCTCCCCACTTCTGATTCGTGAAATTGTAAGGGTTGTACGGCACAGGTTTGGCCGCTCCAAAAAGAATCGGTGAATGTGTCAAAACCAATAATCCAGGAATAATGACTGACATTAAAGGATCTATATGTACAATCGGATTAGCAGATAATCGTCCTTGCAGACGGGCGGTAGGGTCACCGAGCCAATTAGCGGCATAACCATGTGCCATTTCGTGTAAAACTACTGAAAAAACTAAAGCAATAATAAGAGCGATTTGTATTGGATCCATATGGCACTATCATACGGGAAAGAGAAGGTTTTTCAAAATTGAAATTAAGTATACATGGCTAATGAGTAAAGCGAAGACTTGCAATATATACTATGCGTGCTAGTATAGCGGAACTAAAAACATCGATTATGGCAAAGAAATGCGATATTACCGGTAAGAAGACACAAGTTGGCGGAAAGTACAGCAATCGTACTCGTGCGACTCAGTTTAACCCATCCGGAAAAACCAAACGAGCACCAAACCTGCAAAAGAAGCGTATTTACGTACCAGAGATTGGCAAAACAGTAAGTATTACTGTTTCTACCAAGGCATTGCGTACTATTGCAAAAAATGGAGCCTACAAAACATTGAAGGAAGCAAATCTAGTGTAAGTCTAGAGAAATAATAAAATAGGCGGGACCTTCGGTCCCGCCTATTTTATTATTTCCTTCTTTACTTAACCTTCTTTTTCTTACTCCACCACCCACACCCTCTTCCCGTCACTTTTAAAAACAATCGTCCCACTGTCTGCTGTATTAAGCATATTTACATCTCGCTTTTGCAGACTGTCTACCACTTCACTATGTGGATGACCATAAGTATTATCTTTTCCAGCTGAAACCACCGCATAATTGGGCTTAACCATATTTAAAAAACCGTCAGCTGAAGATGTTCGAGAACCATGATGTCCCAATTTTAAAACTTCACTTTCCAAAATTTCACCTTGGGTTTTCACTAAATACTCTTCAATACTTGTAGGAGCATCCCCTGTCAGCATAAACTCAACTTCACCATATCGGAGTTGTGTGACAATTGAAGCCGTATTACTTTCCCAACTTGATACATCACCTGCCGGTGACAATATAAGTACAGAAGTAGAAGCACCTAGGGCTAATTGTTGACCATAATTAGCTAAATAAGTATTTGCTTTCTCGTTCACCACTCTCTCGGAAAAAACTTTTACGACAGTAGTATCGTTTTGATTGTTGGTAGTTATAATATTTTCTATATCATATCTTTCAAGTACATCTACCAAACCTCCGATATGATCTTTATCAGAATGTGTAGCCAAAACAACATCCAAATCACGATCAGAAACCGCCATTTGTTTACCGAGCTCGCGCAAAACTGCACTATCTGGTCCGCCATCAATCAGCATTTGCACACCATCGGGAGTCTCCACAAAAATCGCATCCCCTTGCTCTACATCGAGGAAAGCCACCGTCAATAATCCGTCACCATAATTTGCTGAGGTCTGATTTTGCCAAGATAAAAACCCAAACCATATAATTAGCAAAACAAAAATTCCAAGTATAAATGTGCGGATGAGAAAGATTTTGTTGATCATTCGTACAGTATACTTTTGTCATTTACACTTTCCCAAATTTTTATTTAACTTCTGTTTATATTAACCCTTACGCAAAAACTTGAAACTGAACTAGAATAAAGCATTATTTATTCATACTTATTTTTAATAGAAATTATTTTATGACTACTATCTCTTTTCCCCTAAATCCTAAAATGGAAAAAGATTTAATTAAAAATCACCACATGTAAATAAACATATGGTGATTAAAGAACTTTAAGACTAATTCCAAAGATATGGCTCTAAATCTGTTCCTCCTGGACCATTTTTTAAACCATAAAGGATCAACAACAATCCAACCACTACCAATAGGTGTTTTTCTTATGGAATAATTTGGATGATAAGGATCATATTTATAAGTAACAAAATGAAGATGTACCCCACCAGTACCAACATTAGAAACAGTACCGATTTTAGTCCACTGAGATATAAATGTGCCTATACTGGCATTTTTAAGCCAAGTGGGGATATTTTTCATATGGGAATAATAAGTTCTATACGTATTACTCTCAATAGAATGTTGTATACATATCTGTCCTAAAGTTGAATCATATCCACAAAAAGTCCCGTCTTCAACAGCATGAACTCCTGTACCTGAAGGAACAGCAAAATCATATCCTCGATGATTATCGTAATAAAGATATGCGACACTACCAACATATGGAACACCATCAAGTTGCCAATTACCTCCACCATCTTTTTTATACCCCCAGACAGAGGAGTTTGAAAATGTACTTGAAGATCCACAAGAACCACCAGTCAGACCATTGAGACATCCATTTGAATACTTACCAGTCTCATTCATTCGACTTCTTATGTGGAGTTTTCGTTGATCCAGATCAGGAACAGCTTGAATGTTGTTGTAATTACTATATGGATAATGTCCATCAAGCGGAAACCAGAACGAACCTGCCGAAGCGTTGGGTGCAAGAATAGAACTTAATGCAAAGAACAAAACAATGAACGAATTTTTCATTAAAACTTCCTACAGTAGAAAGAACGATTTCCTGCCAAAATTAGCAAGCGTTCACAAGTGTACTTCCTTTACTTTTTTTTGTAAATTATTATCATGTCTTTATGAAATATGTATATATTATTGGATTAATGATAATCATCACCGTAGCCGTGACTTATCTACTAAACCAAAAAATGATTGATAACAACATCCTGATTACAACCACAGACAGCGCCGTCTATACAAACGAGGAATATGGATACAAGGTTGTAAGTCAAATCATTCCTGGACTAAATGAATTTCTTATAAGCGATATTTATACGAATGAATCTGACAGCCCTAATACAGAAAAAGGTGCTGACTACAGAGCCTTCTATACTAATGAATGAACTACCCCGATGCAGAGCATACGGGGTATCGGCGTTGGATTAGGTGGTAAATAAGGTAGTTTGTACTGGTGCGGAATGTAGTTGTTGATAGTTTGGTATACCTTGGTTTTTAACGTAGTTAATAATAATAGACATGTTAGCGTTACCAACCGTATTTGCATA
>JZEL01000021.1 GCA_001567365.1 Parcubacteria bacterium OLB19 | reverse complement strand
AACAGTAAAGAGGCGCCGGCTTCGCCGGCGCCTCTTTTACTGTTATTGCGTCATCCGCTTTTACCTAACCATATAGGTTATTGTTACTCGACTCTTTATTGTATCCTCACCAGCCGGTAACTCTGGTGCAGAAAAACTCTCAGCACTATCCTTCATCATCATATTACCACCACCCATGCCATAACCATACGGCATACCCTCGTCTTCATAGTAGCCAGTCATCTTTACAATCCTTACCCCTAATTCTCCACTCAGAACTTTAGCTTTAGCCTTTGCATCAGCAATGGCTTCATTGCGAGCTTCTTCTTCTAGAGCACTAGTATCATCGATGGTAAATTGTAAGCCACTGATATTTGTTGCTCCAAGGCCACCAACTCCAGCTACTAATTCACCTGAAATAGCTTGATTTCTTACCTTAACTGTTACCGTCTGTGAAGCTTCGAAACCATCCTCAACTTGACGTCCAGGTGGACAATATGAAATCGCACAAGGCATAGAGTCAAAACGATAGTGTGGGTAAACACTATAGGATGACGTCTTAATATCTTTATCCTCTACTCCCTTCTCTTTCAAATAGGCTAAAATGGCATTTACAGACACTCCAGAGGCTTCCTGAGCTTTAGTTGCATCTGTACCAGTAGCTGTTACTGCAAAAGAAAACTGGGCCACGTCTGGTACTGCAGTAACCTCACCCTCACCAACCACAGAAATAGTTACTGGTCCAGTAAACATGTATTTTGACTGCTTCATTGTGTAATAAGCATAAGAACTTAGAGCCAAGATCAAAACCAAAAGTGCTACGGTCACTAGTACCCTGTTACTTTTGGAAGATAGAAATGAATTTTCCATAAATTTTTTAATTAAAAATTGTTAATAAATTGCGAATAAAACGTCTCATCTCACTAGAAAAATCCTCCCTTTCGCCACAAACCATCATTACAGCTTTTTTATCTTCATCAGAAAGAATGGTTGGACCGGACTGTTCTGACATTAAATAGTACATGATTGATTTGTCACCTTCAACATGAGCTATACCAAGAGCGTGACCAAATTCGTGAACGATAACTCTACCCAACTCATCTTTGTCTTGAAATTTATAGATATTTATACGTTTACGCTGAAAATCACCTTGAGTGAAGGGATCTAAATTACCAAAAATTTCATTATATTTCTTAACATTTTCATTATAAGCATCAATCAGTTTATTGCCTTGATCACCAAGAAAATTTATTTCACCAGCCAGTTCATTTAAACCTTTTTCCGCAAACAATAAATCTTTCAGTAGACCTGATAACTCCTGCTGTTCTTCTTTTAATTTCTCATATTGTTCTTTTGGTGCGCCACCAATTTGATTAAAATGTTCTACTCGAGAATTATATTCTTCCAAACGCTTTTCATACTCATCTTTCTGTTGCTGATATTCAATCTTTATAACCTCATATTGTTTTCCCATCTCCTTAACTTTATCCATTACCATCTTTCCTTCCTTCTCTTGTTTATCTAAACTCATCTGCCACTCATCCTCAGTATGAACCAATTGTTGTCTCTCATCATAAATTAAGTTGACGGTGAAGTCAGAATTTTCATCATAAACAAAAAGCTCCCGATTGATTGCGTTTTCCCAGACAGCTTCCGACTGAAACAAAACATCTCTCAATTCGGCTTGACTCAAATTAAATCTTTGATCAATTTCTCCTACTTTATATTTAATAGGCGCCGGGCAAATATCAGCTGTTTGACCATACCAAAAACTCACACCGAAAAATATGGTAATAATTAAAATTACAAACAATGACTGACGCATAGTAGCTCAAATTATAGCAATTTTTTACCAAAAAAAAAGCAACAAAGGCAGATAGCGGGGACCGCGTTGTCGCGAAACGTAGTCCCGGCTATCTGCCTTTATGACTTTTTAGAAAGTTACATGTACATAATACACTGTCATAACGACACAACCCCCAAGCTTTCAACAGGACTATTTTAAAAACTCATTAAATCTAGCTTTGGCTTCACTGCTATCAAAAACCGCTCCGTGTCCAAAACCAGACAATTCCAAAAACTCATAACTAGCACAATCTGTACATTTATTTAATTCCATCTTAAATTCAGGCCAGAGTTTCAATTGTATATCGCTATCTTCTAATCCTTGAATGAATAGTATTTTTGTTTTATGTCCAGAAGCAAAACTAATTAAAGAACGGTCTCGATAAGCAGTTGGGTTAGTGAAGACACTACCGTATTCTTCACGCAAAAGTGTGCAAACAAACTCTTGCTTGGCCTTCTTCGATTTCTCATCAAACTGACAACGGTAGGATAAATCTATTGGTCCAGGAGCATTAGCAATAACTCCATCAGTTTTATGCATAGTATTAAGACGAGTAACCAAATAACCTCCTTGTGAGTGACCAAACAAATAAATTTTGTTTATTTTTATACCAAGTTCTGCACTAGCCTTATTCTTAGCCCACAACAAAGCTGCTTCGGACTGTTTTATATTATCTCCCAACAACAAACCTTCCTCAGGGTAAGCTACGCTCACAATCATAAGATTATCCCTACTTAGTATATTTCTGGTTTTTTCAAGAATAGTTAAGGCTGAGCTAATAATCTGAGAATCCTTCACAACTGTCCCATGATATACGAGTAACATATCCACCTCTTCATCTTTTACCCCTTCCGCCCAAGCATCAACCTCAACTCCATTGTAATTTATATGAATTAATTTAGGTTCAAGGATTTCTGTAGTAGCCACTTCCTTTTCTACCAAAACTTCATCCTGAAGAATTGTAGAAGAACTAGTAGCGTTTGGTTCTATAATTGCCTCTGATTTTTCATTTTCATTAACCTCAGTGACTTTAATTTTCTCGGTTTGATTTTTTGCCAAATAAACACTTCCGAGAAATGAAATAAATAACAAGCTATAAAAAAGAATTTTCATACCAATATGATATAGGATGAATCAAATAAAAAGAATGGTCTTGCGACCATTCTTTATTTTTGGGTAGCCCAAATTATTTTCTACGACTAATTCTACGCCTGCCAGCATGTACAATACATCTTCTTAAAAACCTAGAACTCAGTTTCATACCTCCTCCCTCTTCATTTAAAATACTTTTTATTTGAACAGCCAGTGAAATACTATACCTACAAAATAAAAAGTCAAAATGACGTTGTGATTTTATTTATGCTTTCTTTTTTTCTTAGCCTTAACCTCCTTCCCATCGCTTCGTGCCTTACCCAAAATGAGACCATTGAAAATTTTACCGACCACACCAACCAAAAGACCAAACAAAGCCATACCACAGAATTTTGCGCCGATAAAAATCATCGTACCAAAAGTTCCAGGTGGAATTGGCGTTGGTAACCCACCTAAGAAAACGGAAAAAGTCCAAAACATCGCGGCTGGTATACTCCAGTATTGTCCATTAGCGGTATCAAAAATATGTAATAAAACACCAAATATTAAAGTTACAAATAGCAAAGTTGAGGCGTAGAGAGCAATATTAAAACCAAAAATACCCATCGTTTCCTCAGCATCGGCCACGCTAACTTTCGATAATTTTGTTAATCTTATCAGTCGTAGAAAACGAATAATACGAACTACACGAGCTGATTTAAGGAAGGTTAAATTACCTAAGCCTATCAAAGTTGGAAGAATTGATACCAAATCTATTAGCCCAAAGAAACTGAAAGCATACCTAAATCTATGTTCATTAGCCCAAAGTCTAAGTAAATACTCAATAGTGAATAGTATTACCGTAAACCATTCAATAATAAGAAAATAATTTCCATAAACATTTAAAGAAGGAACTGTTTCTAAAACGATAATCAAAACTGAAACGATGGTAGCCAAAGCCAAAACATCATTCACTAAACCAAAATACGTGGCTCTAGGATTTTCAAAGACCGCCAACACGTTCTTCTTTTTTATCATCATAGAAATGATTTTAACATACAACCATTCACAACCATGACATGGTTTTATGTAAACAGACAGATAGACAAGGGGTTCTTTATTTTATTAAATGTTTAATAGGAATCTTTATTATTGAATCCAACAATATAAATACGCTCACGATTTTGTGGAATATTATCATAATCCATGCTATTTAAGACTCTATATTTTACATAATAACCAATTTTCTCTAAAGTCTCCTAAATAGTAGTAAACATCAGACCCTCGTCATGGCTCTTAAGATTTTTAACATTTTCAAGCAAAAAATCGAACTCTAGCAAATCATCTATAACAATATTTTATATATATCTTTAATTAAAAGTTTTGCTGCAAAAATTCTCTTAGCATGATAAGCTGCGATTGTTATGGGTAAAATTCTAGATAACATATTAAGTTACAGAGAGATGTGTGACATTGAAAACGTTCAAACAATGCAACGGGGGATGAATTTTCGTATGAACCCTTCATATTCAGTTTTTCTTATGTCTCAAAAATCAAACGCTCCTTATTCCGATAAAATTTATGACGATGGAATAACAATTGAATATGAAGGACATGATTCAGCAAAAAATTATATCGCGGATCCGAAAATACATGATCAGCCAGAAAAATTACCTAGTGGTAAACCAACCCAAAATGGTCTTTTTATAAAAGCTGTTAACGCATACAAGGAAAAACTATCCGAACCTGAAATAGTTAAGGTTTATGAAAAAATAAAAGAAGGTATTTGGTCATTGAAGGGTTATTTTGATCTAATAGATTACAAAGTCGTAAATGACGGAAGACGTAATGTTTTCAGATACATTTTAAAATTATCTGATAAAGTAGAAAATTTTGATAATAATGATTTAAGACTAACTCATACGAGATTAATTCCTTCTGAGGTTAAAAAGGATGTCTGGAAAAGAGATCGAGGAAAATGTGTGTTATGCGGTGAAACAAAAAATTTGCATTTTGATCATGATTTACCATTTGCGAAGGGTGGAACTAGTCTATTAGTTAACAATGTTAGACTGCTATGTTTAAAATGTAATCTAAAAAAATCAGATAAAATTGAATGATATACATAAAATCCACCTCTTTCGAGGTGATTTTTATGTATTTATTTACCCTCCACTTCTCTTCTCCATCAACTTCTTTCGTACCATCTGTTGGGCAGCATTCATACTGTGCTGATAATAGAGTGATTTAATACCCTGTTTCCAAGCCTGGATGTAAAGTTGGTTGATTTCCTTAACTGGTGTATTTGGAGCCACCATAATGTTAAGTGATTGACCTTGATCAATATAACTTGTCGTTCAGCAGCTTGCTTGATAATAATCGATTGATCAATCTCAGCAAATGTCCGGAATATTTCCTTTTCCTGATCAGTAAGAAAATCCAAATGTTGAACTGAACCATCAGCATCACGAATACTATCCCACACATCTTTGGTATCCTGCCCCTTTTCGGCTAAGAGTTTTTGTAAGGTTGGATTCTTGATAGTCACCTTCATCTTCGCCACATCTTTGATATAGCAATTAGACCAAATTGGTTCTATACCTTGTGAAACTTGTCCAAGAATAAAAGCCGAAGAAGTAGTGGGTGCAATTGCAATAAGAGTAGTGTTACGACGACCATAACCTTTCAACACTTCTGGTTCACCAAGCTCAACCGCTAATTTCTTAGTGGCTTTATCGGCTTGTTCCTTTATATTCTTGAAAACCTCAACATTCATTGTTTGCGCCTCAGCACTTTCAAAGGACAGACCTTTAGCTTGAAGCAAAGAATGCCAACCAAGCACTCCTAGACCCAAAGCTCTATTAGCCTTGGCAAAGTTATAGGCACGTTCCATAAAACTAAAAGCTAGACGCTTTTCTTCATCCTCACTATCTCGCATCGCTTCCAACTTCTGAATAAAATCTTCCATCACAGCATCCAAAAAGGCAATCATTACTTCGACCAAGTCAGTATCCTTCCAAGCATCGTAATGCAAAAGATTAATTGAAGACAAACAACAAACAAACGACCAGTCTTGATGTGATGGCAACATAATCTCGCTACACATATTACTAGCGTAAATAGTGAGATTCTTATCCTTATAGACATCAACTGTGTTTTTATTGGCTGTGTCCTTAAACATTATATAGGGATAACCCATCTCCCCACGACGCTGAATTACTCGAGCCCAGATAGCACGCTTCTCTTCATCACCAGCAATCATTTCTTCCATCCATTTGTCTGTCACAGTAACACCGTGTGTGAGTTTTTGGATTGGATTACCTTCAGTACCAATATCAAGAAACTCCATAATATCATCGTGTTCTATTGGCAAATAAGGAGAAAGGTGTCCACGTCGTACCGAACCCTGACTTACAACATCAACAAGAGTTTCAAATAGTTGCATGAAATGAACCGCACCAGAAGAATGGCCGTTGTCTGAAATACTAGCCCCACGACTACGTAAGTCGCCAAAATAACCAGAACAACCACCGCCAAATTTACTCATCATACCCACTTCGGCATTGGTATAAAGAATACTCCCCATGTTGTCAGCTACAAATGATCCAAAACAACTGATTGGCAGACCTTTATTAATACCAAAATTAGACCAAACTGGTGAAGCTAAGGATATCCAACCCTTACTCATGTAATCAACAAACTTATCAGCAAAATCTGGTCGTTGCAAAAACTCTCCAGCTGCTTCAGCAATCACTCTCACTCTCTCTTCTGCTGTCTGATCTTTAGCCAAATATCCTCGTGCCAAAAAACCACGACTATTTTCATTCAACCAGTACCAAGGTTCCATACGTTGTATCTTTTAACAAATTAAAATAAATCTTCACTCGTTACACTTGCACTTCGCTTATTATAATTGATTGAGCGCTTTTGGAAAAAGTCTACGTGCTTAGTAGCAATCACCTCATTATCAAACCAATCTGTTTCTTCAAGCAAAGCTTCACTCACATCAAAAATTCGTGGCAGACCAACGGCAGCCAAAGAATTGTTGAAACGATTCTTCACGAACTCCTTCACGTTAGCTGATGGCAAGAATTCAAGCTCTCCTGCCTCAAATATCCAGTCAATCACTCTACTCTCAGCTTCATAAGCCTCTTCGCAAGCTTTAATAATCATATTCTTGCAATTTTCATCAAACCATTCTGGATGTTCTTTCTTGATAATGTTAATCACATCAATACCAAACATACCGTGAATCTGCTCCTCTTTTGAAGTAGCCTCAACTGCATTGCTGATGCCTTTAAATAAATTACGATTCTTATTGAAAGACATAATAATCAGAAACTGGGAAAACAAGGACACGTGCTCAATAAACAAAGAGAAAAGCATAACTGAATGCATGTATTGACGATTTTCCTCAGTACGAGCCAATGAAACTGTTTTCTCTAAGTAAGCAATACGTTGTTGGATCACCGGAATCTTAGTGATATTTTTAAACTCAGCATTTAGACCAAGAATTTCCAAAAGATGCGAATAGGCATCCATGTGTCGAACTTCACTTTCAGCAAAAGTGAAACCAACAGCACCAATTTCTGGTTTTGGCATCTTTTTATAAATATCCCCCCAGAAAGTTTTTACCGACACCTCTATCTGAGCAATTGCCAGCATAGCGTTTTTAATGGCGTTTCTTTCGGCTTGATTGACATTGATATGAAAATCATTAACGTCACTGGTGAAGTTGAACTCTGTATGAATCCAATAAGAATGTCTGATGGAACTTACATATTCATACAATTCTGGATATTCGTAAGGTTTGAGATTGGTTCTTTTCTTGAAAATATCACGCTCACGCAGTTTCTTGCGTTCATTTCGGTAAATAATATAGGCTTTAGCTGTTTCAAAATAATCAAGCTCCATCAAGGCCTGTTCTACCAAGTCTTGAATTTCCTCAACTGCTGGGTAACCATCTACACACTTCTTTGAAATTGGATCGTCTGGCGTAGCTGTAGCTGCTTGCACACACATAGCAATTGTCTTTTGGTGTACTAAATCTGCCACCCTTTTTGCATCAGCTACTTCCCCTTCACCAATTTCATAAAGGGCCTTTAAAATAGCGCTTTCAATCTTATCAATATTGAAAGGTTGAACTGAACCATCTCGCTTACGAATCTGTTTAATCTCCATAAAACTTCTGCAATTAATAAATAAACTGATAAAAACCTGCATCTCTCGCAAATTTAATCGAGTAAACAAAACCAAGAATTAGGTGCAATTAAATTTAAGAAAGATGTTTTAACCAACAGCAAACGACGTGTGTTGAATAAGGTCTGATTGTCAAAACACACGGTGGAGATTTCGTGCGTACCTAAATAATAACATTTATCAGAAAAGCTTATTTTTTACATGAATGGCCTAAAAGAAGGTTTTTTTATAGATATCAACAGTTATGAACTGTGGACAACTGTGGATTTGCCCTAGTTACAATAAGTATTTCTGATATTGGAAAGTGGGCAGAGGATTAAAAATGTTTTCTGATAGAAAAAAGAGCACAGGCTTCGCCTGCGCTCTTTTTTCTATTTCCTCAAACTATCCCTAATCTCCCTAAGCAACAACACCTCTTCGGAAACTTCTTTTGGCTTCTCTGCCTTCTTTTCTTCTTCTCGTAACTGTAATCTGGTCATTATCTTTATTGCCACAAATATAGCGAGCGCAATGATTGTAAAATCAAAAATGCTTTGTATAAACATTCCGTACTTAATCTCCACTTCCCCACCTAGATGCAAACTCCAAGTAGTAAAATTAGCCCCACCAAGCAATAGTCCGATAGAAGGCATGATGATATTTTCTACCAAAGAAGTTACGATCTTTCCAAAGGCTGTACCAATAACCACTGCTACCGCCAAATCAACCACATTGCCTCTAATGGCAAAAGCTTTAAATTCCTCTATGAAATTCTTCATGAATAACTAGCTTAAAATTACTAATCGTTTGATTATACATTTTAATGATGGTGGTGGCCATGAGTACCATCACCATGGAAATCAGTACACAAATGTCCTTCCGGACTTTCTGCTTTTTTATCCTTAAAGTACCAAGCAGCCATAGCTGTAGTTAAAGGTACGGCCAAAACCAAACCAATGCTACCAACCACAATTCGCAATATCTCTGAAGCGATAACTTCTTGATTAATTAAGGTAAAAATATTTGATTCAGAATGTGCAAAGAGTAAAATCATTGGCAAAGCTGCTCCCACATAAGCTAAAGCTAAAGTATTTACCAAAGACCCAACATGATCCCTACCTACTTGAATCGCTCTAGAATAAAGATCCTTAAAACCAAAATTAGGATTAGCATTACGTAGTTGTTGAACAACAGAAGCTTGAGTTATAGACACATCATCCAAAACACCCAGCAAACCTATAATGATACTGCCAAGCAAAAGACCAGCTAAATCCAATTGACCGTTGGTGGCAAAGTTTAAATAAACAGAAGCATCATTACTAAATCCTGTAAAACGCATCCACTCTGTCCAAATCCAAGCCAAAAAACAAGTAATAAACACAGCAGTAAAAGTGCCGAAAAAAGTAATCACTACCCTAGGTTTAAAACCATGAGTAAAAAACAGAGTGAAACTAAGAATCAGACCAGCAATAAACAGACTTGACCAAGCCGGAGAATATCCTGCAAGCAAAGCTGGAACTAGCAAGAAAATGACGGCAATAATACTAAGACCAAGACTGATAATCGCTCTTGCTCCTTGCTTCCCTGACAACCAAATAATTAAGGCAAAAAAGATTAAAGTGATTAGAATAAGAGGTGCTCGTCTCTCAACATCTTTAAAACTGTAGTATTCAGTACCGTCAATCATCACAATTCGGTTTACAAAAATTTCATCTCCCTGATCAAGAATCACAAGATCATTTTCTAACGACACCACCTCTCCGGTTTTTACTCCTTCTTTAATTTGAATTCTCAATTCTTGAACAGTAGTAGATGCACCGGTACCAGTAATATCACGCTCATATTCATCAACTACCTCAATAACTTCAGCTTTAACAATTTCCTGTAGTTCTTGGTGTACTTCTTGAGCTTGAAGAGTACTGATGCTCAAAAAAAATACCGCGAGGGATAATAAAGAAATTTTTTGTAGAAAAACAATCATTTTTAATGATTAAAAAAGAAAACGCGCCACATAATAACCAACACCAGCCCCTAAAACTAGGGTAAAAAATAATGATATAAGTAAGGCTTCTTGTTCCATGATTATTTTGAGTTTAGCATCACCAATTATTAACGACAAGCCAAACCCTCGACTTTTTGTTTAAAAATAGGTATAAATGTAAGCACTGATGTCTGGGGCGCGGGCTTCGCCCGCGCCCCAGACCAGAAAACATGGCGATTATCGTATAACGCTATTACTCCGGTTTGTGGTACCGGTTATCTGGGTTCGATTCCCAGTAGTCGCCCAATTTAGAGATATATTTTCAAAAGATTTTGGAAAAATTTTAGTACCCAATATCTTTAGTTAAAACCAAAAAACAGTTTGTCCTACCGAAGTAAGACAAACTGTTAAAAACAAAGTAAAAACACTAAACTGCTATTAGTCGATCTACTGTCTAAGACAAATCTGATGTAAACCACATTCTGATTAATCTTCGACTGGGATATTTTTAGGATTATGACGACGATGCAAATATTTATAGTTGTTAAACACTAAGCAATCACCCTCACTCCAGGAATGAACATGGCAAGGACGGACAGAGTCAAACAAAACATGCATTGTTCGAATCATTTGCTCCAATGTCATATCTGCGTCACCTTGCACCCAGCCACGTGAACACAGATTTAGAAATCGTTCACCAGTATCAGGATCTCTCTGCACTACACGATCTTTATAGAGTTGCTCTCCTGATCGTGAAATAGCATCGAAACATTCTTTCCAACATACTCTGATTGTGGGAATCAAGCGCCTTAAACATTGATGCTACATCAGCCAAATCTGTTGTGATGTCATACTGACCCGCAGACTCGCAATACAGCAAAACGGTTTTAGGTGGGTACTGATACGACAACCCGTCCTGATGCCAAGATGCATCAAGGCTATTACGTTCAGGACCATCCTGTACCACTGTAAGCGACCATCGGTTCCACTAACGACATCATTTCGACCAACGAGCTTCATGACATCTTTCAGATTCACATTCCTGTATACAGATATTTGTTTACCGAACTTTTTCTCACAAACCGCACCTGTAAAGAGCTGGTTTTTTGACATTGATTTTACTCCTATGTAAATTTCTAATAGTTATTATGCAAGAAAGATAAAGAAAAGCAAGTTGTATGACTGTCAAATCACCCATTTGTATTGACTTTAGATAGTTTTATACTATCCTCAACCTTAGAGACCAAATCGCATCAAAAAAGGAGGTAGGTATGAATCGCACGATTGTAACCATTACTGGAGCATCGGGTGTTGGTAAATCAACTCTTGAGAAGGGTTTGCTTCAATATTTTGGTGGTGGGCGGATAATAGCACACACATCTCGAGATCCGCGCCCAGAAGAATCGGCTACAAACTATGTTTTTTGTCGAAAATGGGAGTTGCGCTTTTGGATGTACGTTAATATTTTCTGTAAATCAGACTACCTGTGGGTAAAGAGTGCCCACGGACATCTATACGCCGCTCACGCACGCCAATTCTACGAAGCACTTAATCAGACAGGTTCAATTGCCTTTGGCTGTATATCGGATAATTGCCATCAAATGGTGGCTGACAGATTCGAACCTGAAGGTATTGTCTGTAAAGCCATCCATATTAAGCACCCGGATGATGAAGAATTGCGACGACGACTTGAAAAACGTGGAGAAGAACCAACTGCAATCAAAAGTCGATTAGTGAGCTCTAGAATTTTTGAAGAACAAGCTCTTCAGAATCCCAACCTTTATATAGTTGGACAAGGTTCCCCAGAGCAAGTACTCGACCAAGTCATCGACGTTATATATTCACATTGACAAGGCACCCTGTTAAATCAGGGTGTTTTTTATTCCAACTCGAAAACCATGATATAATTAGCGATATGTCAATTAAACCATTGCCACAGGTACCGAATTGCTTCTATCGCGTCAGCATAAAAGGACTCATATTAAATGAACGGAGGAATAAATTTTTAATTAGTAAAGATGAGGCGGGTTTTTGGGATTTACCTGGAGGTGGCCTCGAATGGGGTGAGACACCACAGGACGACCTCGCACGAGAAGTCGAGGAAGAAATGAATTTGACGATCACAAAGACTGCGTCCAGGCCTTGTTATTTCCTTACGGGCAAACAAACCGTTAATCCTAATATACATATTGTAAACATAATTTTTGAATGTCAGGTTGATAATTTTGATTTCACCCCATCTCCTGAATGTTTAGAGATAAAATTTGTGGATTCAAAGGATATTATTGAATTAGAAGTATCAGATGGAGTAATAAAGTTGATGCAGATATTTGATCCACAAAACCACACAGTACAGATCTAAAAAAGTTTTGATATGGAAAACAATGCAAGAAATTTTTCTCTCGTTTCGTTTCTCAGCGGAGAGGAATACAAACAAGTTCGGGAATTACAGAAAGAGTTGTCGACAATAACAGGTTCACGTAAATGTCTTGAGGACTGGCTTCCACATATCACTATCGGTGGTGGCGTTACAATTTCTGAAAATCAAATGCTAGGATTAGAAAATCAGCTCACAGAAATTTCACACTCTCAAAATTCTGTCATTGCCCGCATAAAAGGTTTCGCTGGTATTGAAAACTGGAAAGGAGCCATTGAGGGTAAGATAACCCCATACGTTATCTGGTTAGAAGTTGAGACCAACCCCGATTTAACTCAAATGTATAATACCCTTCAAAATAAGGTGGTCCAAAACTACAATACGTGGGTATCTCGGACAACAAACTACACTCCTCACGTAACTTTGGCATTTGCTGACCTTACACGAGAAGGATATAAAAAAGGGATACAATATCTTGCCTCTCAAAAAATTGAATTGTTATTTTCAATATCTCATATTGCATTAGTAGAGTGCTATGGAGAAGGAAATATGACCAGCGTAGAATGAACTACCCCGATGCAGAGCATACGGGGTAGTTCATTTACATAAAAATTTTCTGTACACCCTAACTAAAACTTACCAAAATTATGTTTGATAACGATTGGTAATGTATAATTTGAATTATCAATAACTATATCAGATTTTTCTTCTGGCCTAGAATCTTTTATATATAATTGTTGACCTGGCTGATATCGTGTCCTGTATCTTGAAATAATTTTATCAATATTTCCTATTCTAAATTTGTCTGTTTCTCGATTTATATTTCTTTCTAATGCAACATCAAAGTCCACTTTTAAAAAAAATGAATAATCCCAATATTTGATTAGATTAGGTCTATGCAAAAAGATACCCTCCACAATAAGAATTGTACTTGGAGATATTCTGGTCTTTTTAACAAACACTTCTTTATCAGAATCACAATCAAAATATTTAAGCTGGACAAATTTTCTGTTGTTTTTAAAAGGATCTAGTAGTAAATCCTTTAACTTACTGTAATTAAATGAATCAAAATAAAAACCTTCTGGTGAATTAACACCTTTTGCATATCGCACTAATCGTTGATTGTGAAAATCATCTACAGACGCTAATAATACGTCACTATGTTTGAGCCGTAATGATTTATAAAGTTTCTTTGCAAAATTTGTTTTACCTGAAGCATCCACTCCATCTATAGCAACTATAATTGCTTTGTTGCTGGATATATTTAAAATACCATCCACCATTCTGTCAAAAATATCAGTATTATTGTAACTGTTCATCAAACTTTGTAACTTGCAATCAGACCAACTAGTTACCACATTATCGTAAATTGAAATATAAACAAACGTATTAGATCAATTTATTTAATTTTTAAAAGAGGGCTACAAAGAACCCTCTTTAAATATTTGTATTTACCTCACTTAAAAGTTAACTTCTCCCTTGTTCGCTTATCGACGAGACTACCCTGTTCATCAATATGTATCGACTCAAGAGCTTTTGCGATTTGAGACAACTCATATTCTATAGCTTTTTCAAAATTTTTCATGTTTACCTTCACGCACCTCCTTAAGTAAATCTTGATAACAACCACCAACAAACTGTAGTGCACCTACCACAACGGCTCTACTAAATCCACTTGGGGGCATAGTGTCTTTCCTCCTATATATACTAATAACCTTAACTAGAATATTTAATTTATTGCTGGATGTATAAAAATATGATAATTTTATAGTTAATTTAAACTTAAAGTTTAAAATGGTAAAAGAAAAAATAATAGAAAAACTTCAAAATGGAATTACCGATAAACAATTGTTGATTGATAATATCGTAACGGAGTGTGGTGTAACAATACAATCAGTTTACAAGGAGCTTAGAAGGCTTAGATCTGATGATATTGTTATTGATAAAGACACAAAACTGAGTTTAACTCTATGGTATATCAATCAGCAGTTTGAAAAATGGAAACATACTGACAGTTTATACAATAAAACGATTGACGCTAGTCACATTTTTAAACTTAAAAAAGGTAACAAGAATCTTTCTTTTATCTTCAACAATCTAACAGAATTAGATGCTTTTTGGACACAAACATATCTTTTGCTAGAACGTATTATTCCTGAAAGAATCCCCACTTATGCATGTATACCGCACGACTGGTTCTTTTATTCAAGACCATTAAGTGATGAACGCTGGACAAATGCTCAATCTAGAATTCAAAGACTTATTATTACTCATCCTACTAAACTTGATTTTTTGGTATTGAAACACAGAAGAAAACAGAGGTATCAATTTACGCCTAATAAAAACCCCCTGAAACAATCAGAACTAAAATACTATACTTTAATCGGCGATTGGATATTTGAAATAGAATTAGACAAAAAAATCGGAAACGTATTAAATGATTTTATCCTAAATACAACGGAAATAGAAAACATCAGTACGGTTGAACTCAATAATATAATGGCAAAAAAAGGTAAATTTAAATTGAAAGTTTCTAATAATCCCATGAAAGCAAAAATTTTAACCAAAAAATTTGCGAAGTATTTTGATTAAACTATCAGCTGTGTAGAAACATGAATGATCATAATTCTTCTAATTTCTTAAATTTATCTAAAAAATCTATTTGAAAAAACCCTCTTAACTTGTATTAAAAATGAACTTGGTGCATATTTAGTTCAGATTTGTATTATTTTGTAACTTCAAAATACGGAGGTAGGTATGACAAATTTTAGATATGATTTAAAGTTTGTAGCCAGAGGTTCAGTATCAAAAACACCAGAGTTGGTTTTTATAATTTGTAAAAGTAACTGGGTAGAATTAAAGGAAAGAGTTGCACGATTAGCAATAAATAACGATGGATTTGAATCTTACTTTCAGAGTAGGGACGTTAATTTTAATCACTTTTTACCAAATATTTTTGGTGATATAGACTTTGGGTACAACAATTGCGGTTATGTAACCAGTAATAAAAATGAACTCCGCTTGAGAATTAGACTTCTACCCCATCCTTGGACTAGATACTGTGCAGCAACAATAAATATACTCACAAGAGCTTTGTCTACGTCATTCAAAAACACCTTGAGTAAAAAAGTCCAATTGGTGGAAATATCTACCATGTCGGAACTGCGCTCTGGTGGATGTGGTCACGCAATCTCAGGAGAAGTATCAACAAAAATTATTAAATGGTTAGCAACTTACGCTTCTAAAAAACTAACAGGTGGTAGTTCTATGAATTTGGTTAGTATTCACCCCAACATTATCAAAGCCTCGCAAATAGCGTGGCAAGGAGTTAGTACAGGATACATCCGTAACAACAGTACTTATATAGAAGGCTCGATAAGTAAAAGTGGTGCTTTCACCGTAAATTGTCCTGGCAATGCATGTGACCTTAGTGTTTATCCTGACTCATTGCAGTCTTATAATGAAGGTGGAGTACAGTTAAGCTGTCACAATTTAGATACAGCAGAACAGCAACTCACTCTTCTATCAGGACTAGCGATGATGTGCAGTTTAGTGAGAAAATCATTAAAATAACTTGATCTTTAAAAACCCCTCCTCGGAGGGGTTTAACATTAAACTCTTTTTGTCGGAAACTACCCGAAAATTATCTTCTATTGTAAAATAGCAAGAAATGAACAACACAAAAACAGACTACACAGTTATAGGCAGGGTTAGGAATTTTGAAAATATTTCTAGGTTAGTTGAAGGAATAGAAAGTAAAGGCTTTAGTTGTTATAAATTTTTAGCCAAACCAGCAAATCCCGACAACCCTAACTTACCTTGGGAAGAACAAATGAGGATACTCGAATCACATACAGATTTTTGGAATGATCCAGTACACAAAGATCATTTTGAAACTGACATGGCTGGACTTAAAAACGCCGACAAAGTAGTTATGTTATTGCCGGCTGGCATGGCTACTCATATGGAAGCAGGTGTCGCCTATGGACTCAACAAGAAATTAATATTAATTGGTGAAGTAGAAAAACCCGAAACTTTATATTTAATATTTGATGAACATTATCCAGATATCGAATCCTTTTTGGAAACCATATAAATTACATTTTCATGACCCACAACCTCAGACTGCATCCGGAACCCTTCGCTTTAATTAAGTCTGGCAAGAAAAGTATTGAGTCTAGACTGTATGATGGAAAAAGACAAACTTTTCAGGTTGGTGACATTCTCATTTTTATAAGCCGAGCAGACAATAGTGAAATTAAAACCATCATAACCGACATTCACCGTTATTCTGCTTTTAGCATTCTCTTTTCTTCACATCCATTAGATAAGTTCGGCAACAAAAACTTACCTGAACTACTTGAAGAAATTGAATCTTTTTATCCAAAGGCTGTACAAGAAAAATACGGGGTTATAGGAATTGAATTTAAGATTATTAATAATACCTAAGCTACTTATAAATTAAGCATTTCTGCAACTTATCCAAAGCCTTTCTGCGCATAGAAGTTTTTTGTTTTTCTTCAAGTGACATCTCTGCCCAAGTTTCCGTGTAACCCATAGGAATAAAAATCATATCCCAACCAAACCTATCCTCCCCTCTCGGCTTATCAGCAACAACACCTAGAGTTTCGCCAACAAAAGTCTGTACACCACTTTCATCAGCAAGCGCAAAGCAAGTAGTGGCAACCGCTTCTCTGTTTTCAAAATTATTTAACAGTTTAACCAGACCATCATTCTGTATTGATTCAAGAAAATATTTTATAAACGGGCCAGGTAATTTTCCTAAAGCCAAAAAAGTCAAAGCTGTGTCTTCGACTAAAGCTGGCACACCTAAAAGTTCATAAGCTTTTTGTGCTTTAACTTTTGCTACCTCCTCTACATCTAGTGACTGTATTTCGGGTAAAGCTAATTCTTTTTGTATAACTGTTACACCTAAATAATTTTCTAATTCACGAACCTTATTAAGGTTACCGGTAACAAAAGTAATTTTTTCCATAACCATCATATAATATCATTAATACATTAATTATCTGCACTCTGATAATTTTGCTATACTGCAAGTGTATGAAAATTTTAGCAGAAATATCAGATGCCAATTTAGGTAAGGGTGAATCCGAAATTTTAGGGGGGAATTATGAATTAAGGAAAAGCGCACGCGCTGTACTAAGAGATAAAAACGGAAACATTAATCTTCAACATATTAAACGAGATAGTTTTCACAAACTTCCTGGGGGTGGAGTGGAGACCGGCGAATCCGTGAAGGAGGCATTACAAAGAGAAATCACAGAAGAAGCTGGCTGTGATTGCAATATTGGTGACTTGATTGGAGTGGTAATCGAGTACCGTAACAAATACAATTTAATCCAAATGTCCTATGCTTATATTGCAGATGTGACTAGTGACATAGGTGAACCACAGTTTGAACAAGCCGAAATCGACGAACAATTAACTAACTATTGGCTACCAGCTGAGGAAGCACTGGAAAAAATGCGAACAGATCAACCAGAAAAGTATGAAGGTGGTTTTATCTTAAAACGAGAAATGGCTTTTTTAGAAGAATATTTGAAAATGGTAAAATAATAACAAGAAAGAGCGGGGCCTTCGGGCCCCGCTCTTTACTGTTATTATTTTACCTCTACTTTAACCTTCTTATCTGATGTTTTCTCTTTTTTTGGCATAGTTATCTTTAATACACCATCTTTATATTCAGCAGTTACTTGATCTTGCTCCACAACATCAGGTAACTGTACAACTCGCTCAAAGGAACCTCGTCGGATTTCTTTTGCGTAGTGATTTTTTTCCTTTTTCTCCTGCATCTCCTCCCTTCTACCTGCTATACGCAAGTAATTATCTTCAACCTCTACATCAATATCTTCTGCTTTCAAACCGGGTACATTCATTTCGGCCACCACACTGTTACCGTCATCATACAAATCAACCGCCATATCAAAACCCACCTGAGTATTACGAGTAGACATAAGTGGATGAACATCCCGCAACAAACGATCAAACTCATCAAATGGTTCCCATTTTATTAGTGACATAAAATTAAAGATTAAACTGATAAGTTATGGCTTTACACCATACTTACATTTTACTCCTATTTTTTTAATTGTGTAGACACATCTATAAATTTATGGTTTTCAAATTTTCTCTGATTTGTGTTCTAATTTTTACCAAATTAGATTCTTGATAAAAAGAACGAATTTTTTGATCACGAATAGTATTACCGATTGGTTTATCTTCCCGTACAAAATAAACAAAAGTTTCTGCCATGTCCTCAATTAAATCATTTACTGCATAATCATTTACAAATCTATCTTCATTTTTTTCAAAATAATTTTCAGTTATAACTAACTTATTATCAGCTCTAGCTCTTTTTATACTCTGACTATTAGCTTCGTCGGCAACAGTCCAAAAACTTTTTTTTATAATTTTGCTCAAAAGTTTTAAGATCATAAAGTACAATGTGTCCGTATTCGTGAATAAATAGATTTATAAATGAATTCTGATTCTCACTATCATATCCTTCGGTATTAACTCCTACCACCCAATTTCTCGGACCATTATTGGTTGTAGACATAAGTTCTACATAAGCTCCCAAATCAGAATTTTTATTATTAAAAATTCTCCACTCATAAACATATTTATTTACCTCTGCCCTCCCCACTACTTTGGTAAACAAATCAAACAATTCTTTATGAGTAGTAAAAAGAATTTTTGAACCATCAGAATTTTCTAACTGATTATTAGTTACAAAATAAATATTTTGATGCGGAAAGTTATAATAAACGGATTGGTAAGGTGTCTTTTTTACTTCTCTGATCTCCTCTTGTATCTTTGCCTGCTCTTGCAAGCGAGCCAGAATATTTAATAAATCCTTAATTTGTAAAAGTAGTTGCAAACGCTCTGTCTCAGTAATGACCTTAGCTTCAGTAGTACAAGGTAAAGAGCCAAATAATAGACTTGGAATAAGTAAAAACGCAATGAGGTGTCTCTTTAGGAGCATAAGAGTATTATACTTGAATAAATGCACAATTGATAAAATTTTAAAAAAGCCAAATCGAAAACGATTTGGCTTTTAAACTAAAGTTAATCACAAATTACTATTGATTCTGTGCTGATTGATTGTTTTTCTATTCTTTACACCCTCTGGTAAATGAACATTTTCAACTAAATCTGAAGCCAGAACATTTCCTAAATCTTGTTCTATTGTCACATCTGCATCTTTTGACAATTCGAAACCAGATAAATCTTCGGTTTGTTTTTGCTCTAACAGAACAATTTTGTCACCACCATGAACCGATAAAGAAAAAATAATCAAAAAGAATACTAGTATTGATTGTTTAAAAAAAGAACACAATATCACCTCAAAAAGTGAGTTGGTAAATTTACACGCACTCTATCTCAATAGAATACTTAAAGATTTTAGCACAAATTATTTATTATTGACTTTTAAAGTCGACAACACCCACATCGCTTCTTCTTCACTAACTTGATACGCTTCGTTTGGCCAGTATACAACTGAAATAATAGTGTTCTCATCTAAGGTAAAAATATAGTAAAAACTACCCTCCTTTTTATCTATGCTAAACTTGTAGCCACTAAGGCCATTTAATGAAATTTTTGTTAAATCTTCAATGTCTACCATATCTTTTATAAACTCTTCAAAAGTTTCGTTATATATACCTATATCAAAAATCGGTGAAGGGCCGTAAGGTATATCCTTTGGGTAAATTGCGTAATCTTCTAAATTTGACTGAAGACCAACTCCCTTTGGTGCCAATATCCCTCTCCATTCCTTCGGATAAGTGATTTCATACTTATTTTCAACACTTCGATATGTAGTCATTTCCACATTTGCAAAGTTGTCTGGTATTTCACGAATCAACTCTTTAGGTATATCGTCTTCATCTATAATCATCACTTCTTCATTTGGCATACTGTCAAGAATAATGTTATCTGATGGTGTGGGTTTATTTAAATATAAAAAAGCCACAATCATTAAGGTGAGAAGCGCAATTAGAATAAGTATTTGTTTCATGTTTGTTTTAATAATAAAGTTTTTTTTAAAAAAAGAAAGGGGGATATGAAAAATATCCCCCTTTAAGATTTAACGTAAGAAATACATTTGCGGAATTAGAAACTCTTTTGTTCCTGAGCTAGCTGTACAACCATTAGATGGATACATCCATAAGTCAGTAATCAAACCTTTCCAGTTAGAGTGTTTACTCATAGGTATGTAGTACAATCTAGCACTGTCATAATTAAAAGCTAGGCCACCAATCGCTCCTTCCGAATTTCTGAAGTAAACTGTCACTGGATTGTTGTAACACTTGAAATCCAAGCTTAGAACCCAGCGTTTATAGATTGAAGCCTCAATAGCTACCTGACGACTACAAGGATAACCATCACTATAAGCACAGCTTGGTGAATGTAGGCCTGAGCGATAAATTGAAGTTGAAGTAGATTCACCATCAATCCATAAAAGACTCAAATCAACACCATAAGACTTAATATTGCTAGCTCCCCATAATTCCTTAAAACCAGTTTCACCAAAAGTCCAATGATAACCATGACCTTGAATAAACGGCAAAGGATTATAGGTTTTTGCAACCACTTCAAAATTTGAGTCTTTGGATTCTACTCCACCAGTGGGATACCAAGGATATAAACCAGAATGTGGTTTATCAACCTGAAAGTGCAAGTGGGCACCAGTGCTGGTACCATGACAATTATCAGTGGATGCTCCACCAGTTTTTCCTATGATTTGACCTTCAGTGACATTATCTTTTTCTAGCACATCAGTATCACTTAGATGAGCATAGCTTATATAGATCTTCTCTCCCGACAAGTAGGGATTATTAGCTTCAATTACTATCAAACCACCCCAAGTATCATGACAGGCTACCATCCTAACAACCTTACCCGCCAAAGAAGCTCTGACTGGAGTACCACTTGGCACCGATATATCCACTCCAGGATGTTTACCACAGCCCTCTCCTGCACAACCAGCTGTTTTGCGATAATAATTATCACGCCACAGAGTTGTGAAGATAGGGCTACTGGACGAATAACGACTACCAGTACTTGGTGTACCAAAATATGTACCATTATAATCTGGCAGACCATCAATTGGTTTAGTTCCAGCAGACACAACCTCAGAAAGAAACATCAAAAACAAAAAGTAAGCTAATTTACCACTTCGCATTTATATTACCTCCACTTGATTAATGTAAAGAACTACAAAATAACATTAGCAATGTTATTTTGATGACTATAGCATACAGTTTAATTATCACACAAAGCGCGACCCGAAGTCGCGCTTTGTGTTTTTTGATTTGATTGATTTAAAACTTAATCTTATTGGTGCCCAAGACTGGATTTGAACCAGCATGCCCTTACGGGCGCTACCACCTCAAGGTAGTGCGTCTACCAATTTCGCCACCTGGGCAGATGTAGAACACGTGCATTATGCACGAAAAGAAGTTGCACTTCAAGGCGATGTACTAGTCCACCACCTTTGGCACTCCCTCACTTCTAATCCCTCCATCATACACTGAAACGGACTTCTCAGTCCAAGCGCATGGTGTGGTCGTTTAGAGTTGTACCAAAGCAAATACTCAATCAAACTGGTATTAGCTTTGGAAACATTATCTCGAAGTAAAGCTCGATGATAGATAATCCATTCTTCTTGCAAAGTACGATTAAATCTCTCCACATGAGCGTTCATTTTAGGAGTACGAGGATAAGTGTGATAATGAATCAAATTAAGTCTGGTAGCAGTCTCATGAAAGTACTTAGCAAACTCAGAACCATTGTCAGTCTGAATATAGGTAGGACAATCAGGCAATACTTGCAGACAGTGTTTAAGGAAGTCAGAAGCACTTTGACTACCATGATTAGTATAAACACCAGCAAAGGCAGTTCTGGTTTTGGTATCAACCGCTGTTAAGATATAGCGCTTAGTACCGTCAATGAAGCGTACGATAGTGTCTAATTCCAAGACCCTAACTGATTGAGGTCGACGGAGTTTCTTCTTGTATTGCTTAGTCTTTTCACGATGAATACCACCTTTAGCATAAAATGAGAGTGGCTTAGGATTTGGCAACAAACCTCTTTCTTTTAAATCATTTAGTATCCGTCCGATGGTTGATACGCTACCCCTATAGCCTTCGTTAACTAATAGGGTATGGAGTTTATCTTTTCCGAGCCTAGGGTGATTGGTACGGAGTTCAATTATCTGCTCAGAGATAGTTGACTGTATGGATCGACTACGTCTTTTCTTTGGAGTAGTACTCTTAGGATTAAGTGCCTCCAACTTGCCCTGACTTTCGTTTAATATCTTTTGCCAACGCTCAAGCGTACGCTTTGAAATGTCAAAAGCTTCGGTTGTGGTATCTGTACCATATCTCTCCCAAAAAGCGAGAATCCTAACTCTATCTTTGGCTTTATCACTAATCATATAGCGAAAGCGTATCAGTCTATTATAGGCAGTGACAAATCCGCTGGTTCCTTTTAGATTACTTCTTATCCTCATTTGTTTCTCAATTACTGAGAGTGACAAATGTATGTGAACTTGTGCAGGCGAAAGGAATCTTTAGAGGGGATGAAAAAGTCAGACTTTCAGTCTGGCTTTTTCATCCCCTCTGAGAACTGAGTTTATTAATCCTTCTTCTCCGCTTCCGCTACTACTTCGGGAGTAGTTTCTGGTGTAGCTTCAACTGGAGTTTCTGCTACTACTTCAGCTTCCTTAGCTTTAAGAGCTGCTTCCTCAAGCGCCTTTGCTTCAGTTGCTACACGCACAGCAACTTCCGCTTCTGACTCAGTGGTCACACCCATCATAGTGGTACGACGCATTTGTCGCTTAATTTCACGAGCCACCTTCTCACGGATATAATAAAGCTTTGATCGGCGAACTTTTGCTCGCTTCACAATCTCTAACTTATCAATCAGTGGTGAGTAAAGTGGGTAAACTTTTTCTACCCCTACACCACTAGCCACCTTACGTACGGTAAAAGTAGCTCCTGGCTCATCACCGTGCTTACGTGCTAATACCAAACCTTCAAAAATCTGAATACGAGTCTTACCCTTATCCTGAATCTTTTGGTGTACACGCACAGTATCACCAGCCCTTAGACCGATACTTTTGCGCTCTTCCATATTTACGGGTGAAATATTTACCCCTTTAACTGCTGTTTTCATATAATAATTTTCTAAACGATAGATGCGTTTAAGCGTGCCATAATCTACCACAAGCTAACCTACTCTGCAATACGTTCGGCCGCCAACTCAAAATCATGCGGTAAAGGGGCAATAAAACGCTGTCTTTGTTCATTTGGTAGAGTAATATCAAGCACATGTGAATGTAGAGCTAAACGGTCTAACTCTAAGTTGTTTGAGCTCTTTATTTTATATTCAGCATACAGCTCATCGCCTACAATCGGGCGATCAATAGCTCTCAAATGCACCCTCACTGGTGAGTTCTTCCTGTCTGAGGCATTAACTTAACATAGGAAAAAGACTCATTTTTATACTCACCCACTCCTATTCTCTCGAAATGCGTTATAGCCTCACGTAAAGTTCCTTTAGCACCACGTTCGGCCGAACGCCTCTTAAAATCACCGGCCTTTCTTCCAATTGGTCGATTGATTGTGCCCCATTTATCATGAATACGTCCATAAACAAACGCTCGATATTCTTTTTTTGCTAAACGGTCATGAAATTGTGATTTCAAAAAACCATGAGATTCGTTGGTCTTTGCCAAAATCATCACTCCTGAAGTTTCGCGATCAAGACGGTGTACAACACCCGAACGCTCGAGTTTGGTACCGTCTGGTTTCTCTGTATTTTCACCTACACCCTTAGCTTCTGGTACTTTACTCAAAAACCATTCCACCACGGTACCCTCAGTACCAGAATTCCAATCTTCGTGCACCAACATACCATATGGTTTATTTATAACCACAACATCATTATCTTCATAAATTATTTCTGGCACAGACTTTTTACCGACCGATTCGTCTTTCCCTGTTTGCATACTCCTCCAGAATACCCATAAATTCGTCTTTTGTAAAAGCCGGCCAGTAGGTAGTGAGAATTTTATTATTATTTCTAATAACTTTATCTAATCATTAAACTTTATACTAGATATAATATGGTCTAAAATAATATCTCCAGAACCATCAAGCTTTGTATTACTTATCAATAAATTATAGCTTGGTCTTTCAAAACAAATTGTCCTATCCTTAAAAAGGATTGCCCCACCATTTCTGATTGATTCAATTTCATAAACTTTATAATTATTTAAATCAAAACTATTTGTACTACTTAATTCATAGTCACCGTAGAATTTTACCTTTAAATAATCGGTAATCGATTGCTCACAAGAAATAGTTTCTGAAGTATTTTTTTTATAAACTTTGAATTCTATATCATACTCAAGAGTTGGACCATCATATTCTATTTCATTTAAATCTTCCCCAGTGACTGCATCAGGATCAGTATTACGGATTTTTATATAAGGACTCTCAGAATTTAAACCAACACTAATAAAATCATTTTTTTAAGTACTCGAAAGAAAATCTGTAAATATCATCATTATAAGTAACCCATTCTAGTTTAGGTTTTGATTCAGTCTCTAGTGGAATTTCACTTATTTTTTGCTTATATAAATAGACACCAAAAGCCAGACTGGCCATAATTAAAGTTAGGATAATGTAAACCAAATATTTCATTTTCATATTAGTAATGTTACTGATTTGAAAAAAAAAATCAATCTTGTTACAATCCCATTGTCGACAAATTCGATACTGTTCTTTCTATTTACACAAATGGAGGTTTTATGAAATCGGTATACTTACCAGTTTTTGTTTTACTTTTTTCATTTAGCATAAATTCTCAAGCAGGTACTTTTTGGTTTCCAATTGAAGGTCATTATCCTTATAGTTCAAACTTGAAAATTACAGCTATTCCTGATTTAGACCGTAATACCAACTCTATCAAAACTCGACTTTGGCAGAAAGGAATAAAAAATTCCCAAACCATCACAGTAAAAGGTCTTAATGCATTTACTAAAAATGGTGGCGGGGATTGGGATTTTGATGGAGTTAGATATAACGATAGTCAGGGTGGTACAGGAAAAAAATACGTCTGGTACGATAATCATAATGGTTATGATTTTATCACCACCGGATTAGTTAAAGATCCTCAGATATTTTCTGTTGAGGCAGGTAAAGTTATAAATTATGACGCAGAATATGGACAAGTAGGTATAGAACACAACATAAACGGCATCATCTACAGAACCTATTACACACACATGAAAGACATTCCTACTAACGTACAAATTATTGGGAGCAAAGTATCAAAATGGCAATTATTAGGTAGAATGTCTAATAAAAGTAAAGCGACAGAACCAGTGGGTGTACATTTACATTTCACTACCAAGAAAAAGGTAGGCACTGTTGGTGATGATTGGGTTATAGTAGATCCTTATGGTCACAAACCTAATTGGCCAAGTGATACTACCGACGATCCAAATAATCCCTATCTGTGGCAATAATTTGTTCTTTTTAAAAAGACTGCTTTCAAAGCAGTCTTTTTTATGTAGTGAGAAAAAATAAATTTCTACCGACCAATTCGTCTTTCTCTACTTTCATATTCCTCCAGAATACTCATAAATTCGTCTTTTGTAAAAGCTGGCCAGTAGGTATCAGTAAAAAACAGCTCGCTGTAGATAGATTGCCAGGGCAAAAAGTTAGATAACCGTTTCTCACCACTAGTACGAATAATAATATCTGGGTCAGGCATACCAGCAGTCCAAAGGTACTTATTAAATTCTTCCTCATCTATTTCTTTTCCTAAAGAAATTACTTTATTCACCGCCGAAATAATTTCTGCCCTTCCACCATAAGAAAGAGCGATCCAAATCGTAGGAAAAGAATTATCAGCATCACCACTTTCCAAATCTTCAATCTGAAGCTGGATATCGGTTGGCAAATCCTCTCTTCTACCAATAATTCTAACGTTAAATTTTCTTGCTTGACCTTCCCTTTTAATTTGTATTAATAACTCACGAAACAAGAACATTAAATGCTCAACCTCCTCTTTATTTCGTCTCCAGTTTTCAGTAGAGAAAGCATAAAAGACCGCATGAGGAATTTTTTCTATTTTTATCCACTCTATCACTTCTAAAAATTTTTCCTTACCTGCCGTATGCCCTTGAAGTTCGGTCTGACCATTATCAATCGCAAAACGACGATTGCCATCCATAATAAAACCAACACATTGCACTGTAGATACTTTTATATCGTCTTTATTCATAAGTTACTGTAACAAAGAAAAGTCATCGTAAGTTACACTAGCTGTTCCCCACTCCACCGCCACACCTTCAACCTGCGACAAAGACGAACCTTCATGTAAATACTCAACCAAAGATTTTAAAACTTCCGGTTCACCTTGCGCTAAAACAAAAACTGAACCGTCACTTTGATTTTTTACATAACCAAACAGACCAAGTTCACTAGCCGATGCCTGCACATAATCACGAAATCGTACTCCTTGTACTTTGCCAGTTATAGTTGCTCTTAGTTCTATCATAATGATGGAAGTATACAGTTTTATATTAGATATTGAAATAATTTTAAAAACAGGTAGTATATGCAGTACTGGCAAAAAGTCAGGCGTCCACAAGCGCGATTAGCTCAGTTGGTAGAGCAGCTCGTTTACACCGAGAAGGTCAGGAGTTCAAGTCTCTTATCGCGCACAATGGAAAATTCCATCAGCTTCTGCTGGTGGTTTTTTCATTGTGCGCGATACACAATTTATATACAAAATAATTGTAGCTTAAAGAATAAAATGGACTGTGATACGGATTTGTTATATCCTTATTTTCGGATCCAACACCAACCAAACATTGGGAGAATAAGATGCGGAGAAGATTACCAAGAAAAACAAAAGTCGGAATTTTGGTAAGGAAATTTGGAGGAAAAAATGTACTAGGTACAAGAAAGTATCCATGCATAATTGATTCTAAAAAACACAAGAGTTTCATAAATAACATTTTTACTATTGTCAGTTAATAGTAAATCATATTGATACCCGACTCTGTTCGGGTATTTTTTATAAAAAATGGACTGTATTTAGTTTTTTTTGTATACTAGTAAACAGATTGATCATTTTCTCTAAAGGAATTTTATGCAAACACAAGAAACTAATCCTATAGTTATCGCTGTTGATTTTGATGATGTAGTTTTTCACCTAAACGAACCTTTTGCACAATGGCACAACGTCAGACATGGTACCAACATAACTTATAACGATATTACAAACTTTGATTTAACCCTAGTTTACAATATCGAACTCAGTACAATAATTGAAAGGTTGGATGTGTTTCGGACTCAACATTGGCAAAATATGACCATTGTACCTGGAGCATTAGAAACACTGGTCTATTTAAAGAAATTTGCCTCATTACACAATATAACAGCCAGATGCGAGTCATTAAGACCAGTGACAGAAGAAATGTTAAGGACTCATATGCCAAACATCTTTACAAAACTACATTTAACTAACGGTGTCACTTCACTTAATCACAATAAAAAGCTTAGCAAAGTTGATATTTGTAATGAAATTGGCGCATTCGTATTAATCGATGATAATCCTTATCAAATAAACGATTTTACCAATAGCAACGTAACACTTTTAGTACCAGACCGACCATGGAATCAAGCTCAATTACCTGAAGGGGTTATACGTTGTGGTTCTTGGAAAAATCCAGGGACAGACTGGCAAGATATTTTAAAATGGATTAATCGCAATACGTAATAAAACACTTCAATAAAGACTGTGGTACCACGGTCTTTATTTTTAAATTACACATCTCTTTGAAAGTAAGATTAAATGTGGAATAAATATATATAAACCCAAAATAATATCTGTAGAATACCCAATAGAATACCTGCTTTTATATAAAATGGTACAGGCATTTTTTGACTAATTAAATAATCATATCTGACCAAGCAAAAACAAGAAATTATACCCACTCCGTCAGGTAAGATAGTTAATGCGAGAAGACTTTTTAAAGATGATAATGTCAAATTTCCTGAAAATTTATAGGAGTAAAAACCAACACTAAACATCATCACTAGAGTAAATAATATACTTTCTGCAATTAGTATTTTCATTGTTAAGTCTGTATCTGTAGTCAAAGCCACAAAAAAACTAACTATATAAATGATTGTGGTAACTAAAAATAACTTCTTGAAAGAGACCCAGTATTCTTCTTTATTCATAGTCAAATATTAACACATTCTGAAAAGAATTTAATAAATTAAAGTTAAGTTTTTAAGATAAACAATAATTTGAGAAGCTTCAATTTTTCTATTCCTTTCATTTTTAACACTTTTTTGCTATCCTATCCTCACTTGCCCTTGTAAGAAACTTTTATTTACGCTTTGCTACAGTAAAATTTCTTTCAAGGTCTGCGTTCGGAACCAAAACGTAAGCAAGCTTCCATTTCGTTCCTCACTTGCCCTTGTAGTTAAATGGATATAACTGCGGACTTCTAAGCCGTTATTCGAGGTTCGATTCCTCGCGGGGGCACAAATATTATAAGCGGGTCG
>JZEL01000020.1 GCA_001567365.1 Parcubacteria bacterium OLB19 | reverse complement strand
GTCCGAGACGAATAAGTGTAAAGCATCAACGCAACAATAACTGTTATCCATGACACATATATCATGACATCTTCGATTGGATTAGGAAAAATTGCAATTACAAATTGAGATATTACCCCAAATAAATAAAACAATCCGAACACACCGAATACTCCCGCCAAGGAAAGACTCCAATTATAGACAGCAATAATTTTTTTTCTGCACCAGCCACACCACACTCAAAGCTAATGACATAGTCATAGCCAATAAAACCAAGGCATCCGTATGCCAAATACCGCCCTGCCAAGATTCTGTACCAAAAGAATTAAATGATATAAAGAACGGTAACAAATAACAGAAAGAAATTAACCTCACCACTCGACCTGGTAAACCGAGATAAGTAGCAATAAAGAAGACGGCAGTAATCTCAACAATATATGCCAAAACTTCAGTATAACCAGAAAAAACAAAACTAGTAGCTATTAGTAAAAAGATGCTAGCAAAAGCCACATACACAGCAGCGATAGATAAAGGATAATTTTTCGTTGCCAACTGGTAGCCAGTCACACTCGTAACCACCGCTGCTAAGAAAGTAGCTAAGCCAGCACTTAAGGAAATTTCGGAAGCAAAAATTACAAAAGCTAAACTGGTCATAGACAAAGACAACACATCAAGAGTTTCTGGCTTTTTAGTTTTTATGAGACTCAAAGTTACACTGATGAAAAATAGTATTGAGAAAATAACCACAAAGAACCAAAGCAGATTTGGGTTAGTAAAATCAAATAAACCAATTTCGTAAACAGTTACACCTAAAACCAACAAAATAGTTACTGCGCGCAATTCCATCTTTAAAGCCACAAACAATAAACCAATACTTAATACCAAAAGATATAACAATAACCAGACTGGTTCAGCGAACACACCAACCAGTGGTGGTACCAGAAGTCCAGCTACACCAACAGCCATGGCCAATTTTCTGGTTCCTGTTTGCCAAGATACATACATGGTATACAAGAGACTCAAAGAGAGGAGAATAAGTGAAAGTGGTGGAGTGAAAAAAGTAGAAATGATTTGGGCGGTAAAAATCGTAGCACAAACTATTCCCGTACCTAAAGCAGTTAAGATTACATATTGTGAGACTGAAATCGATTGACGAGAATATCCTATGACATACACAGACACAGCTAAAACAAATCCAAGTAAAATTAATGAAGGTGGAGAAATCCATTCAGAAACAAAAACATAACTCACAAGCCATACCGCACCCAAAAAGAAAACAATGCTACCAATTTTGATTAAAGTATTTTCTTTAAACCAGCGCACTAAGAAAAATTCCTTTTCCTCCTCTGACTCACTAACGCTGATAGTTTGTGGTTTATAACTTATTCCCACATTTTCTGTTTCTGACATTACAGGAGATACCAACTCCTTAGATGGCAGAACATCGTCCACAATGAACCTCTCTGATATCGGACTTAAAATGTGTTGCTCATCTACATTTGCTGTTGATTTCAAATTACTCGCCAATGCTTCTGTTTTTACCACAGCCTCTTCCTTCACATTATTTTGTATCCGAGAAGAACTTTTCAATTCCTCTTCAATTTTTAATACCCGATCTCTTAAACTTAAGTGTGCCAAAAGCAAACCAAATGTTGCTATTAATAAAATTAATGTCATATAAAAAATAATTACCCTTTAAGTATGAAGCAGTTATTATCAATAGACACGAGTTTTTATCCCCACGAGTTATCAATTTTAAAAAGTACCCGAAGCCGTAGGCTTCGGGTACTTTTTTCATTTCATAAATCTATACTAAAAATTGATGGGTTGAGATTGTAAATTTATTTCCTCACTTCCGCTTTGAATGAAATTTTTTATGAACGGAGCGCAAGTGAGCATCGGTCACATGAGTATAGATTTGAGTAGTACCAATATTGGCATGACCAAGGAGTGCCTGCACTGAACGCAAGTCAGCGCCGTTACTCAAGAGGTCAGTAGCAAAACTATGACGAATAACATGCGGGGTAACCTTACGAGTAATACCGGCCTTCACAGCATAGTGCTTCAAAAGTCTTTGCACTGTACGAGGAGTAATTCTGGCATCTTCACCGACATGTGCTTTTTTTCCATACCGGACAAAAAGTGCATCATCCATATCTTTTCGACTCGCCAAATATTCTTTGATAGCATCTCTCGCCTCATCAGAAATAAACACTACTCGGATTTTGTCACCCTTACCTCTGACCGAAAATTCATCGCGAGTCAAATCTACATCATCAATCGAGAGGGAACAGAGTTCAGAAATACGCAGACCGGTCGAAAACAGCAATTCCAAAATTGCTCGATCACGTTTACCTTCGAGTGTATCTTTCGCTGGCGCCTGCATCAAACGTTCTAGTTCCACGGCAGAAATTAAATCTAGCGAACGCTCTGGAATCTTAGCTAGTTCTATTCGCTCTGGTGACAAAGATTCCACTCCTCGCTTACGGAGAAACTTGAGAAACGCGCGTAAAGCAATAAGATAATAGTTTTGCGTTCGACGTTTCATGGTTTCCAGACGCCCGCCAACCTTAGTTCCACCCTGACGATTTAGATAAAGTCTGAATTCTCGCACCTGTTCCTCAGTGAGGTCTCGAGGTAACTTAACTTTAGCAAAAGCAAAAAAACGAGAAAGGTAACGATCATAGTTTTCGACCGTCTTCACACTACGTCCCCTCTCGATTTCTAAGTACTCTAGAAATTGTCGTTTCAGTTCTTCTAAATTCATTACCGTATAGTATACAACGATTATCCCGACACCGTTTTGACAAACTGTCGAACTATTGGTTTGGCTTGCTTTTTATAAATTTTTATGCTATAGTTGAAAGAACCTTCGCGGTTATAACTGCGTATCTCTTGTAGGCACATCGTGCGTATCTAATACAAGAGAACGCCTCACTTACATATATATATGTTATCAAAAAGAGTAAAAGAGAACGTACTAAAAACAAATCGTCGTCACGATAGTGACACTGGTTCACCAGAAGCACAGGTGGCTTTGCTAACACGTCAGATTGAAGAACTTTCTAATCACTTGCGCAAGCACAAGAAAGACTTCCACTCACGTCGCGGTCTACTACAAATGGTAGCCAATCGTCGCAAGCACCTAAAGTACCTAGAGAAGAAAGATGAGAAAGCTTACCAAGCTGTCATCAAAGCTCACGGTATCAAACGCTAAACAAAATGCTCCGCTCTGGAGCATTTTTGTTTTTCAAGCTATAGTGGTAGTTGGACGATTTTTTAAATCCAAAATTTTAATAAACTTTTTAATAAATTAATCATGAGAGTAATTCGTCACCCTGATCAAAGGGTCGCCATTTTAATCGACACCCAAAACCTCTATCACAGTGCTAAGAATTTATACAAATCAAAAGTAAACTTTGGCGCAGTTGTAAAAGCGGCACTCGGTGAGAGAAAACTTATTCGCGCTTTGTCATATGTAGTCAATACTGAAAGTGGAGAAGAAGGAGCATTTTTTGAAGCCCTAGAGAAAGTTGGTATTGAAATAAAAACTAAAGACCTACAAATATTTTACGGTGGAGCAAAAAAAGCTGACTGGGATGTCGGTCTCGCTATCGATGCTATTAAGTTGTCGAGTAAAGTTGATTCGATTGTTTTAGCTACCGGTGACGGAGATTTTATTCCACTAGTAGAATTTCTAAAATGTCAGGGTTGCCAAGTTGAAGTAATTACCTTTGGTCGTTCTGCCTCACAAAAACTAAAAGAGTCGGTAGATGATTTTATCGATATGGACGAAAACCCACAAGAATTTTTAATTGGCTTTAAAACCAAAACCACTAAACGCAAACCCAATTTACGAAAACAAATTAAAAAGGTTGTTGGTACAGACACAGACAATCTCTAAACACTTAATACATGCAAAAGAAAATTTTCACCACCAAGCTTGGCAATAAAGTTTTAACCGCTGAGTTCAATGATCTCACTGCCCATACCAATGGTTCAGTAATTATTAGTTATGGCGAAACGGTTATCTTAGTGACAGCTGTAATGGGTAAGAATGAAAATAGTAAGATGTCATACTTTCCGCTTTCGGTTGAGTTTGAAGAAAAATTTTACGCCGCCGGACAAATTCTCGGTAGTCGTTTTGTACGCCGAGAAGGTAGACCAAGTGACGAAGCTATTCTCTCGGCACGTATTATCGATCGTACCATCCGTCCATTATTCCCTTCACACTTAAGAGTAGATGTACAAATTGTTGTTACTGTTCTTGCTGTTGGCGAAGATGATCCAGATGTACTTGGCGTAATTGGCGCCTCACTTGCACTCGGAATTTCAAACATTCCTTGGCAAGGTCCAGTGGGCGCAGTACGTATTGCCAAGAGAAAAGGGGATGGAGAAATTATTCTAAATCCAACCTACAAGGATAGAGTTGAGGGCAATCTTCAATTTGAAATCTTAGCTTGCGGTAAAGAAGGTAAAATAAATATGATCGAGACCGCTTCATCTGAAGTAGCGGAAAATGAAATCGTTGCTAATCTAAAAATTGCTTCGACCATACACGCTGAATTGGAAAACTGGCAAAGCTCAATTATTAGTGAGTTAGGTAAAGAAAAAAAGTTGGTAGAAAAAACTCCAACTCCAGAAGCTCTAACTGCATTTTACAACTCTCATTTCGCTACTCGTTTAGAAAATACTCTTTTCTCCAACCGAGCTGGTAAAGATCATATTTACGAACTGAAAGATATTTTCCTAGAGGAGATAAAAAATTTAGACACAGAAATTGATGAGAGTGTGGCCGATCAATTTTTTGAAGAAATGGTTGATCTTGAATTGCATAAAGGAGCAATTAACGGCAAACGAGCTGATGGTAGAAGTATGGACGAGGTGCGTGAATTGTACGCTCAGGCTGGGGGAGTTTCTCCAGTACTGCATGGTTCGGGGATTTTCTATCGTGGTGGTACTCGTATCTTTTCTGCTCTAACTTTAGGAGGACCAGAAGCAGCACAGATGATTGATACTATGGAGGAAAGAGATGTAAAAAAGCATTTCATGCATCATTATAACTTTCCACCTTTCTCAGTCGGTGAGACAGGTAGGGTAGGCGGATTCAATCGACGCATGATTGGTCATGGCGCCTTAGCAGAAAAAGCCTTAGTTCCGGTTATTCCTTCGAAAGAAGTTTTTCCGTACACCATTCGTTTAGTGTCAGAGACCATGTCAAGTAACGGTTCTAGTTCAATGGGTTCAGTATGTGCTTCCACTTTGGCTCTCATGGATGGCGGGGTACCAATTACAAAACCAGTTGCTGGTATTGCTTCTGGAGTTATGATTATGGGCGATAATTATGCACTCTTGACTGATATCCAAGGACCAGAAGATGAATTTGGTGATATGGACTTTAAAGTAGCAGGTACTACTGAAGGTGTAACAGCTATTCAAATGGATGTAAAAGTATCAGGTATATCTATCGAAATACTTACTCAAGCTTTAGAAAAAGCACGCCTAGCTCGTCTACATATATTAGAGACTATGACCAAAGCTATTTCCGTTCCACGTCCAAGTATTTCACCGCGAGCACCGGAAATTATTTCACTGCAAATATTACCGGAACAAATCGGTCTAGTGATAGGATCAGGTGGAAAAACCATCAATAGTATTAAAGCCGATACTGGTGTTGAAGAAATCACAATAGAGGAAAATGGTACTGTTTATATAACCGGAAAAAATGGTAGCGCTAAAATGGCAGGTGACAAAATCAAAGCCTTGACCAAACGCTATGAAATAGGGGAAAGGGCAGAGGCTACTATTACCAAAATTGCTACCTTTGGCGCTTTTGCCAGATTAGATGCCTTTAATGAGGGATTGATACATATATCTGAAATTGCCCCTTTCCGTCTGGAAACATTGGAAGGAATCCTTAATGTCGGGGAAGTAGTTCCTGTAATAGTCAGCAAAATTGAGGAAGGTAAGATTGGTCTTTCGATTAAACAAGCTGATCCAACCTTTGCTGAAAAGAGAAATATTAAAAAACCATAAAAAAGCCACAGGTGACTAGTCACAAAAAACCCAAATTCATGCGATACTAGAGGCAATGGACAGCCAAAATCCGTCAGGAAAAAAACTAGCTGGGTTACGAACCTTTGCCCGAGACCAAGAAAGAGTCACCAACAAAACCGACAACTCAGGTGTCGGTTTTGTTGTCTCCGCACAAGACTCAATAGCCGGTGAATTATCTAAGATCAGTAAAGAACCAACAATAACTGAAACCTCAGTAACTAAACAACCGCCAGTTGAGCAAAAATTAGCTGCACCAAAGGAACACAAGATTGTTGAACAAAGACAAAAGGAACCGATAATAACCGAGGCATCTGTAACTCAAAAACCAATTGAACAAAAGCTTGCTGCACCAAAGGAACACAAAACTGTGCATGAAATAGATTTGGCATCAGAAAAAAACTCCGCTAAAAACGATAAGATTCTTTCCTTGGAACAAGAGTTGGATAGTAAAAAACCAGAACCAACACCAATTCCTCAATTAACCCGAAAAACTGATGCGGAAATTTACATCAAGGATAGTGGAGAAAATGCTGGAGGAGCTACTATTATCACTGATACTAAGAAAGATCGTTTTAAACTTTTTCCAGCTATTAGTGAATCCTTGAAAGGTTGGTTTAAAGAATTACAAAAGAATCGTGAGGAAAAAAAGAAACCAAAATATACTGTTCCAGAAACCACCAGAAGAAAAGGGGTTATTCAAAAGGCAACCTCACAAACAGGAAAAATTGCTACGGCCGATCATGACAGTCTACAAGAAAGAATTAGACAACGACTACAAAAAGAGATAGTTGGCTTTGGTAATGAAACGAAGGAAGACCATATTACTTGGACTCCAAACACCGAACCAGGTTTTCCTTTACTGGAAGCTGGTGATAGTGCCGGTATCAGTAACATACAAATCGTTCCTCGCAAAAATTTCTACATGAAACAACAAGAAATTGTTTTTAATAATTCTCGTCAACCAAATAGAGAAATTGTTGAGACCGAAAAGAAGCCGGTTAATGAAACAAGCGTAGCTGTAGAAACAAAAACCGAGTCAACTCGTGACCTAACCGAAACCAATAGTGGTTTTACTAACACTGTGTACGAGACACCAAAAGAAGAAGTGTTGGAAACAATCCCAAGTAAGAGCAATCTTAATCTCGTTGAAGAACATCAAAATGAGGTTCTAAATCCTGTACCTAAACCATCACCAAAACTAGATACTCATGAAGAGTTTAGATCAGAAATTGAGGTAAATGAAAAAATTGAGAAAGAAGATGAACGTGACAAAGTTGATTTTGTTGAGTCAACAGAAAACTACCCAGAAGAGACAGAGGGGAGGAACGAGGGAGAAAGAGACTATATTGAAAATAATTACGAAGAGACCGAACCAGAAACAGTAAGTCGCAAACGTTCATTCAGCATCAACACCAATTTACTTTCACTCATCTTGGTTATTATCATTGTTGCTATCTTAATAGTAACTGGTTTGGGAGAAAACTTAATTAAATCTTCTGATAAACAACCTGACATAGAAAGCGTTAATATTAATTATCAGCCGTTATTGAGTTCTGAAATAAGATTTATTTCTATTCCCAACAATAAATCTGAAATAGAAAACACTGTCATCAAAGAAAATAATACTGAAAACAAAATCAATCAATTTGTTTTTGTCTCTGGTGAATCCAAAGAATTGGTAAAACCTAGCACTTTGTTAATTGGCTTGAATTTTGGCTCTAGTGCCAGTTTCAATCAAGCAGTAACTAACATGTATTTTGGTAGCATTGATAAGTCTCCGTTTATTGCCATGCAAATTACTGACACAACCACTGCTAAAGGAGGAATGTTGCAATGGGAAAAAACCCTTTCGTCTGATTTAAAAAACCATTTTTAATTTGAGTGGTGACAATAGACAATTTGTTGATGGTCTACTCGGTGGGGTAGATGTGAGAGTATTGAAAAATAGTAATAATCAAGATGAAATCATCTATGGTTTTACGAGTAATAATACTATAATTATCAGTAAAGACAGTAGGACATTTACCGAACTCTTGGAATTAACTAAACAATAAAATGTTAAATTTAACCGAATACAAAAACCGCTTAGAAATTGACCTAGAAAAAATTACCGCCGAATTAAACACTCTTGGCGTACATGATCCAGAGACAGATGATTGGATAGAGACAGTGGGTGAAAACAACCTAACGGAGGCAGACGAAAATATTGAAGCCGATCTAGCTGAAAGCATGGAGGAGAGAAGAGCTACTCTGTCAGCACTCGAAATTGAATATAGAAATATTAAACGTGCTCTACAAAAAATCGCTGACGGTAATTTCGGTATTTGTGAAATTTCCGGAGAACCAATAGAAGAAGCTAGACTTAATTTCAAACCAACCGCTCGCACCTGTACTACACACATGAACGACGAGGGACAATTGCCACTTTAGTATCATGAGCGTTGCTTTAGTTTATACAGTTCAACCTCATATTCTAAATGGCACCGTAGTGCGTATTGAAGCAGACCTCTCACGAGGTCTGCATTCATTTTCCATTGTTGGTTTAGCTGGTAAGGCTATCGAGGAATCTAAAGATCGAATTAGTAGTGCTATTAAACATTCCGGTTTTGAATCACCCAAGAGTAAGAATCAAAAGATTACCATCTCACTTTCTCCAGCCGACTTAAAGAAGGAGGGTCCGTTATTCGATTTGCCAATTGCTATTGCCTATCTGGTAGCTTCCGGTGAAGTTGTTAGTAGCGACGACACAATATATGTTGGCGAATTAGGACTAGATGGAAGCTTAAGACCAGTTCGTGGTGTTTTAAATGTTGTCATGACCGCCAAAAAAGCTGGCTACAAAAAAGTGATTGTACCGAATGAAAATGCTACCGAGGCATCATTGATTGACGATATTACGATTTATAAAGCCAATAATCTGCTTGAGGTTGTCCGCCATCTTGATGAAAAGCATCAAGAACATTCGCCTTTACCGATTCAACCGACAACTAAAATCGATGAAGATAGTTGGTCAGACAGTGAAATAACTTTAGAAGATATTAAGGGACAGGAGAGTGCCAAACGAGCACTGGTTATTGCCGCTGCCGGACGACACAACGTCATATTAGTTGGACCACCAGGTACCGGCAAGACCATGTTGGCTCGTGCTTTTCAAGGACTTTTACCACCATTATCACGCGAGGAAACTTTAGCAGTGACAGCCATTTATTCTACTCTCAGCTCAGACCATGCCGTTACCACCAAACCACCTTTTCGTGCCCCACATCACACCGCTTCGCACACAGCCCTAGTTGGTGGTGGGAGTAACCCCAAACCAGGGGAGGTGACTTTGGCGCACAAGGGTGTACTTTTCATGGATGAATTTCCAGAATTTGAAAGACGAAGCTTAGATGCACTTCGTCAACCATTAGAAGATCGAGTGGTAAGTATTTCTCGTATCCAAAATCAAGCTTTATTTCCAGCTGATTTTATTTTAGTCGCAGCTATGAATCCTTATCGTGAGAGCGAGAACGGAACAACAAACCTAGCTAGAGCTATGCAAGAAACTTACAAAGGCAAGATTTCTGGACCAATCCTCGATCGTATTGATCTTTGGATTGAGGTACCACATATAGACTATGAAACTCTCACTAATTTAGAGAGACCAAAAGGAGAAACAGAAAAAGCCAGACAACAAATTCTTACTGCGCGCCAAAAACAAAAAATTAGATTAACAGAAAGTTTAGCGAATACCAACGCCGAAATGACTAGTCGTGATATTGATTTTTATATCACTCTAAACAAGGAGGTGGCTGATTTATTAAAACTTTCATCCGAAAAGCTTAATCTTTCTCCACGTAGTTATCATCGTTTACTTAAAGTAGCGCGTACCATTGCCGATCTAGATGGGGCAGAGCATATTGAAACTAAGCATGTACTTGAAGCATTGCAGTACCGAGTAAATATTTAAGATGTCACTTTTTTGTATAGTATAATAACTTTATGCTACACAAAAAACAAAATAATGATTCAAGAAAAATATCTATACTAGGGGTAGTAATTTCTGCAATTCTACTCTTTGGAATATTACAGAATTATCAAAGTTTATTCATTTTATTTTCACTAATTAGTCCACTATCAATACCAGCTTATATTTTGGCTGGTATTTTAGTTTTTATTTCTCTCCGTTTCTTTACTTTTATATATACTAAAACAAGTAAGTCGCTACTATCATTTTTTCTCACTTTATCTTTTTATTTTTTAACCGTAGTTATGTTGGTAGTTTCATTATTTTTTATTACCATATTATATTCAAACACAATCTCGGGCGATATTATTGGTGGCTTATTTTTTGTTGTAACAACTCTCACACAAACATCTTTCTTGGTTTTTTTATCTTGGGTCAATTCTTCTTACATTCTTGATAGTTAAAACTATTAAGAAAAATCCAGTTTTAATTGCAACACCAAGTAAATTATTTATCATTATAAGTAATATCCTTATAATCACCTCAGGGTTGTTACTAATTTATCTTTTAGGACTATTAGCTCCAATTGCAAAAATTACAGGCATGGACCCTCTATGTAATTATGTCTATAATAAGCAGATAAAGACAGAATGTTTGACATCAAATTATATCAACATACAGGGTGATATTTATAAAACTGAAGCAGGTGATTTTACTGTTGTCGTTGACAATAGGTATGTAAATAATTTAACTGTTGTAGATAATAAAATTGCCTATACTTTAATAGATAGAAAATTTAAAGACGTTATTACAACCGTTGTTTATGATGGAAAACACTTAGGAGAGTATGAATACGTATATAAACTTTACAACATAGGTGGCAAACTAGTCTATTTAGCTCAGATAGGTAGTTCTTATGTTCTGTTCTATGACGAAAAAAAACATATGAATTTTAACAAAAGTATCAGTGATTTAGTCGACATAAACGGAAAGCTTGCTTATGCAGTATATGATAGAGATCATCCATATGTATATTTTAACGATAAAAAATACAACAATGATTTTGTTCTAATTGATTCACTTATGGCTTATTCTGGACAACCAACTTTTCGTGGTTCAAAAAATCAGCAATCTTATATTGTAGTAGGAGATAGGGAGTATGGACCATACGAGGTTGTTTATGATATGAAAATAGAAGATGGACATTTACTGGCATTAATTAAACAAAAGGGGGAAGTACTAGCTTTTGTAGACGGTAAAACTCAGTGGATGGGAAAAGGATATAAAATTGAAAGAAACTCTTCTTTCGTTGATTCAGACAACAGAATAAGTCTTATTAATGGTGAGTTTTCAACTGTCGTTTATAAAAATGGCAATGCTATATTAATCGTTGGGGATAAGGAAGTATCAAAAGTTTCATATTACGATTCTGGACCTTACAAGATAAATAATAAGCTAGCTTACATATCACTAGACAGTAAAGGTTCATCGCAATTTATAATTGATGGTAAGGTTAAAAGTACTTTCAATGAACCGATTTATGATATAGCCGTTTCGGAATCAGGCAAAATTGCCGTTAAAGTCAAAGATGACAGAGATATGTTTAAGGTTTATATAAATAATGAAGTTGTATACAAAGAAGATAACGGTTTTATCATTGACAGATTTAGTAAGTTAAAATTTATTGGAGACAAATTAATTTTTGATATCAAAAAAACGAAACTTCGTTACTTTGGTACAATAATGCAATTATTGGGGAAGGTTACTCAGAATTTAAGGAAACCATCTCTTTAAATGGCAAACTGTTAATTTTAGCAGAAAAAAGTGACGGGAATAGAACTATTTTATTGGAAAAATAAAATTAGAAATTCTAAGATAGTATCTTCAAAGATCTAACACAACACCAGCCATATTATAAAAAATTCATACGGCGTGAGTCCACCCAATCTCTTCCTCGGTCTAGAATTAATCAAATCCTCTGGCCTGTACTAGGTCTTCACCAGCAATGGTACTCCAGTCGGTTTCTTTAGGAAAGAACCAACATAGTAACCCGTTACAGTTCTCGTTGCTACCACGTTACCAGGAATGATAAGGATGATCAAAATAGACAGCTAGCACCAACGCCGAAATGACTAGTCGTGATATTGATTTTTATATCACTCTAAACAAGGAGGTGGCTGATTTATTAAAACTTTCATCCGAAAAGCTTAATCTTTCTCCACGTAGTTATCATCGTTTACTTAAAGTAGCGCGTACCATTGCCGATCTAGATGGGGCAGAGCATATTGAAACTAAGCATGTACTTGAAGCACTACAGTATAGAATGGCGTTGTAAAAAACCCCAACACCTGCGGTTTAGGTTTTGCAAAAATTAAATTTAATGTTATAAAATTGGGTTTGGTGTTCTTAACTTTTTGACTATCAACCAATAGAGGTACCGATGGCTACAATGATTGTAAATCCGCGAATGATAAATCGTTCCGTAAATAACATATACAAAAGGATGGTTTCTGAAACAAGGGCTTTTGTAGAATCTCAAACCGTAACAATGTGGTTTATAGAAGTTAATCGTAAGGAAGGAATTACTTTCTCTATCCATCTTGAAGGTAATTTATCTCAAGAAGATATCAATTGTTTTCTTGAAAGATTAAAAAATATGTTTAATGGATATCTCAAATTAAAGGTTAAATATTCTGTAACAACTAGCCATGTGGTTTACAATATTGGCTAATGAAAAGCCCTCGCAAACGTGATTTGCGAGGGCTTATCTAAATTAATTTAAAACGGATTCTTCGCACCACGAACCTCAAAGTGCAAATGAGAACCAGTCGAACGTCCAGAATTACCCATAGCGCCAATTACTTGTCCTTGTCCTACCACTTCACCAACTCCAACACTATTGCTGGAAAGGTGAGCATACAAAGTCTGAGTACCGTTAGAGTGCTTAATTACAATATACTGACCATAACCACCATTCCAACCAGAACTCTTCGATACAATCACTTCACCTTTAGCAGCTGCGCGGATTGGTGAACCAATAGCACCAGCCAAGTCAACGGCGTTATAACCATGAATTCCCTGAGTCTTAACCGATCCTGGAGCAGGATGAGTAAAACCAGCACTTGGCGCTGATGAACCACCACCAGAAGTCTTAGTTGGACTTACAGTTGCTACTACCGGAGCCGAATGCATAGATCCACCAGGCACAACCACTGTCATTCCAGCTACTAAATCGTTAGCGCTATCAAGCTGATTATATGACAAGATTTCATCAACATCGCCTTCGTATTTTTTAGCAATCGAACTAATAGTATCGCCTCTTTTTACCACATGTCGCACTCCAGCAATTGGCAAAATAATCAGAGTCTGTCCTTCACGGATACTAGTAGCCTTTGGCAAGTCATTAGCCCACAAAATAGTGTTGGCAGTTACACCATACATATCAGCAATATGAGATAGAGTGTCTCCAGCACGTACAGTATAAACACTAATTTCACCAGTTGATACCCGACTGGAAGCAATTATATCCTCACCAACAGGCCCAGAAGAAACCAGAGCCCCATCCTCTACTACGAGTTCAGCTCCACCATTAGCCTCTGGTAAAGGCTCTGGATTTTGTGAAGCGGACAATAAGTCAATTTCTAACGGGGAACTACTGGCCATAGATTCATTTCTGATTCCATAATTGGACTATTGATGGCATTTTCACCAAAAATACCAGCCTGAACCGACAGTGGTACGATGATTATTAGCAAAAGCGCTACATATTCAAACAAGACTCGGTAATTTGAGCTCATTTTGTTATTTTTTGTCGTCTGATTCTCTCGTTTGAAGATATTGGGATTTGAATCAGAGTCTTTTGTGTTAAGTTGAATACTAAATCTGTTAAGGACTCACCGCCACGCTGACACTACGGAAAATTCTGGGAAACAAAAAGAGCGAAACGCTCTCCGAAAACTTTTACCTGATTTATTCTAGGTACGTCCATAATTTTACTAAATAGGGTAGTAATGACAATTGACGAATACACATTTGTCTGAAAAACTTTTTCTTCGCTGTTACGCCCTTATTTTAAGCCAAAAAATAGCTATTGACTTTTTATTAAAAATTTAGTCTGTTATTTTCAATCAACTAATGTGATCGGTTAGGGATTGCCAAAGAGCGCACCTAAACCTCACATGTTATAGTAATGTGCCAAACATATATGCATGATCAACCATATCTTGCCGGATTAAATCCAGCACAACGCCAAGCAGTACTAAAAACGGATGGACCTTTATTAATTCTCGCCGGTGCAGGATCAGGCAAGACTAGAGTCATAACCCATCGTATCGTTCATCTTATTCATCAAGGAGTCGCTCCTTACAATATATTAGCTGTTACTTTCACCAACAAAGCAGCTTCGGAAATGCGTGAAAGGGTAGAGAATTTAATAAAGAAATACCCACCAGCTGAAAGGGCTATCATTGACTCACTTCCTACAGTTACCACTTTCCACGCTCTCGGAGTGCGAATTTTACGACATTACCACGATACTCTTAATTTGCCTCGCCATTTTACAATTTACGACCGAAGCGACAGTCTACGTGCGGTAAAAATGGCTATGGAACGTGCCAACTATAACCCTAAGGAATTTGAACCGAAAAAGATTTTAAGCAAAATTTCCCGCGCCAAAGGTGACGCCCAGACCGTTAGTGAGTACAAAAACAGCGCCAGTAGTTATCCTGACCAAGTTGCCGGCAATACTTGGGAATTTTATGAGGAAATTCTTCGCCAAGAGCACGCTTTGGATTTTGATGATCTTTTGGCAAAAACTTTATTTCTCTTAAAAACTTATCCTCACGTCAGAACTGAACTGCAAAACAAGTACCAATATATCCATATTGACGAATACCAAGACACTAACGCTGTGCAATTTTCCATCGCTAAACAATTAGCTGGTGATAAGCAAAACATTTGTGTAGTGGGCGACATTGATCAAAACATTTACTCTTGGCGTGGTGCGGATGTTAAAAATATCCTTCAATTTGAACGTGAATTTAAAAATTCGCACACAATTTTATTGGAAGAAAATTATCGCTCAACCAAAACCATCATCGCTGCTTCCAACGAGGTTATAGCCAAAAATCGTAATCGCGTCGACAAAAACGTCTTTACTAGTAACGAGGAAGGGGAGAAGATTAGTTTATATACCGCTATGACAGGCAACGATGAAGCGGAATATATTGCCATGAAATCTCAATCTCTTATGGAGAACGGGGTCAGACCTTCAGAAATTGCAGTGTTGTATCGTACCAATTTCCAATCCCGAATTCTTGAAGAAGCTTTTCTTAATTATGGTGTACCTTATCAATTACTAGGTACAAAATTTTATGAAAGAAAGGAAATTAAAGATGTTCTCTCTTATTTACGTTTGGCTCTAAATCCAGGTAGCACGGCTGATTTAGTAAGGGTTATTAATGAACCAGCACGTGGTATTGGTAAAGTAACCATGCTAAAAGTTGTTGAAGGTAAACGTTCGGAACTAAATGGAGCTACTTTAGAGAAAGTAAATCGCTTCGATCAACTTATGCAAGATATTGCCGACGAGGCTCGTACCAAACCATTGTCAGAGACTCTTAAATTCATCATAAAACGCACTGGTATTGAAACCGAATTAAAGAAAAACGGTACTGAAGATGATTTGTCACGCCTTGAAAACCTTCAAGAATTGGTAACTCTTGGTCAAAAATATGACCATCTGGATCCAGAATCAGCTGTAGAACAACTATTAGAAACCGCCAGCCTACAAAGTGATCAAGATGAACTTAAAAACAAGGACGAACACGATGCCGTTCGCCTAATGACAGTACACGCTGCCAAAGGTTTGGAATTTGATTATGTCTTCATTTGTGGCTTAGAAGAAGGTTTATTTCCACATGAACGTTTGGATGATACCGGCATAGACCACGAAGAGGAGAGACGACTCTTTTACGTTGCCCTAACCCGAGCCATAAAAAAACTCTACCTCACTTACGCTCATATGCGCACAATTTACGGGAGTCAAAGGGTTAATATACCGTCTTCATTTTTAAATGATATTAATACTGATTTGGTAGAAAATGAAAATCCTAAGGGGAGGGGAGGATCTTCTGGTTATGAGACAACAATTTTTCTGGACTAATTGGTTTTTTATAAAATAAAGGGGCAAAACCGAAGGTTTTGCCCCTTTATTTTATAAAAAACCTTGCCTTTCCATACATATATTGTATGCTCACCAAGTGAAAACACATTCTGACAAAACTAATGATAGTGAAAAATTTGCCCACAAAAAGTCTCTAGGGCAGAATTTTTTGACGAGCAACGTGGTTCCAAACTGGATGTGTGAAGCTGCAGAGGTACAAAATGGTGAAATTATCCTTGAAATAGGACCCGGAACCGGTATGTTAACCGAAACCTTACTAAAAAAAGGAGCTAAAGTTATTGCCGTAGAGGCTGACGACCGCGCCATAAGCAAGTTAGAAGAAACCTTTGCTAAAGAGATTGGGAATCAACAATTAACCATACATCACGGTGATATAAGAGAACTAACCCCTGAAAAACTACATCTAGAAGACAAAAAATTCAAAGTAGTGGCTAACATACCCTATTATCTATCTGGTTTTTTGTTGCGCACCCTACTAGAAAACCCTATCCAACCAAGTAATTTAACCTTTTTGATTCAAAAAGAATTAGCCGAAAGAATTGCCAGAGACAAAAAAGAATCCCTTCTATCATTATCAGTTAAGGTTTTTGGTGATCCAGTCTATAAAAAAACTGTTTCCAGAGGCCATTTTCACCCTCAACCTAAGGTTGACTCAGCTATTTTGTCTATCTATAACATAAATTCCAAAAATTTTAATAATCTGAGTCAAAATTTATTTTTTTCAACCCTGCATTTAGGTTAGGTAACAAAAGAAAACAACTTTTGAGTAATTTGAGTAAAAAATATGAACGTAAAAAGTTGGAAACTATCTTTACCAACCTTAACTTACCACTCAGTGTCAGAGGGGAGGACTTGAATTTGATTACCTGGTTGAAAATTTGTGGAGCTATGGCTCAATAGCTTTTTCCTCAGTTTATACACAATTCGTATACACAGATACAACCAAACCCAGACTCAGTTGGGTTTTCTGCCTGTTATAATTATTTTATGATTTACGGGCTTGATTCCAAGATTGTTGGTGCTTTTTTGGTTGGTTTGGTAGTGGTAGCCGTGTCCTATAAAGCCAGCAGTGCTGAAAGAGAAGTGACCAATTTGAATAATGAAGACAGTTCAATAGTTGTTGTTGATGAAGCACCAGCGCGTACTGCTATTGAAGTTAAGGACTCAGACAATGACGGAATAGAGGATTGGCAGGATCAATTTCTTACCGCTGAACCAATAATTATTGATAAAAACCAAGGTGAATATACTCCGCCAGATACTGTCACAGGGCAAATGTCTATAAATTTAATGCAAAATTTCCTCTCCACAAAAATTAATGGTTTTGGGCCTTCTCAAGAAAAAATAGTTGCCGATACTGTCAATAATTTGAAAAAAGAAGCTGAATACAAAATATACAGCTTGCGGGATATAACAATATCCGATGATTCTTCTGATGAAGCTGTGCGAGACTACGGTAACGCTATGGCTAATGCTATTTTAGACAACGCAACAACTGAAAAAACTAGAAGTGACATTGAAATTCTTACTGATATCGCCAATAAAAACGAAGTTACCGAGGAAGATATAAAGGATCTAGAAATTATTGCCAGAGTTTACAAAGATACTCTAGAGGACACTTTGATCATACCAGTGCCAAAAGAATTTTCTAAAGAGCATTTGGATTTAATAAATGTATACAACGCGCTCTATTATGACATAGAGGGGATAACAAAAATAATGAACGATCCAGTAGTAACACTCTTACGTATAAAGCGCTATAAAGATGATATGGATGGATTATCGATAGCTCTGCAAAACATGTACATGGTTTTGGATAAACACCCTTACCAATTCAGTGTAGACGATACAGCTAGTCTATTTGCAAATTTTGCTCCTAACTTAAACAGACCATAATATGGAAACACTACACGCCATCGTTCAGAAATTTTTTGTTCTAGGTATAGCTCTCTGCTTTATGTTTGTGGCGATTTATGTCCCACAAAACTGGAACAAGGTAGAACAAGCGGATGCAGCTATTGCTACCAAAGCAGGGCAGATTATGCAAAATGGCACAGCACTTTTGCAGTTAGCTCAAGACAAGATTACTTCGGTTGCAACGGTTGCTATGCAATGGCTGCAAACCAACCTATGGATCAAGGAGTACATGCTTGATACCGCAGCTTGGTGGGCCGCTAAGTATGTCATATCACAAATTACTCGTAGCATTGTTATGTGGATCAATTCTGGCTTTCAGGGCAGTCCTATGTTTGTACAAGACCTTGAAGCTACGCCTTAAGGTTAGCTGACCAAGCCGCAGGCGTATTTATAGCCAACCTTGGCAGTCCACTCCTGGCTCAATTCGTCTGTGCCCCATTTAGACTAAATATACAAATAGCCATTGCTGCCGGTTATCGCTACGGTCGTTCTGCTTTTCCTTATGGAACAACTCGTTGTTCTTTATCACAAGGCATGCAAAACATTGGTCGTTTTGCTGATGGCTCCTTTATTCATGGCGGTTGGAATGCTTGGTATCACATGACCGCCCAACCGCTAACCTATACACCATACGGCTCATACTTAGCAGCCCGTAACGAACTATCTCTACAAACATCTATATCTATTAGAAATGAAAACCAACTACTGACTTTCGGTAACGGTATGCTGTCCAGCAAAATCTGTGAAAGAATTGCTAACCCAGGATTAACAAAAGAAAAGTGTTTAGTCTCAACTCCAGGCCAAGCTATTTCTGCCACCCTAAACCATCACCTAAACATCGGCACCGACACTCTAGTAGCTGCTGACGAAATTGGTGAAATTGTAGGAGCATTACTTGGACAACTCGCTAATACTGCCATTACTGGCATGAATGGTCTTTTGGGAATGGGTGGTAGTGGATCTCGCTATACAGACCCTTATTACAATGTTGACCGAATGGTTGAGGAACAAGAAACTATTGGTGACAGCATTTCAGCTAGTGTCCTAAGTAAAGTTGATGAAGATATCGCCAGAGAACAAAAATATATTAATCTAATTAACGCTACCATTCCGATCCTTGAATCATTAAATACGATTGAATCTTTAACGGAAATTGAATACGCTAAGAAGGTTAAACAAGAAGCTGAATTAAATCTAAATACTCTAAACAAACTGAAGGCTGATTTTTACGCCAGAACTACCAGTCTAGATGTTCTTTCTAGTGAATATGCAAAATTAAAACTTCACACTGACACACAAATCAATGCCGATGTTGATCGTTGGTTAAATCTATACGTAATTATGTTTAATGAATCAAAGACAGTGGTTGAAGATTCTCTAAATGCAATTAAGGAATATCGACCAAGATTAGAAGAAAGGGGATCCAGAGATGCACTAGAAGAAATTGCTTTAATTGATGATGTGTACAAACCAGCCTTATTAGCAGATAAAGAGGAGTTAGAAAAAATCGAAAAGGAATGGGCCAACACCAGCATACCAAGAATTGATGTGGTCAATCATTATCTAGACTTACGTTCTGGTGAAATTGCAGCACCGCCATTAATTAACAGAATTGACCTAGACACCAAACTAACAGCTTGGGAAGACATACTCAATTAACCATCTATGCACGCATTATCTACAAAAAATTTAATCCTCGTAGCTATCACCTTAGGTGTGTTCTTGATTTTGCTTTTACCAACTCTGCTATTAGCTGAAGAGACCAAACCTGCAAAAATAGAGGAGGGGGCGTGGTATGAATCTATTCTTTGGACTTTTGTTAACGGCTTCTTTGGACTTTTAGTTTGGATAGCTGGAACCTTGCTTAATATTGCTGTAGGACAATTCGTTGTTGGTTTTGGTGATTTGTTCAAATCACAAGGTTTAGGTTTTGCAGTTGATCATCTATGGGGGCTAGTTCGTGACATTTTTAACTTGGCCTTCATTTTTGGATTGGTTTACATCGGTTTCAAACTAATATTAAGAACAGGCGAAAGCGATGCCAAAAAAGCTTTGGTGTCCATTATATTGGCTGCCTTACTGGTGAATTTCAGTCTCTTTTTCGCTAAGGCTATTGTTGATTTCTCTAATATTGCCGCCGCCCAAATCGCACATGGTTTTTACGATGGTGTACCTGGAGAATATAAAGTTTCCGATAAATTTATCAATGTTCTTGGATTATCTAGCATCTGGGGGGCTGACGGAAAATTTCTTGAAAATGTGGCCACTGGGCAAGGAAATGGTTTAGGTTACATTTTTGGTACTATGGTACTTTTCATTATCACCGCTTTTGTTTTCTTTGCCGGTGCGCTTTTACTCTTAATTAGATTTGTGGTGCTAAATTTCTATCTCATACTTTCACCGTTGATGTTTTTGGGGTGGGTATTTCCAAACCTAAAGTCCCACGCTCAAGATTACTGGACAGGCTTTTTAAACCAAGCTTTCTTAGCTCCAGTCTATCTTTTAATGCTTTATTTCGCCTATTATATTTTGAAAGAATTTCAGAATCTTACTCTCTCTAATAAAAATTATGCAGCAATTTTTAGTGGTAACGACCCAGGTAACAACATAAACATAATACCCTTCTTCGTTATTACCTGTGTTTTCCTACTAGCAGCGGTATCGGTAGCTAAAAAAATGTCCCAAAAAACCGCCGTGTCTGCAGTGCAAACAGCTGCTAGCTGGGCCGAGGGTGCTGGTAGGTACACTACTAAGAAATACATAACAGCAGGTACATATCTACCTAGAGCTGGTGCAAGAATGGCAGCTAACGGAACAGGTAGTTGGTTCGAAAAGAAATATAATGGTTGGCAAGCTAAAACTCCAGACAAATGGTACAATCCACTTAGAGCAAATGTGGTTGATCGTAAAGCGAGAGCCGCTACAACCATGATGAAAGAATTTGAATTTGGAACTGGAACAACCAACCTAAAGGAAGATGCTTACTCAAGAAGTGTTAGAGCAAAAGCAGGACAAACATTGGCTGAAATAGATCAGGAAGACAAGCTTAAAAAAGCAAATGAAACCTTATCAAGAAACACAAGCACGACTCAGGACCTCAACGATGCTTTAACGGAACTTAGTTCCAGCATTAAAGCGATGACAATAGCAAAAAAAGAGAAGCTTGGATTTGATCAACTTAAAAGTCAACATATCGCTGTTAACCTCAGCGACAATGATATTGACGGACTGGAAAAAACTGGCAACTTCTCAGTTCAACAAATTAAGGATATTAAGATGGCGAGAAAAGAAGGTTTTGTAAACATCGCCACTACCGGAAGCACTTTTGGTGCTAATCCAACCAATCCAAACGCCAGCACTGTGGATATTACAGCGTCCATGTTTAGGAATAAGAGCACCAAAGAAATCGCTTCTCTGCCAATTGAAGTATTTCAAACGGATAGAATGTATAGTCAACAACATATAACTCCGACAATGTTACAAAAGAAACTAGAAGAAAGTAATCCGGATGCGACCGAGAAAGATAAGATCAAAGTCGCTCTAATCGGGCATTTAGGCTTACCGCCAAACACGCCACCAAACCAAATAAAGCCCTCAAATGCAAACCTTCCGCAAAATCATCCATGGGTTAAGTGGGAAAACACTAGCTTTGGATCTGCTTTCTTTAATTAATCTATTAATCACTTATGAAAAATATATTTAGTGAGTTTGTCGAAGCTTACAAACAGGCATCGCAAGAAACCAAGCAAATAATTGATTCAGATAAAATAGCTATATTTATTGACGAAATCTTAAAAGATAACCAAGATTACTCAAAACATAAATCTAAATTGATTTCATTAGTAACGTACAGACTACTGGAAATAATTGATCAAAATTACTTAATTGATAATTTAAAAGAAATAGGAATAACAGAACCAGAATCACTATCATCAAAAATTGAAAGTTTTGTACAAGAAGCATTAGGTAATAATAAAAAACCCGAAGAACCAATCAACATCGACACGGAAATAAAAGAAACAGAAGCTGTGCTCAACTCTATGAATCACATTCGTACCATGTCAGGCGATAGTCAAATAGCGAGGGAAACGGTTCATGTCAGTTCACAATTTGATTTGTTTGGTTTAAGAAGTAAAAAAACAGAAGAAAAAGATAATAGCGTTAAGTGGGAAACCGATAAATAATTGCAAATGACTCTCAAGAAAAAGGGAGTCATTTTTTGTAATTTTTGTGAGTTTAAAAAAACTATTGCCCAACAAACATGTATAATGTATCAACGAGTTATGAGATTTGAAGTACCACAATTTATTGATATTGAAGACAAAATCTTTGGCCCACTAACTTGGCGACAGTTTCTATACCTTGGTGGCGGAGTAGGGATGGCGGTGGTTTTATTTTTTACTACTCCATTCGTAATTTTTCTATTCTTAGGTCTACCGTTAGGTCTTTTAGCAGCTGCTTTAGCTTTTTATCCAGTAAATAATCGTCCTTTTTCTTTCTTTCTCGAAGCTGTGCTTAGCTATATAGGGAGCAACAAACTCTACCTTTGGCGCAAAAAAGATGAAATTATTCACAAGAATTCTTTCACTCCAACCTTAGCCGGCAGAAAAGACCCCGAACCACATCAACAAAATTTAGGTGCAATACAAAAAAGAAATGTTAATTCCTTAGCCAGACGTTTAGAATTAGAAGCCTTACAAAAGAAAGAATAATATGCCAAAAGCCACCGCCACCACACAAGATTTTGTAGCTATCCGTGACATAAAAGACGGTGTAGTAATTCTTAAATCGGGACAGATGTGTTCAGTTTTGTTAGCTTCTTCCATCAACTTTGCTTTAAAGTCTGGTGATGAACAACAGGCCATACTACAGCAATTTCAAGCTTTTCTTAACACTATCGATTTCTCGGTACAATTCTATGTACAATCACGTCGTCTCAACATCGAACCTTATATTGAGCTATTGAAATCCCGTGAAGGAGCACAGGATAATGACTTAATGCGAATTCAATTACGTGAGTATATTGAATTCATCAGAACTTTCACTAGCGAAGTTGATATCATGAGCAAAAATTTCTTTATAGTCATTCCTTATTCACCGTCACCAATAAATGTAAAGAGGGGGTTTAATTCTTTATTTTCTGGTAATTTTGGTAAAAGATCCGAAACTCCTCCGGAAATGCGCTTTGAAGAACAACGCATCCAATTAGAACAAAGAGTTAGTGTGGTAGAACAAGGTTTATCAAGACTTGGTGTTCGCACTATACCACTCGGTACTGACGAACTAGTGGAATTCTTTTACCATATCTACAATCCAGGAGACCTAACCGGATCAGCTCCAATCATAAGCAAATAAATATGAGTATCTTTGATAAATTACAACCATTACCATCACAAAATCCCAATAACACACCAAAGATCAGTGACGAATTACTGACTTTAGTTGACGTTATTGCTCCTTCTGCTGTAAATGTAAACCCTAAAGGATTAAATCTCAGTGGAATGTATTCAAGAGTTTTTTATGTAGTGTCTTATCCGCGCTATCTAAATGTTGGTTGGTTGGAGTCAATTTTAAACTTAGAAAAGGAGATGGATATAACCATTTTTGTTCACCCCATAGACACAGCTGAGACTCTGAAGAAATTTCAAAAAAAAAGTAGCCGAGGTGCAGAGCCAAATAAACATCAAGACTGAAAGAGGGGAGGTACGTGACCCACAACTCGAAGCAGCTTACCAGAACCTAGAAGATCTTCGAGACAAACTTCAACAAGCTGAGGAGAGATTATTTAATGTTGGTTTGTACCTGACCATTTATGCCAAAGACGAAGTTTCACTAGATAAAACTGAAAACGAAATTAAAGGCATTCTTGATTCACGTTTGGTTTACATTAAACCAGCCTTGTTCCAACAAGAACAGGGTATACAAAGTGTTTTTCCATTTGCTTCTGACAAACTTTTGGTTCACAGTAAATTCAACTCGTCGCCATTATCCAGTTTTTTTCCTTTCACTTCTTTTGACCTTACCTCAGACACCGGCATACTCTACGGCATCAACCGACACAATTCTTCATTAGTATTATTTGATCGTTTTTCTCTCACCAACTATAACTCTGTTACTTTTGCCACGTCTGGTGCCGGCAAATCCTATGCTTTGAAATTGGAAATTTTAAGATCCTTAATGTTTGGTACTGAAGTAATTGTTCTTGACCCAGAAAGGGAATATGAATATTTAGCAGAAGCCACTGGCGGACGTTTCTTTAATATTTCTTTATCTTCTGACCATCATATAAACCCATTTGACCTCCCACCATTACAAAACGACGAAAACCCAGGTGATGTCTTACGTACTCACATTATTGAATTAGTCGGCTTATTTAGATTGATGTTTGGTGGACTAACTCCGGAAGAAGAGACAGTTCTTGATTTAGCCATCCAGGAAACTTACGCTTTGAAAGATATAAATGGTGACACTGATTTTACTGGCCAAGAACCGCCATTATTATCAGATTTTGAAATGGTTTTAGCAGGTATGGACGGCAGTGCCTCACTTATATCCAGACTACAGAAATACACTTCGGGTACTTGGTCTGGTTTTATGAACAAACCAACCAATGTCGACATCAACCAAAAATTTGTTGTTTTCTCCTTACGTGACATGGAAGATGAATTGAAAACTATTGCTATGTACATAATTACCAACTTTATTTGGGGATCAATCCGTCGTCGCATGACCAAAAGATTGCTGGTTATTGATGAGGCGTGGTGGATGATGAAATCTGAGGACACTGCTTCTTTCTTGTTCAGTTTAGCTAAGCGTGGAAGAAAATATTATTTGGGCATTGCTACCATCACTCAAGATGTGGATGATTTCTTACGTTCACCTTATGGTGTACCAATGATAACCAACTCGTCAATACAATTTCTAATGAAACAATCACCAACCGCTATCGATAATATTCAAAAAACTTTTAACCTCACTGACGAAGAGAAGTTTTTACTTCTAGAATCTAATGTAGGGGAGGGAATTTTCTTTGCTGGATTAAAACATGTAGCCGTAAAGGTAATAGCCTCTTATACTGAAGACCAAATCATCACCTCTGACCCATCACAATTACTACAAATTAGAAAAGCTCGAGAAGAACTAAAGATGTCGCGCATGTAGTATACTAAAAGCAAATGACTACACAGGGTAACGTTGCCAAAAATGATAGTTACATTCGTAACGCCAAAAGAATCGGCGGGACGAGAATAAATGATGACTGGCAATATCTGGAAGAACAACCCCTTCCAGACAACCCCACTACTGACCAAATTTTTAATCAAGGATATAGACAGCAAGGATTAGGGAAAAGAAAAATTGAAAGAACGAACAGAGAAGAGGATGATAATGTTATAGATTTACAGAACTACCGAGCCAGAGCAACTGGTAATAGATATCTAAATCAGCAACAAAACGGATTTTCTAAAAATGTCGGCAAATTATTAAAAAACAAAGTACTGAGTCAAGGTCTAGATATTGTAAACAAAAGGAAAACTTTGGCTGTTAACCGTTCGATTATGTATTGGGGTGGATATCTATGGCTATTTGTACAATTACCATTTGCAACATTATGTGTTGTTACTTTTGCCCTCATGGGTGGCATATCAGCCATTGGTGAGTCAATATCAGAAAGTAACATATTATTTAAATTACTATCTTCAATTGTAGATAAAACTTTAGATTTTCTTAAAAGTCTTACCGGTGTAGGTCTTACAGATGTAGTAGCTGCTTTATTTTTCTTATTTTACATAATCACCTTCACAGTCGGAATGCTTACTCTTCTGGGCGCCTACCTACAACACAACACTGTTATGAACAACCCCTTAAACGGGGAAGCTTCTGGTTTAAAGATGGGGGCACTACTTTTGGCTATAATTGGCTACTCTGTACCACTTTTAAATATGTTCCCTTGGGTATTGGTGTGGTTGTTTACCATTTCGAAATACCCAAGATAGACAATAACTAACATTTTTTGGTTTTGGATTTGTTATTATTAGTAGCATGAAATACTTTGTCTTGATTTTAACTCTTTTTTTACCTTTCACCTTCACCTCTGCCCAGACTAGCCTTAATCTAGGTGGTAATAGTGAGCTTAGTATAGAATTTGACACCAACTACTTCACTCCTTTTGCTGAAATTACCGCATCAGTAAACGACTACACTCAAACCTCACAGACCAATAAAATTTATTGGAAAGTAGATGGTAAAAGTGTCCCCGAATTCAATAACCAAAGATCAGTTAAACTGAACTTGAAAGACCTTGGCGAAGCTACCAATATTCAGGTTTTTGTAGAAAACGCCAACAAACAAACGGTTACCGCTAAGAAAACTATTAATCCTATTTATTTAGATATAATCGTAGAACCACAAACTCGCACACCTTCATTTTATAAAGGCAGAGCGTTACCTAGTTACGGTAGCACTGTAAATCTAACCGCCATGATAAACGGAAATATAAATAACACTGATTATGTATATAATTGGTATCTAAATGATGTGCATTTAGATAAAGGTAGTGTAGTCGGAAAATATAAAACCTCTGCAGTTTTAGGAATGGATGATTATAACACTGTAACATTAAGTATTAGTAAGACTACAGGGGAACTATTAGCTAAACGCGTTATAGAAATAGCGCCAGTTGAGTCGGAACTTCATTTTTACGAAGTAAATGCGCTTTATGGTGCCAACAATATCCCAATCCTAAATTCACTCAATCTTATTGGTAACAGCGCTATCGTTAGAGCTGAGCCATATTATTTAGACATCAAAACCTACAACAAGCCACAATATATTGAATGGAAGGTTGATGGAGTAAGAAACCCTAACCGAAACAATAACCCTTATGAAGTCACTCTAGCTAGACAAGGAGGTAGTGGAAAAACAGAGGTTGGTTTTCATGTAAGAAACTTAGACAATACCTTACAGGGAGTAGAAGACAGCTTCATTATCAATTACTAGAACTATGCAAAAAAAAGCCTTAATTATAACCGGAGTAATAATCATCTTATTATTGATATCCATTTGGATATATTTACTGTTCTTTGGTACACCAAAAACTATTAATGAAGTATTCACCGACTTTAGCGCCAATTCCGGAGAAGTAGTTAATACCGAAAACCAAAACCAAACAGAAACATCAACCATTGATGTGACTCAGTCAAAACTAAGACAATTAACCACCAAACCAGTAGCCGGTTTTAACGAAGTATACTCAACTACCACCAACATTAAAGCTATGTATTATGCCGAAATGGGAACTGGTCACATTTACTCTATAAACCTAGAGACAGGGGAAGAAAAACGACTTTCGGCCACAACTGTTGCTGGGGTAAGCTCGGCCGAAATTTCAGCTAAAGGTGATTATGTCGCCCTCGGAAGCCAAGCTAACGATAAGAATTCAACTATTATTATCGGAAAAATAAGTTCTGATACCAACGAAATTATCACCAAAGAACTTCCTAATGTTGTTGATGATTTTTCTATATCCCTGAGTGGCACAGACCTGTTTTACACCAACAAAGATACCAATGGTTTATCTGGACATTCTTATAATTTTAAGAGTGGTAACGACAAAATTCTTTTTACCACCCCTTTTCACGAAGCTACCATCCAGTGGGGTAGAGAATCAGACGACACTCACTATCTATACCCTAAACCAACCTATCTACTTGAAGGTTACCTCTATCAAGTAAGTAAAGGGAAGATGTCTAGACTACCTATTTCTGGTCACGGATTAACCGCCATGGCAAATGATCATATAGTTGCCTATAGTATTGGTGAAAATGGTTTAAGTAAAAATTATGTATACAACCGCCAGACCAAAACTACTAAAACACTAAATACTACGATACTGCCAGAGAAGTGTATAATTGCTGTAAGTACTGAAAAATTAATCTGCGCTTGGGAAGCAGGGGTTAATTTACCAGTCGAATTTCCAGACAAGTGGTATCAAGGGACTACACAATACAAGGATTCTATTTGGGATATTTATGGTGACACACCATCAATCAATCTCATAGTTGATACTTTTGAAGAAAGTAATCGCAATATTGATATTACCAACCTTAAAGCTGGGGTAGGAAATAAGAATTTATATTTTATAAACAAAAACGATAACACCCTTTGGATGTATGAACTATAAGAATTTATTAGTATTAGCTGTATTACTAACTCCGGTAGTTACTTTTGCTCAATACCAACCACTTGTTGGTATTCCTGGAATAGATATTAGTTCTGATTTCAACTCTTATATAAATGCATTATATAAATTATCAATCTCAATAGCAGCCTTGTTGGCGGTAATAAAAATTATCGTAGCTGGTGCCAAATGGATGCTTACCGATTTGATAAGTAACAAACAAGAAGCGAAGGCTGATATAGAGGGAGCGGTCTTGGGTTTATTGGTAATAATCGCAGCGGTACTAATTTTAGAAACAATCAATCCTCAACTCACAAAAACTAATGTTTTTGTTGCCCCAGTATCTGATATAGACAATTCTCCAGCTATTGATAATAGAAAGCTGGCTAATTGTGAGGCTCAGTGGGGTAAAGGGACCACTGTAAATACAGAAACAGGAGGATGTAACCCCAGTCAAAGTGCCATAAACACTTCCACCACAGTTTCCAAAGAAGCGGAGGCAGCTACTTGTGTTGCCGAACATGGTGATAGTTCTGCTTGGGACCACGTAGAAGGGAGATGTAATCCCGACCGAGAAATTGTTAATCCTACCACAACAACCAAAAATGCCAGAGACTGTGTTAGAGAGCATGGTAGCTTTGCTTGGGATCCAGTAACAAGTACATGTAATACAAATAACTAAAAACACCCCGCATTCGCGGGGTGTTTTTAGTTATCTAACTAGCGGTGTCGCTTTATATACAACTCTTGCAAGATTGCCACAATATTACTTACAAAGAAGTAGAGGGCGATAGCAGCAGAAATGATATATGAAACGAAGAAAATAATAACCGGCATCACATATCTCATCTGCATATGCATATTACGGATAAACTCATCCTTCATATCAGGAGCTTTGTTTGGATCACGAGGTGGCAATTCCGGTAACGATACTTTCACTTGGTAGTACTGAGTTAGACCCGCCAAAAAAGCCAAAAATACACTCTTTCCGGTTATATCTATCCAACCTAAGAAGTTCATATTCACAAAACTTGGGTTACTTATGAAATCATAGAGAAGAGCTACGTTTATATCCGGTAATTTTACTCCACCGCCACTATAAACAGCAAAATACAGCGCGATAACAATTGGAATCTGTAAAAGAATAAGAAATAGACTAGCAAAAGGATTCATTCCCGCCTCACGATAAACCGTCATCATCGCCAGAGCTTGTGCTTCACGATTATCTTTGTGAGTTTCTTTGATTTCCCGCAGTTTTGGCTCAATTTCCCGCATTATTCGCTGAGTCTTGGCAGCTTTTACTGATAAAGGCAACAAAATAACCTTAACCATCACAATAGTAGCAATTATCGCCAAACCAACATCACCACCAGGAATAATACCAATAAAAAATATCAATCCGTTATAAACCGGATCGAAGAAAAATGTGTGCCAAATATAACTAAACATAGTGACTTATTTTACCTTTATTTTAAAGTCCGTCCAACTTCAAGCGTGATTAAGCTTTTAAATTCTTTTTTACTTAAATTTTTAATAGTTGGTTTGATGATAAAAATATACTCTCCTTTAATATTACGATTACTATCAATAATATTTCTAATTATGGTGTAAAAGCGTCTTCTAACCAAATTGCGTTCATGGGCTTTTTTATAGATTTTCTTAGACACCACCACCGCAACGGCAAAACCTTGTGCTGGGGCATAAATCACCGTTGTATAGGCATTATGTATCCGCTTGCCGGTAGCGAAGTTTTTTGCAAAAGAAACGTGGTTTAGCCGATTGGCTTTTTTTAGCATAGATAACGATAGCGTTATTATACTTTATAAAAAGCCCAATTATTGGGCTTTTTTAACGGTTAGGCGAGCACGTCCTTTGCGACGTCTAGCTTGTAAAACCTTAGCTCCTGAAGTAGTGGCGCTACGCACCAAAAATCCGTGAGTGGTTGCTCTTTTTCTTTTACTTGGTTGGTAAGTTCTTTTGCTCATACTTGAATATTAGAATATTACAATTTGTCGCCACACTATACATGAATGTATAAATAATTCAATAGGGAGGAGATAGGGAGGCGCCCTTCGGGCGCTCCCTATACTTATTCACACCTTATACACAGTTGCAATTTTTTTAATCAAAAAAGTCACTGACTTTTTATTTGAAAAATAGAAAAAATTTTACAGCTGGCGTTAAGAGTAAGTATAATACTGGGTACTGATCTAAATTCTTATGAACCAAATCTCACACTTTACACCAACA
>JZEL01000019.1 GCA_001567365.1 Parcubacteria bacterium OLB19 | reverse complement strand
GTTTTTAATAGCTTGATTTAAACTAGGTTTCCTTACACCGAAACCATAGAAAAATGGTTGCAACATATAATGCCAGGTACGCTAATGTCATAAAAAATAGGATTTTATCTTCTATAACATAGTATATACCACCCAAAAAGTTGTGCTGAAAGTGTAGGTGCCAATTAATTCTAAAGAGCCCTTTCCGCGTTTTTTCTTCATGTATATCTTCAATGGTTGATCTATTGCGGCTACAATACCAGCTAATATGAAGCCTATAAATACAATAGTCATCACATCTTTTGGTAAAAAAACCATTATTATAACAATGGTAAACATTAGACCGCTAAGTACCAATTGCTTTTTTGTGAAGCAATCAAATTTATATAATCCTATTAATATGGGTATATAAAGTAAGATTCTTGAACCATGTATAACACAAGCAAGATTATAGGTTTCTATGCCATATACAAAAAAAGAGGCAAATGCAAAGGTAAAAACATTATTCCATGTTACGGAAACTAATTCACCTGATTTCTCTGTCCAAATTTTTTTGTTTTGCTTATATTGACCATATGCTCCCAAGGCCGTAAAAAAGCATATTCCTAGGAAACTTATTGTTAAAGAACGTTGTTCATCATTCTCCCATCCCCAACCTTTAAACTCTTGTGTATTAACAAGAAAGGTTTCTGTGGAAGTAAATAGGTTCCAGAATTCCATTCTGTGCTCCCAGTTTTGTTAAAAAACGCTTATCTTATAGCACAAAAAACAATTTTAAGCGAAAATAGTAGTAGCCTTACCCCACCTTATGCTCTCTCGCTATTGACATACATAATATTAAATGTATAATAGTGACGGACTTCACTTTTTGGTCATTACTATCTTGTAATTATTGGATGGTAGTGTGTAATAAATGAAAATTACGGGAGAAATCATGCTAGGTAATAGTATTGAACTTGATTGGAATGTTATAAGGGTCAAGATTGGTGATATTAGTAGTATCGATGATATTAAAGAAGCTGTCTCGGATACTAATATTGTGTTTGGTAGTGAACTTAGCGACGACATTGATGGTATTTTTAAGGGTGCGAAGTTTGTAAATGGTGTAACAAATCTTTACTTGCAACTTGTTCCTCTTAAGGATGTTTGTGTTTTAGATTATGGGACTTTGGACGAAATCGACCGCTTGATAGCTAAACCTTTGGACTTGTCGCTTTGTCCTATCGATGTGATAATGGCGGTTTGTTTACAATATCCTTACATGCTAGGCCGTTATGGCGGTTTGTTTGTTCCTGTAAAGTCTCATGGTATATATGCTTTAGATTTACGGAAGTCATTAATAAAGTCTGGTAATATACGTTATATATCAACGGACATGGAAGGTGATTTTGATTCTTTATGTAGTAGTGATGATGATGATCCTGGTTGCTTGTTGTTGGTTAAATCCGTATAAGCAAGACCCAGATCCTTCTCTTTTGACCCCTAGCGTTAATGCTAGGGGTCTTACTATTCTCTTTCAAAATCTCTTTACCCTTACCCCACCTTATGCTCTCTCGCTATCTCTTTTAGCGCTTCAGCTTCTTCTTCAGCTTGTTTTTCCTTGCCAGCGTCAGCTAAAGCTTTTAATTCCTCTTCTGGTAGCTTGCAGAGCTCTAAAACTCTCGTTTCTAGGTACTTTTCTGTATTTTTGGTGGGTTCTACCAAAACCTCCTCTAAAAGCGCGTGTAGAGCAAAACCAAGCTTTCTACCAGGCTTTTCACCAGTAAGCTCCATAATTCTGTTACCATCCATTTTTAATAACTTTACCGAGATTGGATCACGCAAAGCCTCATCCACCATCGCTTTGTATTTGCGAAAACGAAACGGCTGTTCTTTTGGTCGCCCAGTTCCGATTCGGTCACAAACGCGTAAATTAAGCAGGTTTTCGATCTGATCTTCCCCTACTCTGGTGATGGTTCGTCTTACGGCTGACAGAGTTATTTCATCTGGATCAGAGAAAAACATATGCCATCGCACTAATTTTTCAATTATTTCTGAGGCCTCACGAGGGTATTTAAGGCGATTTAGAATGGCCTTTGTCATTTTGGCACCTACAACCTCATGACCAAAGAAAGTATAGTGTTTGTTTTTTCCGCCAGTACGACGAGTGGCTGGTTTGCCTATATCATGAAGAAGGGCAGCTAAACGCATTTCAGTCGAAAAACCCTTGTCGGCAGCTGCCTGCATGGTGCGGAGTAGGTGTTCATAAACATCATAGGCGTGAATGCCACCTTGTTCACAGCCAATAGAGGTTTTTAGTTCGGGAATAATATATTCAAGTAAAGCTAGTTTTTCTAGGAAAATAATCCCTTGCATCGGGTTTTTTGAGTCAATTATCCTAATAAACTCAATGCAAATTCTTTCTATCGCTATTTTTTGCAAAAGCTTAGAATTTCTAACGATTCCAGCAATTGTTTCCCCTTCGATGACGAAATCAAGCTCCGTTGCCAATCTCACGGCTCGCATCATTCTCAAAGCGTCTTCACCAAAGCGTTTATCTGGATCACCGACGGTGCGTAAGCGTTTGGCTTTAATATCCGCCAAACCATCATATAAATCAACGATTTTTTCATCTTTAATACGAAAAGCAATAGCGTTGATAGTAAAATCACGTCTTGCCAGATCTTCCTCTAAAGACACACCAAAAGTGACTTTGTCTGGTCGTCTAGCGTCACTATAGCCGTCTTCGCTACGATAAGGGGTGATCTCCACCACTTTTAGGGTTTCGTCACTTTCCTCTTCATTTTTTACCCCTACAGTTCCGTAGTCGTTATTGCAAAAACTATCTGGAAACAAAGCCTGGATTTGCTCCGGATGAGCGTTGGTAGTGAAATCCCAATCTTTAGGTGTGCGCCCAATAAGTAGATCACGAACACAGCCACCTATTAAATAAGCTTCAAAGCCAGCTTTTTCTAAGGTGTCGGCGATATTTCTGACTGACAAAGGAATATTATTGGTTTTAATCATTGTGGCTATTGTAACAGAAAATCGTTGCTTTTTCGTGTATTTAACGTATGATATTTTTCGTTGCAAGTAAAGCATTATAAAAAGCACCCGTGGTGAAATGGATATCATTACTGACTTCGGATCAGTCGTTCCAGGTTCGAGTCCTGGCGGGTGCACATGAAATGTTAAAGACCAGCGTTTTAGCTGGTCTTTAACATTTTTAGGTCGCCTTTGGGACTCGAAGCCCGATTGAGATATTTTATGAGGTAACGAAATAAAATATCCAATTGGGATACTGCTCCTGTAAGGAGCGAGTCCTGGCGGGTGCACACAACTAAAACACAAAACAGTCCCCTAACAAGGGACTGTTTTGTGTTTAAAAAATTAAAATAGAACTAAATTTATTTATGTATATTTAACATCGGCGCTGTATCTTTAATGTATTTTAATATTCCTGTGAAAAATCTTACAATGTCGGGATCATTAATTTTGATTCCTTTTTGCTTACGCCAATTCATAATTAAAAGATATTTACCATTCATTTCTATATCCAAATCTGTTTGTAGATATTTTTCCGGAACAATATTTATTGAGCTAGGTCTTTCTGAGTAGCTATTTTTTAATAATTCAAACTCAAATTCATCAGAGATAACCATATCTAGGATAATTTTGTTTTTTGCAAAGGTGTCATGTAGGTTATTGACAATATCTTCTGACAGTACTTCAGTCCACATTCTCCAAGCTCTGTTATTTTGTATTGCAAAAGCCCTAGAGTTTTTTGTTGTTTTTATAAAATCATGTACTGCATATAACATACTCTCCCTATCTAAGAATAGTTCAATCATTTTTGTATTATTTTGTTCCAGTTCAATTGTATGGCTTATTAAGTCTAGTTTTTTCACCCACCCCACTCTCTTTTTACTGTATTTCTTTTTAGCTACCACTCCTCTTTTGTGTAATTTTAATAATGTTCTATCTAATGTAGCTCTAGGTATATTAATATTTTTTGTAAACTCGAAGCAAGTTGAACTTTATCACTAAGTATATGCAAAATCTTCTGTTCGTTTTTATCCAAGTCAAGTAATTTAATGATTTCATTAAAATCTTTCATGATTATAATATATATTACATTTTAACAAATTACCAGAAAATGGTAATTTTATTATGATAAAAATCCTTATATTTAAATATTATATAAACAAAACATCATCTTAATATAAAAACAAGAATTTTCCACCTTAAAATATTAAATTTATAGACAGTTTTGTTATATGTACATTTAAATACGCAAAGGAGAAATTTGATGCCAAAAATAAAGCTGGAGTCTAAAGAGCAAATTATGGATGAGTTGAGTAAGTATGCTGTTTCTAAATATGCTATTTATGCTGGAATATCTAAACAAAGTGCATACGAAACTTTGAATAGGTATAAACAAACAGGTGCTGTTTCAGATAAAAATTTAGCAAGAATAATTAATTTTCTTTTAAATAGAGGAGATTATGAAATATCTGATGAATTCAAATTTGAAAACGTGCATTTCACCTTTCTTGTATCAGATATTATGCCGTTGTTAGGAAAAATTACCGAATTATATAGTAAAGAGATGTCTCAAGATCAGCTGTATGAATTAATTGCAGTTTATAACATTTTAGTTGACAAGGGTTTTTCTAGGGAACAATCAGCAAAGTCTGTAGTTACTCTACTTCTGTGACAAAATTTACGTAGTTAATATAAAGTTTAGCTCATTAAACTTGCATTTATTTACAAACAACCTAGTATTTATGTGGGTAAGTAGTTTTTTAATCCTTTTTTGCGTGGAGGTTTCTCTTATGGAAACAAAAGATTCAGGAAGAATAAAATCTGTGTGGGACCAACTTTGTTTGTGGTTCTTTGGTGCCATTATTGGTTTGATTCTACTTTTTGACAAAAAAATGCTTGAAGATGATTATTGAGTATTAAAAATGACCTTGTGTTCTCGGCGCACAGGGTCATTTTCTATTTCTACCGAAGTTATTCCCAGATTATTTTTAATCATCAAAAATGAACAATCGTCATAGTATATAATATAAAAACTTTGGTATGACAAATTTGCGAAGTAAGTATAAAAAAGAAGCTTACGAACAAGCTATAGCTTTCCGAAAACGAGGTTTTACTTATACCGAAATAGCTAAAATCTGTGATGTTTCGCGTGGAACTATCTCAAATTGGCTTGCAAATGAAGACTTTTCTAAACAAGTAGCAAAGAGCAACAGAGAAAGAACTTATAAGGAGAATGTGGCACGTATAAAGCTGGTAAATAAGGCTAGAAATGCTGAAAGAAGTAGTCAGTACAAGGAGATCCTTCGTTTAGCAGAAACGGAATATAAACATTACGTCACTTCTCCCCTGTTTGTTTTTGGTCTAACTACGTATATGTTTAATGGCGATCAAAAAAACCCACATTTAATCCGCCTAACCAACCGCGATAATGATTTGCATCGTTTATTTATAAGCTTTGCTATTGATTTTCTTGGGGTAGAAAAGGCAGATATAAGATTTTGGTTACTTCTCTATCCTGCTCACGATGAAATTAAGTGCTTGAAGCATTGGAGTAAGAAAACAGGCCTTTCTATTGCTAGCTTTTATCGCAGTCAAATTGTTGAGAAGCGTAGCAACAAAGAGACGTTGCATTTTGGTGTCGGTAATACTATAATCGGCAGTACCCTTTTGAAGAAAAAGCTCTCACATTGGGTTGCTTTACTTAAAAAGGATTTGCAAAAATAATTGCGGCCATGGTTAAGTGGTATAATGAGTCCTTGCCAAGGATTAGTCGGGAGTTCGATTCTCCCTGGCCGCACAAAACACATAAAAAGCCGGAAGAGTCCGGCTTTTTATGTGTCCCAGCTATTTTGTGTAGCAAAACGACTAAAACAGTAAAGTCCTTTAAATATTTTAAAACCCTAGTTTTGTGCAAAACTGTGGAAAAGACAGTGTATAGGTGGATAAAGGACAGTAAATATATAGGACAAAAGTTAAAATAAGCTTATATTTCAAGCTGTTCTAAAATAGTGTACCACGTGAAACGTTTTAATCCCCTGTTTCATGTGAAATGTAACTATTATGAATAGTATAATTCATTGTATGGAAGATAGGTTCGTTAAAAAAGCCAGAAATAAGGAAATCGGAAAAATTGGCGAAGATATTGCTGAGAATTATCTAAAAAATAAAGGTTTTAACATTATTTGTAGAAACTATCTTAAAAAATGGGGTGAAATAGATATTGTTACACGTAGAACAGATAAAATGCACTTTATTGAAGTTAAAACCGTTTCATATGAAACAAAATCGGCATTAGAGCAGGCTGTTACACATGGAACCTGGCGTCCAGAGGAAAATGTTCATGCTTTTAAACTCAGAAAGTTAAATCGCGCCATCGAGTCTTGGTTAATGGAAAACAACTGTGATCTTAATTGGCAAATAGACGTTATTGCCGTTAAAGTAGTTCCACGTGAAAAATATGCTACTGTAAAATATATTCCAAATGTTATTTTGTAATTTTTTTGTGTATCTGGGCAGATATTTTGGTGTTATAAGTGTTTTACGTGTAACAAATACATAACCGTGCCACGTGAAACATAAAAATGTATATTTCACGTGAAATGTACAGCTGCTACAATTTTGCAATTTTTTAGGCTGGCCTAATTTAATTTTTCCGCCACCGAAAATAAACAAGAGCTTGTTACTTAGATAAAGTAACAAGCCCTTGTTTATAGTTTGTCGGGGAGCCGGGAATCGAACCCGGACCACACGGTCCCAAACCGCGTACACTACCATTATGCTACACCCCGATTAAGAATGTTTATTATATAAATTATCAGAAATTAAAAATTTCCGTTCAGCGATAATAACATTGATTTTTTAAAAAAAGCGAGATGTTTAGAGGCGGAATTGTTAGTGTTGTTGTGATATCATATGTTGAATAATATGTTTGAAGGTGTTGAGAGACAAGAAAGAACTGAAAAGGTTGATCTTGAGGAATTTTTTTATAGAGAAGTTGAAAAATTACCAGAGGAACTGGCTAGTAAATGGGTTTATGAATATGAAGGTCTTGAAGATCCTGAAAATGACGGGTTTTTTTCGAGATTTAAGGGTTTTCTGGATGGTAGAAAGAAAGCTCTATCGAGTCGTTTAGAAATTGTGCCAGGTACTCCAGACTATGTTGTTGATCAAGTCATTTCTTTAAGTGAACGTATCAATAAAGAATATGGTAATCCAGAAAGTTTTCTTGGTGAAGGTAGAACGGCTAAGGTTCATATACACCCTGAAAGTCCTGATATATGCATTAAGTATATAAAAGATGCTGAAACCTATACAAAAACAGATGTACCCATCCATGAAGAGTTTGATAGATTGCGTGCGTTACAAACCTTTAAATTTGACGGTATAAGAACCCCAACTCCTTATTTTTTGGATATAAATGGTAAACACATTTATGGTATGGAGAGAATAAAAGGTAATACTCTTGTAAATATAATGAGTAAGCCAGAATTAAATGTTGAATTGGTGAAACTAGCTAAAACTTTAGATAGAGAAATGGTCTTAAAAAAACTTACCAATTACGTAAAGGAGATGCATAGTAAATTCAAGATAACCCATAATGATTTGGAGGTAATAAATATTATGCTGGACTATGAAGGAAACTTATATGTGATTGATTTTGGTAAATCAAAATACGAGGAAGTAGGGGAAGATCACGAATTGTATAATCTTGAAGATGAAAAAACACTCAGACTAGCCATAAAAGAGTTTTTTGATAAAATTGACATAATTGAAATCCCTGATATAATTGACCAAGATAACTCAAAAGGGTAATTATTATGACGATTTCTCAAGAAATTCAGGATAAGGCGGAAGAGATTTTGAAGGGTGGTGGTGTTTTGCCTTGTGGTATTAAGGTTGGCGAAGCTGATCCTGTCTACTTTGTTGCTGAAGTTGATGATTTAAGTATATATACACACACAACTTTTTCGTATAAAGAAAAAATTTACAAAATCGGAACAAAAAAGTAATTTAATATGTTTTCAACACAACGCTCGACATTAATTTGTCGAGCGTTTTTTAAAATGTGAAAATATAGCCTTTTCAAACCTTGTTTAATAAGGCATTATGTTGTTTCAATGATAAATTATTACTTCCGCACAGTTAAAGATGAAACTATTAAGGAATTAGGGGAGCCGAGAACTGGGGTTTGGGTGCATGTGGTTGATCCAAATGAGGAAGATATGGCTAAATTGGTTGAGCTTTTTAAGCTTGATGGGGATATAGTTAAGGATGCTACTGACTTCTATGAGGTGCCACGTATGGAAAAGTCTGAGGGTGCTACTTATTACTTCACTCGCTATCCGTATAATGATCAACAACAGGGGAATGCGACCGCGCCAATTCTAATTATTGTTGGTGAAACCTTTGTTATGACTATCGCTTTGCGTGATGTTCCACAATTTAGGAAGTTTATTTCGGGGGAAAGGCCAGTGTTTACCACCCAAAAAGCTAAATTTTTCATTCAAATCATGAGTATTTTCACTAGATCATTTGATCGTGAGCTCAGACGTTTTCAGAAGGCGGTAAATAAAGATCGTATACGTTTGCGTAGTATCGGTCCTAAGGATATTGAACGTTTGGTGGGGTATGAAACTAAGCTTAACGGTATGGTTGACGCCTTGATTCCAACTAATATTTGGTTACAGAAGGTGACAAATACTGGTGGTCAAATCCAAATGTATAGTGAAGATGTGGAAATGATGGAAGATTTGGTGATTGCCAATGGACAGGTGGTTAATTCTGCACGTTCAGTTTTGACTACTATTCAAAATATTCGCGGAGCAATTGAGGCGATTATGACCAGTCGTTTAAATAATGCTTTGCGAGTACTAACGGTTTTGACGATTTTACTAACTGTACCTTTAGTTATTGCTTCATTATATGGCATGAATGTGGCACTACCTTTACAAGACAACCCTTATGCTTTCTTTGTCATTTTAACTTTTAGTGTGGTGCTTTTGCTATCATTAGTGGCGTTTTTCCGTAAAAATGATTGGTTATAATATGAAAAAGCAAGTTTTATATATTCATGGCGGTGATTCTTTTGGTAAATACGAGGATTTTTTACAGGATTTACAAATAAAATCAATCCGTGACCCTTTTGGTCTGGATAGAAAGTCAATTTGGGTGGAGAATTTTAGGGAAAATCTAGGTGCTTTTGAGGTTTTAACACCAACCATGCCTAATAAACAAAATGCTAAGTACGAGGAGTGGAAGATTTGGTTGGAGCGACATTTTGAGTTTTTACATGATGGAGTGATTTTGGTGGGTTGGTCGCTTGGAGGGATGTTTTTAGCAAAATATTTAAGTGAAAATAAATTTCCCTTCAAAATCAAGGCTGTTTTCTTGTTGGCGGCACCCAGCGGGGAATTTACAGATGAATCAGGGAATAATTGTGCCAGTTTTCAGTTTCCAATGCGAAATTTAGTTAATTTAACTAAACAATGCGAAAAAATCTTTATTTGGCACTCCCAAGATGACTTTGTGGTTCCTTATCTGGAGTTTTTTGCATATGAAAAATTTGCACCAGAGGCTGAGTTTGTAAGTTTTACTGATAAAAATCACTTTTTAGTACCAGAATTACCAGAATTATTCGACTCAATAAAAGGGCTCTAAGCACTTATTTACAGCTAAACCCAGTAAGAATTAGGGTATAAACACGTCTACTAGTATAATGGTCTTTACATGGCGAGCCCAAAACGGACAGAAGATAAAATAGAAAGCCACGAGGATCGTTTTTTGAAAGCTTTCGAGGATTACAGTGACGCGCTTTTTCGTCATGCGGTAATTCGGGTGAGTGATAGGGAGAGAGCAATTGACCTTGTGCACGATACTTTTACCAAGGTCTGGTCTTATATCAGATCTGGTCATGAGGTCGATTCCTACCGGTCTTTTTTGTATAAAGTTCTAAATAATCTCATTATCGACAGTTATCGTAAGCAAAGAGAAGTGTCGCTAGATGCACTTTTTGAGATTGAAGGCGTAGATGAAGGATCTTTTTCTGAGTTATCAGAAAATTCAGTTGATGCCCTGGCCGCTACTATTGATGGACGAAAAGCCTTTGATTTACTAAAAGAACTACCTGATGTTTATCGTGAAGTGATAACTTTTCGATTTATCGATGGTTTGGGACCTAGAGAAATCAGTGAGTTGATTGAGGAGACCGAAAATGTTGTCTCGGTTAGGCTTTATAGGGGATTGAAGATGTTGAGGGAAAAGATGGAGGAGGAGGTAAAAAAGGCTGAAGGGAAGAGAAAAAATAAAAATGAAACGTTTTAGCGAACAATTGCATAAAAAATCAGAATCCCTTTATTTAAAGGTGGATGAAAAGCGTGCTTTGGAAGAGCGCTTGGTTTCGTATATGGAGTATCATCCTTTGGCTTCCGACAGAAAGGTTAAGACAATTGTTGAACAGTCTTGGGCTGATCCGGTGGTTCGGGTGATTAATTTAAATAATTTGAAACTTTGGCAGTGGACAGGGGCAACAATGGCGATTTTGCTCTTAGTAGTCCCTTATGTAGCTGAAAAAGCCGTACCTGGTGACATGCTCTATGCAGTAAAGGTTAATTTTAATGAAGAAGTTCGTAGTACTCTAGCTTTGAGTCCGTACGATAAAGTGGTGTGGGAAACCGAGCGATTGAATCGTCGTATTGCTGAAGCTAGACTTTTGGCTAGTGAGGGGAAGATGACTGAGGAATTGGGCAATAGTGTAGCAGAGGCAGTCTTGGTGCATAGCGAAAATGCTAAAAAGGAGATTGAGCATCTAAAACAAACTGACGAAGACGGTGCCGTGTTGGCGTCGATTCAGCTTGATACCACTATTGATGTACAGTCAACTGCGCTCATGAGCGAGGTTCAATCAAGTTCAACTGAGAGCGTTATGGCTGTGCGCTTAGTTGATGTTTTAGCAAAAACACAAGAATCAGATCAAGAATTAGAAAGCGTATTACCTTCACGAGAACGATTGGTTGGTCAGGTTGAGTCAGAGACAACCAGAGCTTATGAGTTATTGGATAGTATAAAATCCTACGCTACCCTAGAAGAGCAATTAGACATAAAAACGTCGTCTTGAAGATATTGGTCGAAAGACAGAAGTATCTTTGGGAATTTTTGAAACTTCAGAGGAAGAAGCAAGTAAGCAGATGGTGAGCATATTGGAAGATACTCAAAAATTAATTGTCTACATGACAAATATTGATGTAAGGGCATCGGTTACTGTAGATGAGATTGTGCCAGTGACTTTAACTAACGAAGAAAGATTGGTGGCTATTAATAAACAAATTGAAGAAGTAAATAAACTGATAATTGAAACAGAGGTAGCACTTCAAGCTACAAGCTCAGTTGAGATTGAAGAAAAAGTAAAAACTACTTTGGTAGATGGTAAAAAAGAGTTGAACGAAGAAATTGCCCCACTTTTGCGTAGCGGTAACTTTGATCTTGCACAAATTGAGACGAAAGTAAAAGCTATTTTGGATAAAGTTAGAGATGTGAGAGGGTTAACTGGAGTGAGGAGTGAGGATATTATAGATTTGATAAAAGAAAATGATTCAGCTACTTCGACTAATGAAGTAGAAACACCAACCGCTACCAGTACTGCCACTAGTACACAAGCTGAGGTTCGCTAATTCATGAGATTTTAAAAGCGGGGGCACCTTTAGGTGCCCCCGCTTTTAAAATTGTGGATAATAATTTGACAGAAAATAAAAGAGGAATATACTTTCAAATATGAATAGTCGTGTAGCAACTGTTTCTAATGCCTACTCCAAGCAAGTGATTGCTTTTGTGCTCTTTATTATTGCAAGCTACACATGCTGGTCGGTTGGCGCGTAGATTGCAAAGAGAGTAAATAAAATAAGACCGACAACCGTCGGTCTTATTTTATAATCGTAGATCGTAGACTGATAAGAGGTGAACAGAAAACTTCTTATCAGTCTGGGATAAAAATCCAAGATTGAGGTACTTACCAGATAATGGTAAGAGGACTGGTTCTTAAAAAAGGAGAAGTGTAATGTCAAAAGATTCTAATGTTTTAGGGGATGTGAAAAATGTAGACGGAAAACCAAAATTTGGAAAAAATCATAATAAGCATAGAAAAGGTCATGGTCGTAATAGGATACCTTTACCGAAAGAAGGGTTTGTGTCTGGTTCTTACATTAAACTTGTTCGAGTAAGTAAGTAATAACAAAAACAAAGCCACTTGTGTGTATATTTTACATGCGAGTGGTTTTTTCTTTTAAAAAACTCATCTTGATGTAAAATACTTATTTTAAATGATACGGTATGCCTAAGGTTTTGATAATTCAGTTTCGGAAAGACGAAAAATGGCTGGAACAGGAGAAAGGTTGTTTTGTGAGAAAGATTGGCAATGGAGTTAAAATGGAATTTTTAAATGCACTTGAGGATGAGGTTGATTGGAACGATCTTGTTTCTGATTTGGAAAATTATCATGGAGTGGTGCTCTGTGGTACGGGAGATCTTGATTTTCATGGTAACAGATCTGATTGTGACGAGGTACGTATGGCTTCATATAAATTATTAGAGAAAATGAATCCTTTTTTAGGTTTTTTGATGGATAAGGATGTGCCAACTCTTGGTATATGCTATGGTCATCAGTTATTAGGAGCTTTTGCTGGAGTAGAGGTGGTGTGCGATGAGTGGCAAAAGAAGCGTTGTTCTTGTGTATTGGAGTTTGTGGTTAATAAAAATGAGCACGAACTGTTGGCTGAATTGCCCGATAAATTTCACGCTTATTATGGACATAAAGATGTTTTGGTTTCGGTACCAAAGGACGCAACTTTACTATTGTCGGGTGGAGAAAGGTGTAAAGTGGCTGGTTTGAAATATAAAAATAACATCTATACTTTTCAGTTCCATCCTGAACTTAATTATTTTGATATTAAACAACGAGTCAATATTCCTGGTTATTTACCGAAAGGAGCTGTATTAAATGAGGTTTTTATCGAAGATGATAGTTCTAATGTGATTTTGCGTAATTTTGCGAGATTGGTGGCTAAGAGTGGGTGATATAGAAAGGTCGCAACCTGCCATTTGGCAAGTCGCGACCTTTCCCACAACCGGTCGTTCAAAAAGAACAATCCCAAAATTCAGCTTACGCAAAATCAGGGGTAATGGATATATTACCTTTAGCAAGCATAATTACCAAATTAAATTTGTGAATTAGTTTTCTAGTTCTAAGGAAAGAAGAGTGGTTAAGAAAGGAGCTAGAGTTTTTGCAAAAATTTGTGAACGATTTTCAATATTTCCGCTGACATTTTTTTCTAGAGAGAAGCGGGTTTCCTCTTCGATGGTGCTATTGATATGAGAAAGTGTGATGGCGCGCAAACTACCTTTGCCGTCTGTGGTGTCATCACCTCTGGTCACAATCATACCAATTACTTTACCTTCCTTGCTAACAATTGGTCCACCAGAGGAACCTTCTGCTCCAACATTACTACCTCTGATTGAGAAAACATCAGCGTAATTTGAACCAAAGGTATACAATTCGGAAATGGATGTGGTGGCGATTTTTGGTAGAAGGGGAGTGTTGGCACCGTGTTTTATCAAATCAGTGGCGGGATAACCAACAGCTTTCACTTCCTGTCCTCTCATTGTAATCGGTAAGTGGCTGGTATCAACGGCTAGAGCGGGAAAGTGGGCCGGTAAAGGAGTGTTTGTTACAGATTTACTAACATACAAGAGAGCGTAGTCTCTTTCTCCGGTGCCGGTAGGAAGGGGTGCATCAATCAGGGAGGCGTTTTTTTGTACCCAGGTTGGTGGAATGTATAGCAATTCAGCATGATATTCAGCTTTGGCTGGATTGCCGGTGCGAACGAGACATTCAGCTTCACCAAGTAAGTCGGTGTTTTCCAATAGTAGATATTGTGCTACGTGAGCGTTGGTTAAAATTACTCCATCACTATGGACAAAAAAACCAGTACCAGTAGTAGTGCGGATACTGGTGGGGGTGGTAAAAGTACAGAAGATATTTACTATGGCTTCCAGAGGGTTGTTGGTTGTGTAATTTTGGCTTGATTCAACAACTGACGCTTGTTGGTATTCCTTATTTTTCAGTAGAATGTCTGGAATATTTTCAGTATTAAAAATTGAAGGCAGGGAAGGTAGAAGACTGGTTTCTTCTTTATTTTCTTCTATTTTAGCCAAGGGTTCTAGTTCTGGAGTGGGTAAAAGATTGGCAATATGTCCGGCAAGAAAGTTGGAAAAAGCCAAGTAGGTAGTAATAATAGTAACCAAAATATCGACAAAATATGCATATGCAAAAGTATAGCAGGTTTGTGGAAATTTTAGGATAAAAATGTTACACTTTGGCATCCAAAAGTGTTGAAAGGTTAAAATCACTTTGGTTTCAAATATTTCGCGGGTGTGGTTTAGTGGTAAAACGACTGCCTTCCAAGCAGTAGTCGGGGGTTCGATTCCTCTCACCCGCACAGCCAACATGAAAAGTCGTCCCTTTTGGGACGACTTTTCTGTTGTTGCTGTGCGGAGTGAAGAAACATGCTGGGAGCATGTTTCGTGAGGAATCGAAGCCCAATTGAGCTGGATTATGAGCTTGCGAAATAATCCAGCCAATTGGGGTACTGAAACTGTAAGTTTCGATTCCTCTCACCCGCACAAATGGCCGGCCGAAACGCAATAGCGTTTCGGCCGTTGCCATTTGTAGCGGGTGAGAGGAATCGAAAAGAGCTTCATGCGAAGCTCAAAGCAAAAAGCTTTTTGCTTTGATATGAAGCGACGGGGTCGCGTAGCACAATATTTTGTAGGCGTTAGCCGAATAAAATATTGATGCGAAGGTGACCGATTCCTTAAATAATCTGCAAAAGTAATTCTTTTGGTGGCTTTATTTTTTATTTAGGAAAACGTAATTCAAAATGTTAAATCATCAGATTTTTGTTATAATTTCCTTATGCAAATTGAATATGAGGCAACATTTTCAAATGTAGATGCAAATGAGATTAGAGATAGGTTACAAAAATCAGGCGCTTCGCTTAAGAGACCAGAGTTTATACAAAAGCGTTCCGTGTTTCATTTTCCGGAAGGTAATTCCATTCAAGGCGGTTGGTTGAGGGTGAGGGACGAGGGTAATAAAATTACCATGAGTGTAAAAGTTGTTGATGGTAATAAAATTCATGATCAAAAAGAAACGTGTTTAGAGGTAAACGATTTTAAGGAAGCAGAAACTTTTTTGCAAACAATAGGATGTAAACGTAAGGCATATCAAGAAACTAAAAGGGAACTCTGGGTTATTGATGATGTTGAAATTACTATTGATACTTGGCCTTTTCTGGAACCGTTCATTGAAATCGAAGGTCTTTCGGAAGAAAAAGTTAAGGAGGCGGCAGAAAAAATAGGGATGGATTGGGACAAAGCAATATTCGGTGCGGTAGATGTGTTGTATTCAAGAAAATACGGTATTACTAAGAATCAAATTAATAATGAAACACCAGAAATTGTGTTTAATATGGAAAATCCGTTTATTAAATAAACAGAAATTACTTTTCCGGACAAAAGTCCCACATATACTGAAACCAAACACGAAACGAGTCGGCTAAATTTTGATTTTGGATAACAGTGAATATAATCTCGTCTGTTTCGCCTACTTGTCCTAAATATTGATGGTGCATAATATTTACTCTATCACCAAAAATATCTATACCTGAAGAAGTGGCATATCTCTTAGGAAGAAATTTGTAATGTTTACCTACATGCTGAAGGATAGGGTGATTGTTTTCTTTAACTTCATAGTCAAATAAATGATACATTTCCAGTTCATTTTTCTTGATTTGTTCTAAAAAACCAGGAACGAAACCTTTAACTCTCTCATCCAGCCAAGCACCTTGAGCAGCGATGGAATAAAAAGGGGCTCCAACTTGTAAAATATCTCTCATGTATTGTTTCCAGCCCTCTTTACCTCGATAAGTTTGTACACGGTATTCAGATGGGGTACTGAAGTAGAGTTTATCAAGAGATGGTAAGGCGGAATCCAAGGCTTTAGTTTTTTCAGCTAGAATTTCTTGTAACTTTCGTGGTTCAACCGCTTGATAAATATTTTCTTTAGCATCAACGATTTCTATCACCAAACCTTTTTCTATTAAGCGGTTTAGAGAATCATAGACGTTTCGCCGGTGTACGCTAGACTTCTCAGAAATAAAACTAACTGAAGAATTACCTTTTCGTACTAAGGTTTCATATATACGGGCTTCATTTTTAGCTAGACCGAGTGTTTGTAGTAGTTCTTGATATTCCATATTTTAGATGGTGGCAAATATCACCCTGTGGTGGTATTTGCCACTCGCACTATATCTGCAAGTATAATAAATAGATTGTTCTTAAGTCAAGGGGAAAATTATGAATAAATTATTGGTTCATGAAATAGCTGGTTTTAGAGTAGTTCGAGGTGATTTGGTGGTTGGTGGTATTAAGCGTTTGGCACTTGATTTGGCTTTATCAAAAATTGAAGAAAGTAAAGTAGCTTGTGCGGTACATGAGTTTGGACATTCTGGTTTAGCTTTGGCCTTGGCCACAAAAAAGTGTGGCAAAAAAGCCCACTTGTTTTGGGCTGGTAAACCAAAAAACACTTACGTAACAGAACACTTAAAAAGTTTTTCAAATATCCAGTCTCATTTTGTTTTCGAATTTGAAAAGCAACATGAGATGAGTAGTTTTGTTAAAAACTGGGCTAAAGAAAACAAAGCTTTTCATTTACCAATCGGTTTTAACTGTGAATTATTTCGCAATGAGTTGATAAATATAGCTAAAGAAACTATCTCTTCACCAAAAGAAGTATGGACAACGGTTGGTTCTGGGACTACTATTACTTGTCTTAGAGAGGCGTGGCCTTCAACTAAAATAAATGGAGTTAATCTTGGTTTTCTTAATCATGATAATGTTGAATTTACTGTGCTTGAAAAAGCCGATGAGGTAGCCGAGGAATTTCCGCCTTATCCATCAGCTAATTTTTATGATGCCAAGATCTGGCGATTTGTGAAAAAACACGCTAGTAAAGGAGCTGTAATTTGGAATATTGCTTGAATGTTTAGATAAAACCGCCATCAAAGCTTTAGTTTTGACGGCGGTTTTTTAAGTTGTTTTGTTATTTTTTCTAATTCTAATGATATTACGCAAAAAACTTGTCTATTTGCAATTTCTGAGTAAACTAGTCTTCATACAGAGTCGGAGACAACGCGTCTTGGCACCTCTTAAAAGCATAATAAATAATTTATGATTGAAGTACCAGAGTGTTATTATCGTGTTAGTGTCAAAGCTTTAATTCTAAATGAAACTAGAGACAAGTTTCTCCTTTGTGAAGAAGAAAGTGGGGTTTGGGAATTACCCGGTGGGGGATTAGATTGGGGTGTGACACCCCAAGAGGATTTACCTAGAGAAATAAGTGAAGAAATGGGTCTAAGAGTTTTGAAAGTTGCTGATAATCCTAGTTATTTTATTACTGATCAAACCTTGCGTCGTAAACAATGGATTGTTAATGTGATTTATGAAACTACTGTAGAGAATTTACACTTTACCCCTTCTGACGAGTGTATAAACATTAGATTTGTGAATCGAGATGACATTCAAGAAATGAATGTTTTTCCTACTGTTAAGCAGTTGGCTAATATGTTCAATCCTGACAATCATTAAATATTTGATTGTTTGCCGAATTTAGTTAATACTTCAGGCTTTAGCATATACAGGGTATGTAATTGCTAACTATGGTTCTACATACTATAGTTAGCATGTATGTATTACCCTTACCTGAAGCAAAGCTCCTTTTTGTCTCCAACTGAGCTAGAGTTTTATAAAAAATTAAAGATTTTGGCAGAAGAGAAGGGGATGGTGGTTTTTGCTAAGGTGCGTTTAGCTGATTTAGTCTGGATACCGAACAATTACAAGTTATTTAAGTTCTTCTTTAACACTATAAAAGCCAAACAAATAGATTTTGTCTTGTGTGACGCAGAAACTCTAGAGATTAAGTCTTTGGTTGAATTAGATGATAAAACGCATGACATGCCAGAAAGACAAAGTAGAGATAGGTTTGTCAATAAAGTGATAAAAAAGTCAGGACACCAATTTATCAGATGTAGCGCACCAGAGCATGTTTGTGCACAATTTTAGATTAAAAAACACCTCTAAATTAATTTAGAGGTGTTTTTTGTATAGCTATCTATTGTGCATTTAGATTAACGGGGTGTGTAAGTCCATCGACACATATAAAGAGATGGACATTGTCATTAGTTTTAGGCTTTTTAGAAAGTCTTGGTTTCGTCAAGTAATTTTTGTGTTGGATAAAATTTAATTAGTCGACCCGCTCTTTTGCTTTCAATTAAACCGTATTCCTCTAAAGCCCTTAGATCTTTAGAGGCGGTCTGTCTAGTTATGCTATGTAAGGTAGTGTGAGAGCCTACAGAAACGCTGGGACTTTCATCAGAAACCAAATAGTATATTAATTGCTTTTGTCGGTCGTTTAAAGTGTACTTACGGCTTACACTTGACTCAATTAATTTATTTTCATCAATTTTCCCGTCCAAGTATTCCTCAAAATCTTTAATTGCTAGCAATATTTTTCTGATGTGGAAATCAAAAAAATACGTCATATCTAAGTCATCTTGTTCCGAGTATATATATGCCATCGCATATTGATTAGGGTTTCTCTTGATGATTGTAGAAATTGGAAGATACATAAAAGTCCAATAACCCTTACGTAACAGATACCAATAAAATAATGCCCGAGCCAGCCGACCATTTCCGTCAGTAAATGGGTGCAGATAACCAATCCAAAAATGTATCAGAATTGCCTTTATAATTGGGTGAGTAAATTGTGATTCGTCATCATTGTTAGCATAATCGATTAAAACTTGTATATTTTCAGAAAGAAATTTCTCTGAAGGCGGAACATGTGCAATATACTCCTCACCACCAATAATTCCCTGGACAACAATATTATCTGAATCTTTTCTTAGTCGATGCTGCTCATCTTTTGGCACGGTACCATCTGAAATCATTGCATGGATTTCATATAAAAGATCAAGATCTAATTTACGATCTTTAAAATCTTCTTGAATTCTAGAGATGGTCTTAAAATTATTAACAATCATTTGTTCAGATTCGTTTTTTGGTTCTCTATTTTGAATCAACATTTCTCGGGCTGCCTTTCTAGTAGTATGCGCTCCCTCTAGTTGACTAGAGGCAATCGCCTCTTCTAACAAACCTCTACTCAAATAGGTATGATTTTTTGAACTTGATAATTTATCAGTCTCGTTAAAAAGTCTACCCCCGGCAAACATATCAATTCTATGAAGAGAGGCCTCCATTGCCGGTAGTTTGTTCCAGTTAAAATAATCACCTGTCTCTGCCTTTAGTACAGTTGGTCGTGAAGAAAATTTTCTTAATTGTCTAACGTAAAACCAAATTTGTTCAGGAGAGAATTTTTTATTTGTCCCAATCTTATGTCTAAATTTATCCCAAGCAATATAATTCGGGGAAGTAGATAGGTCGTGGTATTTCCTAGACTCGGGGTCATTCATTATTGAAAAGAAATCGTCTCTTATTGAGTCTGGATAAGTAGGTTTTTCAATAAAATATTTAGGTGCGCTTGAACCTTTAATTGTCTCACCCGTCATTTCACTTGTAATTTTGTTCATTTTGATAAATTAGACAAAGTAATCAATGTTAAATTAATGTTAAGTCAATGTTAAAGTTAACATCTTATAGCCTATTCTAGTGTTAAATTAATGTTAAGTCAATGTTAAAGTTAACATCTTATAGCCTATTCTGGTGTTAAATTAATGTTAAGTCAATGTTAAAGTTAACATCAATAATTTTGTATAGTTTATCGATTAAAAGACCACTTTGTCTATGTTTAATTAAGTAGTAATATAATTTATACAATAGGATAAATATTAAATATGCCAGTAGATAAACGGTGGGCAATGAATCAGACCGTTGAAATTACAAAAGAATACGCTCGAGGAGGAGGTCAGCTAAGTATAAGTACTGTACTTAAGCAGGCCTATGAAACCATAAATGAGTTGCAAGAGGATGCTTCAAAATAAGTTCTAACATCGTCCCATAAGGTGCACAAATGGCCGGCCGAAACGCAATAGCGTTTCGGCCGTTGCCATTTGTAGCGGGTGAGAGGAATCGAAAAGAGCTTCATGCGAAGCTTAAAGCAAAAAGCTTTTTGCTTTGAGACGTAGCAAAATTGCACAAATTCACATACCCCCATAGGTATGTTAAAATACCCTACATGCAACCAGATAAACAAAAATTGATTCACCATATTAGTCGTCTTGAGGGGCAATTGGCTTCTCTTAAAAGGGAATTGGATAGTGAGAATCCAGATTGTGCCAAGGCAGCGCATACTCTTAAAGCCTCAGCTCGTTCATTTTCATCATTGCGCATGGCCTTTGTTTCTTGCTTTCTAAAGCATAAATATCTAAATAAACAGCAAAAAACAGATTCAACCTACAACGCTCTTATAAATGTCATTAATGCTTAATTTTATGAAACATATTTCCACATCAGCTTTTAAAGAAGTAATCGAAAGTGAGGCAAGTAATCCAACTGTCGCCTTTATTAATGTCTGTACTCCGGTTGAATATAATGAAAAACATATAAAAGGAGTTCGCAATATCCCCCTTGATATATTGTCGGAAAATGTGGCTGAGTTGCAGACTAAAAAGACTATCTATATTCATTGTCGTTCTGGTAATCGAGGCAAACAAGCAATAGAAAAACTTACCAGCCTCGGTGTGCAGGCAGAGTTAGTAAATGTTGAAGGTGGGTTGTTGGCTTGGGAGGAAGCTGGTTTTCAAACTGAAAGCAATGTTAGTGCTAGTCGTCTTCCCCTTATGCGACAAGTGTTTATCAGTGCCGGCGGTTTGGTATTTATTGGTGTACTGCTAACTCATTTTGTTGCCTACGAATTTATTCTTATACCACTTTTTGTTTCTTTGGGTCTTTTGGTTTCAGGGATAACTGGTTGGTGTGGTATGGCTTTGTTACTTAGTAAGATGCCGTGGAATAAATAATATAAATAATTATGAACACAAAAATAAACGTACATCCGATTTTTGATACTGATTCTCATACTATTACGTATGTTGTGTCTGATCCAAACACTAAGAAATGCGCCATTATTGATTCGGTTCTTGATTATAATCATAAAAATGTACAAACCAGCACAATTTTAGCCGATCAAGTAATTGCTTATATTGTTGAACAGGGTCTGACAAATGAATGGATTTTAGAAACGCACATGCATGCTGATCACATTTCCGCTTCTTCGTACTTACAGGAAAAAGTTGGAGGTAAGAAAGCTATCGGTAAGCAAGTTACTACAGTACAGACATACTTGAAAAAAGTTTTTGATTTGAATGATAATTTTAAGACTGACGGATCGCAGTTCGATCATCTTTTTACTGATGGCGAGGAATTTACGATTGGTAGTATTAAGGCAAAGGCAATTCATACTCCTGGGCATACACCGGCTGATATGGCGTATTTAATTGATGGAGTTATTTTTACTGGTGATACCTTATTTGCGCCTGATATGGGTACGGCTCGTTGTGATTTCCCTGGTGGTAGTGCTGAAACTATGTATGACTCAGTTCGGCGCCTACTGCAAACCCTACCAGACGAAACACTAATGTATCTTTGTCATGATTATCCTGAAGGTAAGAATCGTGAACTTGTCTACACAACAACAGTGGGAGAGCAAAGAAAACATAATATTCATGTTCGTGATGGCGTTACAAAACAAGAATTTGTGAAATTAAGAAGTGAGCGAGACAAAACTCTGGATTTACCTACTTATATATTTCCAGCGGTGCAGATTAATGGTAATGCTGGATCAATCGTACCTGGGGAATTTATAAAATTGAGCTACAACAATAGGGTGCTTTAATTTATTGCAAGATATTGAAGATGGATCTTGTGCTAAGATTATCAGATGTCTAACAGATTTGTTTACATTGGTTCCGTTTATCTACTTTTAATTAGAGACAACAAAATATTATTATTGCGCCGTTGCCAAACTGGTTTTCAGGATGGAAATTATGGAGTACCCGCTGGTCATTTGGAAGGTGTTGAGACTGTTAGGGAAGGCTGTGCACGAGAAGCGAAGGAGGAGATTGGTGTTGATATTTCACCCGAAGATTTGGAAGTAGTGCATGTAATGCAGAGAAAGGGGTATAAGGATGAGAGAATAGATTTTTTTATGACAGTAAAATCATATTTGGGTGATATTAAAAACTGTGAGCCAGATAAATGTGATGATGTAAGGTGGTTTGATTTAGAAAATTTGCCTGATAATACCGTTGACTTTATGCGATTAGGAATAGAGAATTATAGAAAGGGAGTTATTTATTCAGAGTTTGGTTATTAATTCGTATCATGGAACAATCAATAAAAGAACAACTAGATGCACAAGCACAAAAGATTGACGCTATTTATGAATCAGTGGAGAAGACGAGAAAGTATTTTCAGATTATTTTGTGGGCAACAGTAATAATGTTCGTTTTGCCGATGGTCGGTTTGATGTTTATCGTTCCAAGTTTTATTGAAACCTATACGACTTCAATTAGTGGTTTGCAACTATAAAAAAATCCCCGCTTGCAGGGGTTTTTTTTATATAGTTAATTTGTGGCTTTTCTAAAATAAGATTGATTTTGAAAGATATCGTCGCCGATTTTTGCGTTATAAATTTTTGCGAAATCTTTTCTTTGCATTAGTATTTCAATAAAACGTGTATCTTCAATACCAGACTACCTTTTACTAATACTGGTTCACCGTCTGGTACGTTACGTAATTGTTCAAAATAGGGAAGAGTACCATAACGAGTATTTATGGTTTTGTCTTTGTTTAGATCGTTCAGGGTTAGAGTGGTTTTGCAATTACCAAAGTTGTCTATATTCCAAATAGCTAAAGGTAATTCTGGTATGTCTTCAAAATTTAATTCTTCACTTGGTACATGATTTCCCTTCATCATAAATACGCCAACTCTTGGTGTAAAATCAAAACTGCGAAACTGACTAGTGACAATACGCTCAGCTTCGTTGTTGGTAACAAAACCTTCTTCACGCATGGTGTTTGTGACTAGTCTTGTGTCTAGGACTCTGATTTTCTCTGCGATATTCAACTTTTTTATGGACGATAGAGCATAGCCGTCGATAGAGGATATGATTAAGGTTTGCTTATACCAAAAATAAGCAAAAGGTGTTCCATTTTCCCACTTTCTAGTATGACCGCCTCTCGGTGCTACATTAACCAAAATCATACCCTCTCGACCGTTTGTAGCATCTAGGATGTCTATGAGTTGCATACCGGCCTCTAGGTCGCTGTCTACGCCAATGAAAGAGAGATTGGTTTGAATTAAAGAACCAACACGACTAGTTTGACGAGCGCGAGCATTGTCGTCTTTGCAATCGTTAATGAAGGTAGTGAACATGCTTTTAATATTATCATAATCTTAAATCAAGAAGACAAAACAAAAGCCCCATGGCTGTAGGGGCTTTTGTTAAATTGTGATGGGAAATAGCGAGGAATACTCTGTATTTCCACATAGCGTATTACCTCCGCTACACAAATATTTTATCATAGTAATTTTTTAATACTAGTTGTGGATAGGGTGGGGGGAAATAAAAGTGGCGCGACCGAAGGTCGCGCCACTTTTTATTTCCATCTCGTATTGAGATTTATTTTACAGAGTCCTTCAATGCTTTAGCAGCACGGAATTTTGGAACACGCATAGCTGGAACAGTAACTGTTTCACCTGTACGTGGATTACGTGCTTCACGCTTGGCTCGCAACTTGGCTTCGAAGATACCAAAACCAGCGACTGAAACTGAGTCTCCGTCTTTCATGGCTTTTTCAATACTTGTAAATACGGTATCAACTACGCGCTCTGCATCAGCTTTGGTTGAACCAAGTACTTCATGTACGGCACTGATGATGTCTGCTTTATTCATAGATTCAGAAATTATTTTCTAAGAGCGATTAAAAATTGTAGTGTGTCTTTGTGTGACATAACTACGGCGCCGATAAAATGGCTTAGCTACATTATATAGCAACGTTTTTTAACCTGCCACGTCTTACTATGTTGATTTTCGTGTGGTTTAATTGTTTTCGTTTTTAACGAGCGTAGCTTATAACGCGAGTTTCGCGAATAACATGTACCTTGATTTCACCAGGATAACGAAGTTTTGATTCAATAGTATTAGCAATAGTACGAGCTAAAGTGTGAGTTTCGAAGTCAGTCAAAGCTTCTGGATTTACCAATATTCTTACTTCACGACCGGCAGCGATAGCAAAAGCTTTGTCCACACCTTTGATGGCGGTGGCTATAGATTCGAGATCACTTAAACGTTTGATATAGTTTTCGATTGAGTCACGTCTGGCGCCCGGTCTTCCACCTGATATGGCATCAGCTACTTGAACAATGATAGATTCTGGTGTTTCGTAAGGATATTCTTCATGGTGAGCACGCATAGCAAGAATAACTTTTTCATCGACATTATATTTTTGTAGTATACGAATACCGATTTCTACGTGTGTTCCTGCCACTTCGTGACTAACAGTTTTGCCGATATCGTGTAGGAGAGCACCAGCTCTGGCAACGGCCACATCAGACCCTGTTTCTTCTGCAATGATAGCTGCGATATGCGCCATCTCCACTGAGTGCCACAACACATTTTGACCATAGCTGGTACGAAAATGAAGTCGACCGAGAATACTAACTAGGTCTGGATGGAGATTTGGTACATTGGCTTCATAAGTAGCTTTTTCGCCCATTTTTCTTACAACCTGTGCTACTTCTTTACGAGCATTCTCTACACACTCTTCAATTTTTGCTGGTTGAATTCGTCCATCTTTAAGCAAGGCTTCCAAAGCTACTCGGGCAATTTCTCGTCTGATTGGATCGAAAGAAGATAGAACAATATAGCCCGGAGTTTCGTCGATAAGCACATCAACACCAGTAGCTCTCTCAAAGGCTCTAACATTCCTTCCTTCCTTACCTATAACCTTGCCTTTTAAGTCGTCACTAGGAATCTCAACATGAGCGGTCATGACGTTAGAAGGTATATTGTTGCCAATACGGTGGATAGCAGCTAGAAGGAGATTTTGCGCTCTTTCTTCAAATTGTTCTGATCCTAAGCGCTCAACTTTTTCTATATGTTGTCTTAAGTCTTCAGCTCGTTCTTTTTCTATCTTGGCGACTACTAATGAAAAAGCCTCATCTTTGCTCAATCCGGCAACTTCCTCAAGTTTTGTTTCAATTTCTTTCTTTCTTTCGTCTAGTTGAGTTTTAATGGATTTAATTTCCAAAACTTTGGACTGTAGAGCTTCTCTCTGAGAATCTAAGTCTATTTGCCGACCATCAATAACTTCCTCTCTTTTAAGAAGATGATCTTCTTTGGTAGCCAATTTTTCCTCTTGATTTTTTCGTTCCGCTTTAGCCTCGTGCTCAATATTTTGCGCTTTTACCTCAGCTTTTTCGATTATTTCAATCGCTTTTCGCTCTGCTTCTACTAATTTTTCCTTTATTTCAATCTCAATTGAAGTTTTTTTTTGATAGAGCTTGCAGGTAGCGCAGATAGTATCCAACCGCTACACCAAATCCGAGAATTACCACAAACCCCAGCACAGTTATAAAAAGTGACATGGACTTTCATTTACAAATTATTAAAAACGTTATCTAACCATAACAACCATTACCGAAAACCTGTGTACCTTAGCAAGATTATAGCAGGTTGTAAAATGAAAGACGACACATAAAACTGCCCGGCGCGTAGCGCCGGGCAGTTTTATGTGTCGTCTTTACTTGTAAATTTGATCAATCAAACCGTAATTCTTAGCTTCCTCGGCATCCATAAAGAAGTCGCGCTCCACATCTTGTTCAATTTTTGTTAGTTTTTGACCAGTGGCTTTAGCGAGCATTTTATTTAGACGGTCGCGGGTCTTGAGGATGTGTTTGGCGGTAATGTCGATATCGGTAGCTTGTCCATAAGCCCCACCCATTGGCTGATGAATCATTACTTCAGCATTTGGTAGGATAAATCTTTTACCTTTAGCACCTTGCGAAAGAATCAATGAGCCCATTGAAGCTGCCATACCAACACAAACAGTAGCTACATCCGGCTTGATATGATGCATGGTGTCAATAATCGCCATACCGGCTGTTACGCTTCCGCCTGGAGAATTTACATAAATATAAATATCTTTCTTTGGGTCTTCAGCTTCTAGGAATAATAATTGAGCTACTACTAAATTAGCCATGTGATCCTCAATACCACCAGTGATGAAAATAATTCTTTCCTTAAGAAGGCGAGAGTAGATGTCAAAAGCTCTTTCTCCAGCTTGAGTTTTTTCTATTACCATTGGCACCAAAGTGGCTTGTGGGTTTTCTTTGTGTAAATTATTTTGCATAGTACAAATAATGGTAGCAGATTTATGAAGGAAAGAAAAATCGGTGGGCGCCTTCGGGCGCCCACCGATTTTTCATCACTTACATCTTATTATTTATCACTACCTTCTAATTTCTTCAAAACCGCTTCATTGGTAAGAATGGTGCTAACGTATGTGTGAACACTCAATTCATTGGCATTCTTGTACATGGCCAAAATATCCTTAACTTGATTTTCAACAATCTTTTCATCAGGAGTGATTTTTTCCTCTTTAGCAATTTTGTTTAAAATTAGTTGTAATTTGGCTCTTTTTTCAGCAGCCGGTGTCCAATCAGTTTTAATATCGTCACGAGTTTTCTTAATATGATTTAAGTAGTCTTCCATTTTAAGATTAGCTCGCTTTAAGTCGTCTTCCATCTGCGCAAACATTTGGTTAATCTCATGATCGACTAGGATTTGTGGCAAATCAATAGTGCTAGCTTCAATAATAGCGTCTGTTAGTTTAGCTCGGTGCTCAGTAGCTACTTCGTGTTTCTTTTCGATTTCCAAGTGTTCACGAAGCTTAGTTTTAAAATCATTCACATCAGTAAATTGTCCTGGTTGTCCAAGTGATTTGGCAACTTCGTCGGTTAATTCTGGTATTTCAATATCTTTTTCATTCTCAACAGTTTCTGGAGTAGGTAGCTCACCTTCAATTTTTGGTGCTTGTGCTTTATTCTGCAGTCTCTCGTAAGCAACTTTCTGTCGAAGAATATCTTTTATTTTATTCTCTAGTTCTTCATCTGTAACTTCATCAGATGCTTTTTCTTTATTATGAGTCTCGGCAATTTTCTGATAATCAGGCAAAGTTACTTCTGGCAATACTGCTACTAAAGCGGTGAAACCCAAAGGATTATTAGGAGCAATTTTAGTGATTTCAATTTTTGGATGACCGATAGCGTCAATGTTGTGAGCTTCTAGAATATGATGATAAAAATGTGAAATTGCTCTTTCTGCCATCTCAGTAAGAATAGCCATTTCGCCCACATGTTTTACTACCATTGATTCTGGAACGTGACCCTTACGAAAACCGTCTAATTCTAGGTTTCTACCAAAGGCTTTAATAGCCTCAGTACGTTCTTTGAGTAATTCTTCATAAGGAATTTCACCACTAATTTTTACTTGTGACTTTTCTTCCTTGGTAACGGTGAAGGCCGTTTTAAAATCAATATTATGTGAATGTGTTGACATAGTATCGGCTAGTTTACGCATATATTAGAGAAATGCAACAGTTAGCCAACTTCAACAAAATTATTGTTTTTTGGATAGTTCTGCTTCTATGGCCGTGGTTTCTAGAAGAAGATACTCGAGATTAGTACTTTCAAGATCGGCTTCAATAGCTCCAAGTTCATCGGAAGTGCTCATGGTATTTAAACTTTGAACTTGAGCATAGGCGGTGGGACTTTCGGGTTCTTTGTTCATGTCTGGAGTTGGTCTTGTTGGTAATTGTGTAACGATTTCTGATTCGTTGCGGTTCGTGTACCAATAGATAAAAATCACAACCAATATCAAAAACCCCAGAAATAGAAAAATAGATTTTCTATATTGATTAAAAGGGAATTGTTCAGGATTTAAATTAGTATTTGTTTCCATATTTTATTCAAGATTAGTTTCTTCCGGCGTAGAGGTGGCATTATCATTTAGTTCTGTATTAATTGATTGACTGGCTTTTAAGGTTGTCAAAGTGACTCTTAATGCTTCCTGGGTCTTTTTCACCAAATTTTCTGTCTCAATGTAGGTAGTATGCACCACAATCCAATCAGTTTTTGGATGAACAGAGGTCGTCATCTTATAAACCAAATTATCAATATTTTTAATTTTATCTTTAGCTTGATTTAGATTTGAAATAGCTTCTTGGAGTTTGGTGTTGGCCTCGGTGGTGTCAAAATTTTGTTGCTGGAGTTTTGTTATTCTTGATTCAAGTCTTTTTGTGATTTGTTCATGACGGTTAATTACTGCATCTAAGCGATTGCTAATGTTTGCACATAGATTTGTTACTCGTTTTTGTTTAGCTTCACTTAAATATACTGATTGATTCTGATTAGGTTTTTCTTCTTCAGTCACATAAAATTCTTCGGTAGTGGTTGCTTGGTTGTCGCTACTGGTTGCGTTACTACTGGTAGCAATATTGGTGGTGGTAGCTGTGATGTTGCTAGAGGAAGCGATTTCTGTATCTAGAGGTTCTTCTTCAGCTTCAGCATAAACTATAGTACCGAGAAGTAAGATAAAGACTCCGATTAATAAGAAGATATAAGACTTACGACCAAAATTATCGTTCATAGTCTCTAAAGTATACTCTCATCTAGGGAAAAGCTGTAGGGTGGGGTATCAACAATAAAAAAGACCGGCGCCTACGGCGCCGGTCTTTTTTTAAATCCACTACTTACTTCTTACTCTCCTCGTACATCTTTCGACTTTTCTCAAAAGCTTGCATAGCTTCTTCTTTTCCATGCCACTGTCCCACTGAAACTTCTTTATTTTGAACTTTTTTATAAGTTTCAAAGAAATGAGCCGTTTCTTTGATGAAATGTTTATTTAGGTCATCTAAATCATTTATTTCAGCAAAGCGTGGGTCATCTAGTGGTACAGCTATCACTTTGTCGTCACGGTCACCACCGTCAATCATTTCCATGATAGCGACTGGTCTGGCTTTCACTAATATCCCTGGTGCTAGTGGATAGGTAGTCAAAACGATTACATCCAACGCATCACCATCATCAAACAAAGTTTGTGGTACAAAACCATAATCAAATGGATAGTCTTGAGCTGTGTGCATGACTCGATCTAGAGCAATAAGTCCGGTTTCTTTATCAATTTCGTATTTATTCTTTGAGAATTTAGGAATCTCAATAATTACGTTCATTGCTTCTTTGGTGCCAGCTGGAACTTCATGTAGTAAATTCATATTTTTTACTTACTTATTCTTGGTAAGACCCTCAGCTTCTTCTGGAGTATCAATTTCGTTGAATTCTTCGTCGTTAGGATTAGTGTCACGGTCATTTACCGGCTCATCTTCAGCTGGAAGTTCTGGCTTAGTGGTAGTAGCGTCTTCGTTTTCCAGCACGTCTTCATCACTACCGATTTCCGTATTTTCGTCAGCTTCAAGATCAACATTATCCTCCTCATCGGTAGTAGCTAACTCGTCACCTTGAGTAGAAACGATATCAATTTTCCAACCAGTTAATTTAGCTGCTAAACGTACGTTTTGTCCGCCACGACCAATAGCTAGAGATTGTTGCTCATTGGTAACCTTAGCGATAGCGTGGCCACGCTCGTTGGTTTCTTCATTTGGTTCGCTAACTATTTCTATTCCCAATACTTGAGCTGGTGACAAAGCGTCTTCGATGAATTCTGCTGGGTCTGAAGACCATTCGATAATATCGATTTTTTCACCACCTAGTTCGCTCATAACAGTCGAAACACGAACACCACGTTGTCCTACCATAGAACCAACTGGATCAATGTGTTGGTCCCTTGCAAAGACAGCGATTTTCGATCGTGCTCCCGCTTCGCGAGCCACTGCTTTTACTTCCACTGCACCGGTTTGTAATTCAGGAGCTTCAATGGCAAAGAGTCCAGTAAGAAAATCAGCATGCGCACGTGAAAGTTTAAGGAAAATACCGCGAGGAGTTTCTTCTACTGCTAGCAAAATAGCACGAATTCTCTCTCCCGGTTTAAATCTTTCACCAGGAATTTGCTCATCGTAAGGCATGATAGCGGTCACTCGACCAAGATCAACATAGAGATTGCCACGTTCAAAACGCTGAACAAAGCCCATAACGATGTCGCCAGCTTTCTGACCAAATTCAGCTAGAGCCGCGTCTTTTTCTGCCTCACGAATCTTTTGTACGATTACTTGTTTAGCGGTTTGAGCAGCAATACGACCAAAATCATCTTTTGGTTCAAGAGGGAAGATTAATTCGTCACCAACTTGTGCATCTTTTTTAATCATGCGAGCGGTAGAAAGCATAATGTGTTTCTCTTCGTCGAAACGAACACGAGTATCTTCAGTGTCTTCGGTTTCTGATTCTTCAGTTTCAGCCTCTTCCTCACCTTCAGCTGGCTCTGGTTTTAGCATACTTTCATCAACCACAATTTTTACTTGGTGAAAACTCGTGTTTCCAGTATTGATATCAAAACTAGCATTGATAATCTGGCCACGCTTACCAAATTCCTTCTTGTAGGCGGTGGCTAGTGACTGTTCAATCGCCTCAATCATTTTTTCGCGAGGAATACCTCGTTCTTCTTCCATTTCTGCCAAAACGGCATTAATTACTTTTAAATCAAACATAATTTATCTGTTAAAACTAGTAAATATTCAAAATATCCTTTAAAATCAACTGATTTTTTCACTTTCACGAAGAATGCCCGGCACAAGCCGAGCATTCAATCAGTCCTTATATTATATACCAAAATGAGAAAAAGTAAACCACCCTGTCTGAAGATAGACTTCAAACAGGGTAGTGATAAATTACATATTTACATGTTGTAAATCGCCAAGGCGATCATTATGTAAAACAGTACATTGAGAATCAAATTGATATAATGTGCGAAAATGTGCTGATATTTAAACAATTCCTGCATGTAAAACAATATCTGTATTAAATTAACTACAAAAGCACCAACTATGAAGGTGTTTCCAGTTCCGTAATTTTCTATATGAGTTATTACTAATATTGTTGGAAGAAAAAGAATAACAATAGCAATTATATACGATAAACCAATTGCCTTATCATTTGTTTTAGATACTGTATCATCTCTAACCTTTACTCTTTTTAATAATCGCCAATAAAAAATAGTTGGATATAAGTAGAGCAAGACAGTCAACAGTAAACAAGAATAAACAAAACCATATTTTAGACCAGAAATGAACTACCCCGATGCAGAGCATACGGGGTATCGGCGTTGGATTAGGTGGTAAATAAGGTAGTTTGTACTGGTGCGGAATGTAGTTGTTGATAGTTTGGTATACCTTGGTTTTTAACGTTAGTTAA
>JZEL01000018.1 GCA_001567365.1 Parcubacteria bacterium OLB19 | reverse complement strand
TAAAGCACCCTTAAGGTGCTTTATTAAATTTGTGCGGGCCCGGAATGAACCGGGGTCTGGAGGTTATGAGCCTCCCGAGGTACCTCTCCTCTACCCCGCTATATATTTACTTTTACTTTACTATATAACTTATGATATTTAAGTTTGCAAATAGTACATTATTTTTTCAAACAAAGCAAATCAAACAACACCCAACTCAGCAAACACTCTCCTATATTGCTTGATTGTATCTTCGGCTAAACGGCGTGTCAAAACAAAGTCTGCGCCACCATGAGCAATTTGGTTTCGCACTTTATGAGCTTGCCAAGCATCATCAAGAGAAGCCATCTGGTTTGGTGAAATACTTTTCAACCTCTCACCCAAAGACACTCCCGCATAACCAGCTTTCTTCAAAGTTTCATCAAGAATAATATCGGCTTCAATAATTGCTAATTTCCAGTCATTAGGATTATCGGAAATAATATGTTGATTTATATCGTTCAGACGATCGTTCTTAGGACCACTACGAAACCTTTCATCGTAAATTTTTTCTCTTTGCTTAATCTGACTCATTCTTATTTCATGCAATTGTCGCCTTTCTGTAGCAGCATAAATATAGATAAACAAAAGTATTATAGATACTATATATGAAAAGATAGTAAAACCAGTCCATACAGTACTGGTAAAACCAAAGGTTGCCTCAACCAAACTAGAACCACCGCCACTAAAGAGAAAATTTATCAATGGTGTAAGCAAATCAAAAGCCACCGGATTCATTACCGTTGTTGTCCCTTCAATTGCAATTTGTTCTGGCTCCATGCTGTAAAAAGCACACTAGAGACGTTCGTCGTAAATCTTCTTACCAATCGCAAACAATCGATTGTCTCCACCGTGTGGTGCTATATATTGTACCCCAACTGGTAACGATACACCCTCTCTTTCAACCATACCCATGGGGAATGACAACGCTGGCACACCTGTTAAGTTTACCGGTACAGTAAATATATCTTCACGATACATTGCTAAAGGATCTGATTTTTCACCGATTTTAAAAGCCGGAGTTGGTGTAGTTGGAGTAATGATAGCGTCTACTTTGTTAAAGACTTCATTTAGTTCTTGGCGCATTTTGCTTCGGGCCAATTCAGCCTTACCATAAAAGGCATCATAATAACCCGAAGACAAAACATAAGTCCCGAGCAAAATGCGCCTCTTCACCTCCCGACCAAAACCTTCCGCTCTAGTTTTTTGGTAAACATCAAGTAAATTATCTGCCTCAACCGACAAACCGTATCTGATTCCATCATAACGTGCCAAATTTGAAGACACTTCGGCCGGCATCACAATATAGTAAGCAGCTAAACCTTTCTCAAACAATGGCAAATCTACCTCAACAATTTTATGACCCATTGCTTCGAGCACCTCAAGATGACGATTAAATGTATTAAAAACATCAGGATCAATACCGTCTACTAAAAGTTTCTTCGGTACACCGAAAGTATATTTTTCCTTAATGGACACTTCCTTATAAGTATCAGGAGCAATGGAAGTATTATCCATTGGATCAAGACCAGCCATAACATTATGAATCAATTCGGCATCAGCCACAGTGTTAGTAAGAGGTCCTGCCTGATCCAACGAAGAACCCATTGCCATCAAACCATAACGAGAAACAGCACCATAAGTTGGCTTAAAACCAACCAACCCACAATAACTGGCTGGCTGGCGGATAGACCCACCAGTATCAGTGCCAATAGCCACAGGCACCGCCCCCATCGCCACCGCTGCTGCTGAACCGCCAGATGAACCTCCTGGTACACGCTTGTTATCCAAAGGGTTTTTTGTGATGCCAAAGTAAGAACTCTCAGTTGAACTACCCATAGCAAATTCATCCATGTTGGTAGACCCTACAAATATTGCCCCCGCGGCTCGTAAGCGTGAGATTATAGTTGCATCATAAGTCGCCTTATAATTTTCCAACATCTTAGAAGCAGCGGCTTTGCGTTTACCTTTGATTAGAATATTATTTTTAATTGCTACTGGAATACCCAAAAGTGGTGCTGATTTTTCTCCTTCTTCCGCCAGTTGCTTAGTAGCCTTTTCTGCCTCTAACAAAGCTTCGTCATACACATCAATAAAAGCGTTAATGTCTTTATCTTTAGCCTTTATATCAGCTAAGGTTTTTTCCATTAGTTTCTTTGGCGTTAAAACACCTTCCAAAAACTGTTTTCGTAAATTAGCAATGGTAAACATAGTTGATATTTTATTCACTCTCAGTTTGTAAAATCTTTTTCACCACCAAATAGCGATCCTGAGATTTAGGCATCTCGGCTAAAATGTCCTTAGTATAGCTATCAGGCTCATTAATTACCACATCATCTCTAAAAACATTAAAACGCGCACCGACTTTTGGTTCTTTATCATCTTCGTTTCCGATAATATCTTGTACCACTTCAACATAAGAAATAATTGCAGAAATCTCCTTAGAAAAATTATCAGCATCTTCATCGCTAAGTTCAATTCTAGATAATTGACCCAGATGTTTAATATCTTCTTTATTCATAAACGCATAATAGCATTTTCATAAAAATCACGCCACGAGGGTTAGAAATTCTGTTTCAGAGAGAATTTTTACCCCCAAATCTTTAGCTAGCTTAGCTTTGGAACCAGCTTCCTTTCCCACCACTACAAAATCAGTGTTCTTCGATACCGAGCCAACCACCACCCCACCAAATTTTCTCACTAGAGATTGTGCTTCTGGACGAGTCATCTGTTCTAGCGTACCTGTAAAAACAAACGATTGTCCTTGAAGCCGATTATTGCTAACTTTAGCATCATTAGTGATGTTTAAATGAATCAAAAGGTTTTTTAGCAGGATCTGCTCTTTAGAATCCTTTTGCCATTCCAATATTTTATCCGCCACCACCTCCCCAATCCCATCTATAGTAATTAATTCTTCTCTTGAAGCTTTTTGTAATAAATCAATAGTAGTAAAATTTTTAGCCAAAAGATGAGCTGTTTCTTCTCCCACATGTTCAATAGAAAGTCCTACCAACAAACGTGATAAAGTTGTTTCTCTAGCTTTTTTAATAGCACTAACAGCATTATCAGCTGATTTTTGCTTAAAGCCTGACAGACTTAAAAAATCCTCACTTGTCAGAGTAAACAAATCAGCACAATCATTGATTAGAGAATTTTCCAACAATGCATCAATAATTTTCGGACCAACTCCATCTATATTTAAAGCGTTCTTAGAAACAAAATAATACAAACGTTGACGATGTAGAAAATCTGAATCCAAAAACACACAACGATAAGCCGACATCCCTGGAATTCTTTCAATCGAACCATCACCTCCACACCCTATTACTGTCTTCGGAAAGACGTAAGCCTGAGTTTTTTTAGGACGCAACTCTTTCAAGACCATCACCACTTCCGGTATCACGTCTCCCGCCTTACGAATAATTACTGTATCACCGATCCTAATATCAAGACGTTTGATCTGATCTTCATTATGAAGTGTTGCTCTGGTCACTGTCGAACCATCAACCACTACCGCCCTCAGATGAGCAACCGGCGTCACCACACCCGTTCTACCAACCTGCAGTTCAATGTTTTCAACCACAGTAGTAGTTTCAACGGCTGGAAATTTGTAAGCAATACCAAAACGTGGAGCCTTGGCAGTATAGCCAGCACTTTTTTGTACAGATATTTCATTAGCTTTTATAACAATTCCATCCACACCATAGGGCAACTCATGATGTTTCTCTTTCCATTCCTGATAATAAGCCTCCACTTCTACCAAAGCCTGGCAGAGTCTTGGATAATCATTGGTTGGTAGACCTAGAGTTTTTAAAAGTTGTAATTCCTCCCATTGGGTAGCAGGGGCGGGAAGCTTCGATTCCCGCCCAAAAAACACATCCACATCATACACAAAAAGCGACAAATCTCTTTCCCTAGCCACTTCAGGATCAAGTTGTCTCAGTGATCCCGCGGCCGCATTACGTGGATTAGCAAATAAATCTTCACCCGCTTTTTCTCTATTTTTATTCAAATTTTCAAATTCTTTCTCTCCCATCCACACTTCACCAACACATACTAAATCTACTGCCTTTTTTAATTTCATTGGTAAACTGTTTATCGTCCGAGCGGTATGAGTCACATCTTCACCCACTTCACCATCTCCACGAGTTAAAGCCCGAAAAAAAACTCCTTCTCGATACTCCATTACCAATTTCAAACCATCAATCTTATGCTCAGCTACGTAAGTTAAAGAAGTTGTTGTTTCACCTTGTTTAGTTAAATATCTCTCCAATCTATCTTCCCAAGCTTTCAATTCATTAAAATCAAAAACATTATCAAAAGACCATTGTGGCACAACATGTCTCACCTTAGCAAAAGCATTACTCACCTCACCACCAACTCGTTCAGTTACCTTACTTTTTTTACCTTCTATTTTCTCTTCTAACTTAGCCAACTCTTTTACCAAAGCATCATAAGCCTGATCAGAAATTTCTGATGCATCTTCCGTGTGATATTTACGCTGATGATGCGCTACCAAATTACGCAACTCCTTAAGATATTGCTTTTCGTCGGCTACTTTTTTCATATTAGGATTCTAGCAGAACTTCACGCTGAATGGTACCAAACACCCCTTTCTTGCTACAACTCTTGTTATAACCCTGTACTGAAGTAAAAGTACAAATACCCCCAGGTTCACACTCTTTAAATTCTCCAGATTTATATCCGGGAATATGATTATTGATATCGTCTATCTTAAGTGGTACAGATGAGTCACTTTCAGCCACCATTACAATCATAGTAATGACCGAACAACGCTCATCAACACCTATAGTACCCCAATCAAAACCAAGATTAGTGGTATATTTATAAGCATTTCCAGTTCCAGCACTAGTTGTAACAACTTCTTTATGTAATTCCTCTTGATGATCAGAACCGGTGCCGAAGCAAGTAATAGTTATATCATCAGCGCCACTTTCTAGTTTACGATAAGTAAACTTGTCAGGGTCAGGACCAGTAGCCTCATTTCTCCAATACTGAGCACACTCCAACCCAGCATTAGCGGCATTAAGTGCTGTCTCTGAATCTTTAGAGTTAGTTGCTAAAGCCATTTGCTTAATAGTGAGTTCTAAAATAGACAATCCAACTGACACAACCACTCCTACCACAATCATGGATATAAGTAGAGCAAAACCAGATTTTGAATTTTTAATTACTTGGGTCATAGTCGGTATTAAATAAATAAGTATGAACAGATACGCTTTGTCCGGCCACCAAAGAACCAGTACGCCAAGTCACGGTCGAAGTAACTTTTATTTCCCGTCCAGGCACTGCATCAGAAAAAGTTATTTTTCTAGTAAACACTGTTTGTGTATTGGGTGAACCTCCAGAACTACCATCATGTGTAAATAATGCACGTGGATTAGATAGGTTATTTCTATACATTAAACAGTTTGCTGACGTTGTACAATCTTTTGGCGAAGCTAGGGCATCTCCATCACTATTCCAATATAAACCACATCCAAAAGATGTTAAACATTTCTGATAAGTACCAGAATTCTTAGTAAAATCATCCCAAGCATCTGTAATGTCTCCTTTTTGCTGTTGTAACCTAAGGTCATCACGAGCTTTTTGGGCTAATTCCAATCCTTCTTGAGCTAAGAAGAAAGCTTGAACTTGTTCTGAAGCAAAACTAGAGCTTTTAGCGGTTTTAGCTGAAATACTCATTGGACCAACAATGATTATAAGCAATAGTGACACCGCTACTAATGTCTCAACTAAAGAAAAACCGGATTGTTTATTATAATAAATCATATATCAAGTGTTCTTTGTGCTACTGTGGTTTGTAAATAATAAGTTTTTCCTGTCACATTACTAGCACTTTCAGCTTCTATTTGAATAGTTACAGTAGGTTGTTCAATATTAGTACCATTCTTCTTTAGAGTATCGCTACCAGTTACATAAAAACGAGCACTTTTAATTTTTATCCCTGATGATATCACTGACTCAGCCTTACCATTACCAACTCGACGCATAATTTTTCCTACATCACCACTACCATCATAATAATACAATATTCTATTATTGGATGCGCCGTCGGACAGACTTTCTCCACCTTCTACAAAAGAAATACCACGATATGTCTTATCACTAGCATTATCATCAGCGCCACAATCTCTTGTTTGAGTGTCGTCCATTTCGCCATGTTCTGTACGATCATCATCAAACATTCTTCCTGTGGTACCACTCTTGTTATTGACCCCAGCACACACATAAGCATATCCCATTCTTATCTCACGCGTCATACTATCGAGCGCAAAAGCTAAATTAGTCATTGCACTTTGCTCGGCTTGCAACTTTTGATTGTTACTAATAACCACAATCAAAGATCCAACAGCTGTCGTAACCACAATAGAAAAAATACCGAGCGCTACAATCATCTCAATTAAACTAAAACCCTGGTTGTGATTATTGATTTTCATAATAATTATGTATCCTGTACTGAAATCTGACCAGTTTTAGTAATCTCTATAGTTCTAACTTTACTATTATCACTTTTAAGGACCACATCTATTTCCAAAACAGACACATTATTTAAAGCACCGATAGTATTAAAAAAACTTGGCATCGAAATTTGGTCGTTGAAATACTACTGATATAGAATCTACATCTGAACTAGAGCCACTAGAGTCAATAGTCCTTATGTCTCCAATCTCAAACCTTTGATCTAACTTACCTTGTACGCCAAACTCCTCTGAATCAGAGTAACGTAAATCTCCAGTAGTTGTGTCTTTATAAATTTTATACCCAGATCTATTTGTAGCGTTGGTTGTATCAAAATATAAACCATAAATATCACGATAATCACCAGCATCGCCCAAAATACTAACCGCATACATCTGCACCTCACGAGCATGGAGTGCGATTTCATAAGATTGATTACGTAACAAGACCGCAGCATTAAAAGAATCTTGACGAACCATAATTGTACCCAAAACCAAAGTCAAAATACTGAAACTCACCAAAAGTTCGACCAACCCAAAACCACCGTTTTGTATAGTCGATAAACGATGTTTTGTGTAATGATTATGGAACATAAGTAAGTAAAGAAACGACATCAACTTCGAGGAAAAAAGCTACCAGGAAACCAGAAATAAGAAATGGCGCAAACGGTACAGCACTCTTAATTGTAAGCTCTCTTGCCAAGAAACGTAAGTGCGGTTGTCCACGTTTTTGCAAATGTTGAAAAGTCAGTAAAGCAAGACCGATAACTGCCCCAATCCAAAACGATAAAACCATCATTGAAAATACTCCAGCGTAACCAACAAAAATACCAAGTGGCAAAACCAACTTCACATCACCAAAACCAATCCACTTTCCTCCTGACATACGCCACAACATGAACAAAAACAAAGACCCACAAAAAGCAAAAAAGATATTAAAAGCAAAATCAGACACCAACAATGAACCGGTGCTTAAATGATAAAATTCACGCAACATAGCCAACGCTAATAACGTTATAACCAATTCATCCGGAATAATCATGTGATACAAGTCGTACACAGCAATCACCACCAAGACGGCCACTAAAATCCAGAACAATATTAAATCCACTGTGTTGGTAGCAAAAAATACTGCTAACATAAACAAAAGACCAGTTAATGATTCCACCAAAAAATAACGCGATGGTATAATGGACTGGCAAGTACGGCATCTACCTCCTAAAAATAAATAAGAAAAAAGTGGGAATAACTCATAGAAACGAAGCGGTGTACCACAAGATAAACAGTGCGAACCACCCATCAAAGATTTGCCGGTATGAAGACGATAAATGTAAACATTTAAAAAACTACCGATAATTACACCGAAGATAAAGGTAAAAAAAAGTACAAAACCAACTGGTAAATACATAAATACAGAGAGCATAGTACGCCTATTATAACACTAGGGAAATTATTGAATTAAGTTTTTCAAGAGTAACAGAATTAAGGACACTGAAGTTCGGTCGTGAGAGTAGCTGGTATACTTTTAGCTGAACCCAAACTATCAACACACCAATAACCACCAGTCACCTCGGCTGATAAAGCAAAAGAACTAACGTCACTATTACAGACCACTGTACCTCCAGCAAAATTATTGATGGAAGTAACAAGATCAGCAATAGCAGTAGCCTGGGTGTAGCCATTAGTACCACACACAGTATCGAAGGTGCCAGTATTTATTTCGTCAGATACAGCTCTCTTAGTAATTGAGTCCATTTCAACTTTAACCTTTGAATCGATTCCACTCTCCCTCGCATCATTTAAGGAACCAAGGATGACTGAAGCCAAAATACCGATGATAGCAATTACCACAAGAAGTTCTATTAGAGTAAAACCTTTAATCATAAAGAAATTATACAAATTCGATAACAAAATTATAACACAACAAAAAACCGCCTCAGGCGGTTTTTGTTGTGTTTAAAAAAATTAAATTGATTATTGGCAAGTGATATCGTTAGCTGTAAGCGCAGTAGCTGCAACACCTCCTGCGAAACCAGTACTATCAACACACCAGGCCGCACCTCCTGTAGTAACATTTAATGGAGCAATAATAGCGTATCCAGAAGCAGTGCTGTGACAAGTTACAGCTGTATCTGCTGAAGCTGTACCAATTGCCATAACAGCTGTTTTGGTAGTAGTTTCAGCACGATTATTAGCAGCTGCCACCATTAAACGATCGATACTATTGCCAGCGGTACATACAGAAGCGTATGAATAACCGTTTTGATTGTAAATCAATTCAGCTTGTGAACGAGCATTACCAATTGATTGCTTAATAGAAGCATCCTGACCACTGTCTCTAGCATCATTTAATGACGCCAACACCACCGCAGCCAAGATACCGATGATAGCAATAACTACCAAAAGTTCGATAAGGGTAAAACCGCGATATAGATTTGTTTTATTCATAAAAGAATTAAATATAATTGTTAAAATTCTATCTCTAGAGATATCATTCAGACATCAGCTGTGTACCTGAATCATTCAACTATATTGATAGGTCTACGTTGTTTATAGACTATATAATTATACGGTGGTTTATTTTTCTAAAGGGTTTGAACTTGTGGATAGTGATTTATAGACAAAAACTCAGGTTATGCCTGAGTTTTTGTCTATAAATTTTTTCAGAAAAATTAGAAAGCGTTGGTCAAATTGTAAATCGGCATAAGTACCGACACCAAAAGCACACCAACTCCAAGACCGAGACAGATAATCATCAAAGGTTCAATGAGACCAATTAGAGTATCGACTGCATTATTAACCTCACGACGATAGAAATTAGCGAGAGTGGAGAGAATTTCTGCCAAACTACCAGATTCTTCACCTACCTTTGCCATCTGAGTAAGAACGCCAGGAATTTCTGGATACTCAGCAATAGTATCTCCAAAAGAGCGTCCACTTTTTACTTCAAATAATGCGTCTTCTAAAATTTCTTTGTAAACCATATTATCTACTACATCAGCTGTTACTTCGAGCGCTTGCACCATAGATACTCCACGCTCCAACATAGTTGAAAGATTGTCACAGATTCTAGTTAGAAGTAACTTTTTTTGTAAATCTCCGATATAAGGAATAGATAATACAAACTCATCAAAAGTTCTCTTTCCGACATCAGTTTGAATAAAGCGCCAAAATGCTAGGCCACCAAGTGAAACTAAAATAAGAATAATGCCGATGTAATTGATCATAAAATCGGAAATTCCGATTACAATTTTAGTATAAATTGGCAACTCTTGACCGGAATCAATCAAAATCTGAGCAATTTTAGGAATCACCATCGTGAGCATAAGGCTCATAACGGCAATAAAGATAAAGATAACAAAAGCTGGATAGATGAGGGCATTTCTAGCCTTTGAAACTACTTCGTAGGAACGGTCGAGATAGTCTGCCAAATAAGCAAATGACTTCTCTAATGAACCGGATTCTTCACCAGAACGTACCATATTGATATAGAAAGAAGAAAAAATATCAGGATGACTCGACATGGCTTTGGAGATAGTACTACCACCCTGCAAATCTTCTACGATCTCATTCATAGCTGTGCGTAAGCGAGGGTTTTCTATTTCAGCCGACAACAATCTGAAGATACGAAGTGGCGAAACATGAGCTTGAAACAGGGTTGATATTTGCCTAGACAAAATGACAATATCTTTATTGGAAACGGAATTAAATAAATTTAACTCAATCTTTCCTAAAGCAGCCAGACCCTTCTCTTCTACTGGATCAATTGATACCACAGTATAACCACGCTTCTGGATAGCAGTTATAGCAACGTCAACATTAACAGCTTCCACTGTTCCTTCACGTTTATTATTGGTGTTATCTACAGCTACATAATTGAAAAGCATAGTTATAAAATTATTCTATTAAATTAAACGCTCAAGTCCTTTCGGGTTAGATGAATAAGAAAATGCACTCTCCACAGTAATATCGCCACTTTGTACTAGTTTAACTAAAGAACGATTCATATCAATCATTCCCTGCTCTAATCCCGTCTCAATTACTGAAGGAATTTCATGAATACGATTCTCTCTAATTAAATTTGCTACAGCAGTGTTGTTGATTAATAATTCATAAGCCGGAACCAAACCACCCATAACATGAGGGATCAATCGTTGTGAAAATATTGCAATCAGAGAACTTGAGAGCTGAACCCTAATTTGATCTTGCTGATCACCTGGAAAAGAATCGATGATACGATTGATGGTTTGTGCAGTAGTATTAGTGTGAAGAGTAGAATAAACTAAATGCCCAGTTTCAGCGGCTGTCACGGCTGTAGAAATAGTTTCTGAATTTCGCATTTCACCCACCAAAATTACATCCACATCCTGACGAAATGCAGAATTAAGAGCTGACTCAAAACTACCAGTATCAATCCCCACCTCTCTTTGATCAATCAAAGATTTATCATCTTCATAAACATATTCAATCGGATCTTCAATGGTTACAATATGTTCAGCCCGAGTTTTATTAATACGGTCAATCATTGCTGCTAGAGTTGTAGATTTACCTTGACCAACCGGCCCTACACACAGAAAGAACCCCTGTGTTCTTTGAGTAAAACTTTCCAAAATTGGTGGTAAATTTAATTCTTCAAAACTTCTTATAACATTGGGGATAGAACGTAAAGCTACCGCCTTCTTACCTCTTTGAAAGAAAGCATTACCACGAAAACGAACAGACTGAGTGGTTTCATAAGAAAAATCAACTTCCTCACGACGTGTTAATCTGTCATATTGATCAGGTCGCATTAAAATTTGAGCAAAATGATCAACATCTGTATTAGTTAGAATTGGCTTTTTTACCAAAGGAATCAAGGTACCAGAAACTCTAATCAAAGGATGTGAACCTACAGAGAAATGTATATCCGAAGCCTTTTCTTCAAACAGAATATCAAACAATAATTGTAGTTCTTTTTTATAGTCGACAGCCATAATTTATTTTTGTTTTTGTTTTTTAACTATCTCTTCCACTTTTTTTACTACTTCACTAGGAATTGTATCTGCCTTAATAATATAACCAATCGCACCCGCTTGCTTAGCTTCACTAAAATCTTCTTCCTGTCCCTGATTAGATAAAAATATACTATGCTTGATTTGACCAGGAAAACGTTCATTTATTATCTCCAATAATTCTACACCCGATGTACCTGGCATAATCATGTCAAATATACCAACATCATATTTATCTCCTCTACTTAATAAAGATAGTGTACTACTGCTTCCATCTGCTGTCGTAACCTCATGACCACTTGAGATAAATTTAGTAGCATACATATCGCGTAAAAAGACGTCATCATCGACCATTAATATCTTCATTAATATTCATTATATCCGCTTTGGACTCTGTTATTACTTGGTTATCGACAGGCACAGGTATATCATCTATATCAAAATCCATACCAATTTTTGTACCAAAAGCATTCATCTCTTCATAAGGTATAGTGTGTTGTAAAGCTTTAATAATTGCATCTTCTTGCATAGTCATAAAACCATGTCGGCGTGCTACTTGGAAAATTTGATCTTCTGAACCATTTCTCAAGATTAATTCTTGAATTTCTTCATTGATTTCAAAAGCTTCCATAACCGCCACCCGTCCTTTAAGACCAGTAGTACAACCTGGACTAGGCTCTGGATAAATAACTGTCCTCTCACCAGTAGGAATATGAGTATGATATTTTTGTGGTAAAGTTTTAAACGCCTCATTGATCATAATGTCAGTACTAGAACTTACCGTCTCTACCCTACCTGTACCAGGACAAACTCGTCTAGCAAGACGTTGAGCAATAGTCAACTTTAAAGTTGGCGCTATCAGATACGGATCGACCCCCATATCAATAAGACGCGGAATAACACCAATAGCATTATTAGTGTGAATAGTCGAAAGCACCAAGTGTCCAGTAAGCGCTGCCTGAATCGCTAATTGGGCAGTTTCTTTGTCACGAATTTCTCCCACCATGATAATATCTGGGTCCTGACGTAAAGCGGCTCTAAGTCCGTTAGCAAACGTATAACCAATCTCAGGACGCATTTGTGACTGACTTACACCATCAATATTATATTCAACTGGATCTTCTAGTGACAAAACATTTTTTGTAAAACGATCCACTTCAGATAACATAGCATAAAGAGTAGTAGATTTACCTGAACCAGTTGGACCAGAAATTAAAATTATTCCGTAAGGTTCCTTAATTGCTCTTCTGACAATCTTTAATAAATGTGGGGAAATACCCACCTCTTCCAGAGAGCGCACTCCCTTTTCATTATCAAGAATACGCATTACCACCTTTTCTCCATGACTAGTTGGTAGAATTGAAACACGAAAATCTATTTTACGACCATCAAAAGTAGCTGAAAAACGACCGTCTTGTGGTTTACGTCTTTCGTCAAGACGCATAGAGGACAAAATTTTTATCCTAGCCACCACTGCCATATGAACATTTTTTGGCAACTCTAACGAAGTAGTCAAAATACCATCAACACGAAAACGTACCACCACCTTCACTTCACTAGGTTCAATATGAATATCAGAAGCAGTACCATCAACAGCATAACGAAGAATAGTGGCTACAATTTTTGTTACCGGGGCATCTTCCTCGATATGCTCCATTGTCTGCCTATTTGCTTCGACCGCCTCCTCTCCTTCAGCTGCAATTTCCGCATCCAATTCACTCTCTAATGTTTCTAAGGCATCTGTAACTTCACCCTTGAGGTTCTCATAGAAATTATGCACGCGCTTAATATCCTCATCAAGCATAAAAACTAGCTTGTAAGCTACGTTGTATTTTGTGCTTATAAAGTTCAAAACCTCCTTTATTTGTAAATTATCGGGATTATTTGCACCAACGGTTAAAATCTCATCCTCTAGAAACAACGGTACCAAACGATAATGAGTAGCCGATTCTTCTGGTATATACTTTAATATCTCTTCAGCAATACTAAAACCTTCTGGAATAACAAAATAAGGCACCTGATAGTACTCAGCATAAATTTTCCTTATCACATCTTTATCTACACCCTCCTCTATTAAGATTGATTCGTAGGACTGATTTGTTTCACTTGCCTTCTGTTCAATCTGACGAGCAAATGTTTCGGTAATATCACCGCTTTCCAATAGTCTCTCTAGAGGGTTCATACAATTTAAACTACTCTGTAGTTACAGAAGCACCTACCTCGGCGAATGGATTACTTCTACCCACAGCTTGCGCATTAACTGGTTCGGTAAAATTTCGGTAAGAAACAAAAAGTGGATTTTCAAATACAGATGTATCAATTGCAACTTTCTCTAAAGAAGTACGATAGTCGATGAATGATTGAGTTCTCGCATACATATCCTGCTGCAAAAATTCGTTATCAGTACTTATATCCTCCGGATTGTTTTGTACAAAAATATAGTAACCAACAAAACCAATTGTTACTACAATAAGAAGAGTTGTGATGTTTTTTAGTGATGAACTCATAATTAAATATTACATGTGTGAATAAGTAACAATATCCATCTTTGCGGTCAAAACACCCTCTGCTGAGCCGGTTACTTCAAGACTATGAACCTCTAGCGGGTAATTACTTTGTTCTATAAGTGATAAAAATTCCTTAATCTCAGCATAACCACCACTCAAACCCACAGCAAATTTGTGAGTTACAGGTTCACTCGTTGAATCTGATGTAACTTCGGATAGATCAGTATCTTTATTTTCACTATCTTTATAATCAACATCAGCAATATAAACACCTGCTTGAACAGAAATATTAAATATATCTCTAGTAATAGAAATGGTATCAACTTTATCTGGCATATAAGTCAGAAGTCTGGTTTGATCTTCAGCAGAAATAGTATTGGCTCTGTTAACTAAACCTGTTAATTTCACATTAACTTCATTTACCTTTTGTTGCTCTTCTTTATACTGCGAAATCGCATCTTGGATTTTTCCAATATCTGCAAAAGCTGGTTTTAAATACAAAACTAGAATCGCTATAGCTAAACAGGCAAGTATTATTTGAAAGAAGAATGAATTCATTTTATATATTTTCTTGATTAACCCCATCTTCAACTTCTAAATTTGTGTCTGAATTCTGAACAGCACCCACACTTTCCTCAGTTGGAGTTATAGAATTTTGTGTATTAACAATCGAATTATTAGTAGAACTTTGTGCTGTCACTATTGTATGTGGTACAGCTTCAGAATTAATAGCTAATTCAGCTTTAAATTTAACATTAAATTCTTTATCTTTTTCTTCTGTTTTTTTAGCGCTTTTGTCTGACTCAGAAACTTTAGCTTGAGGATTGGAAATCTTTAATTCACTGATATTAGTAACGGCTAATTTTTCATCTCGTTCAAGCACTCCTCTTTGGAACATAATTGAATCAAAAGAGTCAGTTTTCATTTCAGCTTCCAAAGAGATAGTTGAATCATTATCTCGTTCAAGTTTTAGAGTTTCTATTTGAACTGATTGAACAGTTGCTGATTCCAGCGCTAAAAAAATGGCTGATATGGAGACAGTGTTGTCTAATCTTACCTTTACTTGATTGATACGATTGTCGACACTTATGACTTCTTTCATCTTATCTTCGTTGAATGATTTAATAGCTTCATTAAGACCAGCTACTTCGACTTCCAAATCTCGATTAAGTTTCTTTTCGTACACAAAAACTCCAAGACAAGCTAGTAAGACAGAGAAGAAGAAAATCTGAATTAATAATGTGCCAATAAAAACGCGTTGGGTATTAGTACGCCTTGTAGGGGTATTTGGATTACGCTTAGGAATGAACGAAGTGTTTAAAGGTTCTGTCATACTTAAAATTATATCTACTTTAATTACATGTAGCGAACGTTAACTGTGGATGAAAATAATTTCAACTTTTTTTTAATACAAAAAACTATACCTCACCACCGGTAGAAACCACATTTATTCTTAATTCTTCTTCACCAATTACAGTTGGTGCAACTATCAACTACACATTTAACTTTTACCACTTGAGTTGAATATGTTTTTATAGAAAATATAAATAAATTCTTTCTATTATTGTGGACAAACTTAATATATGAAGTTTGTACCAGGTCAGTGTAATAAGCATACAAGGGCTATTTACTGAAATATTATTGAGTTTTTTTATATTTGTTATCCGTTACTCCCAGAAGTATTTACCACTTAATAGTGTAGGTATAATCTTCATTCATACGCTAAAATTTACTCAAAGATTCTCAAAGCCGCTCCGAGAGCAACATGAAAAGTAGGGTTGAGTTCATGAACAATATCTTCCATAAAAGCTGGGTAGGAAAACTTATTGAAAGTATTTACATATTTAACATTCTGTCGCAAAACCTCTTTAACCAAACCCTTCACAGTTGGAAAAATAGAACCGCCACCAGTTAAATAAACTACATCGAGTTTTATATCCAAACTCGATTCATATTCGTTAATCACTTGCCTAAACTCCTGCCAAGTTCTTTCGTAGGAACTGTCATGAATTCTCGCTACCTCAGGAAAATTTGCATCATCTTTGGCAATAGTCCTTTTTTTAATTTCCGCCTCCTCGAAGGTTAATTCCAAAGTACTAGCAATACGACTAGTAGCTATAGCGCCACCAGCTCTAACTCTATGCATTCTTTGTAATAAGCCCTTATGTGCTATATAAAGCTTAGTAGAAACAGCGCCAACATCTATAATGGCAATATTGTCCTCCTTTTCTTTAAAAGCGCCACGAATGGAACTAAAGCATTCAATTTCAGTGGGTGGTTCTTTAATATTAACAAACTGCATCAGGGTTTTAAAACGATTAAGTGCCTGATTTTGAATAGCTGCCACTAAAACACTACGATTATTTTTCACCTTATTTACATCTGATTCTACTTCAGCCCAATCGAGAGTGACTTCACTAATTGGTACAGGGATATACTTTCTTGCTTCCACTCTAACCCGCGCTGCAACATCTTCTTCCGGACCAGCATTAAGATTAATCATAGTTACAAAACTTGATGATAGTGGCATAGAGAATACCGCCTTATCAGCTTTGACAGCTGATTCTCTAATCACATCAACCAAAGCTTGTTGTTCTTGTTTTGGGTCAAGGATCACTGACTGCCCCACTTCTTTACCAGTATAGGGACCAAGTTGAATTTCACCATAGGTAGTAAGAGACAAGACATCGTCACGATCTTGCACTTCCACAACTTTAATTGAAGATGAGCCAACATCAATACCCAGCACTCGGCTGGAACTGGCACTCTTTGAAATTTCTGAGAAAAGCTTTCCTAACTTCATAGCTTGTCTGAATATTCTAACACGTTTGTATTATATACTAGAGACCATGCTGGATATCTTTAATAGATTACTAGACTGCCTTTTACCTCCTCACCCTTTGGTTTTGCAAATCAGAAAAGAAAAACCGGAGCATTTTCTACGTTTCTTTTCACTACAAAAATATGAAAATTGTGTTTATTTATCTGATTATAGTAGTAATTTAATAAACTCGGCCATTAAAGCCAATAAATTTCACAACGATACTCACGCGTCTAAATTGCTAGCTACTCTACTTAATAAGTGGTTAAAATCTCTTCCAGAAAAACCAACCATTCTTGTACCTATACCATTAACAAAAAACCATGAACGTGATCGGGGTTATAATCAAGTTTTAAGAATTTTGCAAAATTTAGATATGAATGAGCAAAATCTTATCCTAAATTTATTAAGTAAGACTAGAGACACAGTTTCTCAAACTAAACTCAATCGACAACAAAGATTACACAACCTTGATGATGCTTTTACTTTTATAAAACCAGATATGGACATAAAGTCATACCGAATAATTTTAGTCGATGACGTAACAACAACCGGAGCTACTATCAATTCGGCCCACAAAATCCTGAAAAATAGTCTAAAAAACCACGAAATCATTTGTGTAGCAATTGCTCATTAAATGAGGGACAAACAAAACAGTGGCGGGTGGCACGGGCTAAGCCCGTGCC
>JZEL01000017.1 GCA_001567365.1 Parcubacteria bacterium OLB19 | reverse complement strand
CTGAGCCATGGCTCGTAGCACCAATTGAAACTGTACCACTTGAAACTCAGTTTTACTCGTATGGACTTAAGAAAAATTTAACGATATTTTAAAGTATGCGGAAAATACCAGATTTTCCAATCAATATTTATGGGGAGCAGAATGGTGGTATTGGCTTAAAAAACAAGGTCATTCTGAAATGTGGGATAGAGGCAAGGATTTATATATGAAAGAAAATTTATAAAACCCACGTATTAACAGAGTTAATAGGATTTAAGGTTTTTTATGATTTCACGACAATTACTTCTTGGTATTGTGGTTAGCAGTTTAGTTACCACGACAGTGTTAATAGGAACTTTGTATGTTTTCAAGGATAAGTTAATTCCTATACCCACAGATATTCATTTTAATGAAAATACCACTTCTCCTCTACAAACAGAAAATGATTTAGTGGTGGAGATGATAGAAAAAGTAAATCCAGCAGTGGTGTCGGTGGTGGTAACAAAGGATGTACCAATTTACGAGCGTTATTATGAAGAGTTTGATCCTTGGGGTTGGTTTGGCGGTGGTATTTCTATACCAAGAACAAGGGAAAAGGGAACAGAGGAGCGTGAGGTTGGTGGCGGATCCGGTTTTATTGTGAGTAGTGACGGTTTGATTGTAACCAATCGGCACGTTGTTAGCGACAGTGAAGCCCGATATTCGATTTTAATGAATGATGGCAAAGCTTATGCAGTTGAAGTTTTGGCACGTGATATGCAGTTGGATATAGCAGTTTTAAAAATTACTGATTTACCAAGTGATGTTAAGCTTAGTTATTTATCTTTTGGTGATTCAGAAAAATTAAAATTGGGTCAGCGAGTGGTGGCTATAGGCAATGCTTTAGCTGAATTTAGGAATTCAGTTTCAGTAGGAGTGGTGTCTGGGCTGGCTCGCTCTATTACTGCTACTGATGATGCTGGACGAAGTGAAAATTTAGATCAAGTGATACAAACCGATGCGGCGATAAATCCTGGTAATTCTGGTGGACCGCTTCTTAATATTCAGGGTGAAGTTATTGGTGTAAATGTAGCGACTTCTCGTGGTGCTGATAATATCGGTTTTGCCTTACCGGCGCATGTGGTGAAGGGGGTAGTGGAATCCGTGAAGGAAAATGGGAAAATTGTTCGTCCATTTTTGGGCATCAGATATACTATGATTAATAAGGAACTGCAGGAAAAAAATAATATGAGTGTTGATTATGGTGCCTTGGTCGCTAGAGGTAAAGATGAGGGTGAGTTGGCAGTAATGCCAGGTTCACCAGCTGATAAAGCCGGTATTGTTGAAAATGATATTATATTAGAAATAGATGGTGAAAAATTACAAAATCGTGATTTGGCTACAGTTTTACGTGCTAAAAATGTTGGTGATTTAATTAAGGTCAAAGTGTTACATAAAGGTAACGAAGAAGAGAAGGAGGTTGAGTTGGGGGAAATGCCTTAGATTTTGCGAGTATAAATGAAAAAGGCGAAAAGCTAAGCTTTTCGCCTTTTTTGTTATTAAATCAATCACAATCATCAAGTCATACTCTATAATTAATGTAATTATGAATTTTTGGCGATACGTTTTTTCTTTTCTTTATACGAGAAATTGGCACAATGGCGAGATGGAGTTATCAAGACCAAGATTGGCTTTATTTGCTTCAGCGCTCTTTCTTTTCACTTTGGCGTTAGTTTTTATCTCAATACTACAAGCGCCGATTGAATATAGAATTAAATGAAAAAATTCTTGATTAAAATGTTTATATTATTAGCCGTTGCCATTATTATTGTGGTTGCGGTGTACTATTATTTGCAATCAATTATGTCTTAATAGGTATAGAAAAACTACCAGTTCTATGTTATAGTGTGGTGTCTTTGTCTCCAGAACCTAATTTTGGAGCTAACGGCGCTAATAAACACTATGTCAATCAATCGCTTATTTATTGCAGTATTTGCACTACTTTTTATACCAACCACTGTTTGGGGGGCTTCTATAGTTCGCACTGGTGAGATGGTAACTATTACGCCAGAACAGGTAGTGGAGGATGATTTTTATGGAATGGGTAACACGGTAGTGGTGTCGGGTGAGGTGACGAGTGATTTGCTGGCAGCTGGTGCTGATATGACTGTGAACGGTAAGGTGGGAGCTGATATAACTGTGGTTACTGCTCGGCTAGATATACACGGACCGTTGGTGATGATGTTCGTGCTTTGGCTGGTGAGGTGGTGGTGGCCGGTGAAATAAAGGGAGACCTAGTGGTGGTGGCAAAAACTCTTAAAGTCCTGTCTACCGCAAAAGTTGATGGCGATATTCTATTTTTTGGTACAGATGCAGACATAAATGGAGTAGTTGGTGGTGATATTTTTGGTACTAACGAAAAGATGCGTGTTGATTCTGAGGTGGGAGGTGTGATTGATGTGACAACTATGGCTTTGACTTTGGGAGATAAAGCTAATGTTAAAGGTGATGTTAGTTATGCTAGTTTTAATGAGTTGGTTCGGGCTCAAAATGCCCAAGTTGAAGGAGAAGTGGTTCGTAATGATCCTGTTTATCCAAAGGAAGAGAACAACGTAGCTAAAGATGTTCTAATTTTATTTTTAATTACAGCCTTTGCTTCGTTAGTTTGTTATCTATTTTTCCGAGGTTTTCTACAAAAGGTTGTTATTCATACTCGTGAACATATAGTCAGAAACGCTTTAATTGGTTTCGGAATTTTGTTTGTAATGCCAATCGCCGCTTTAATATTGATAATCAGTGCATTAGGTAGTCTTTTAGGTTTTGCTTTGCTTGTCGCTTACTGTTTGCTTCTACTATCTACATTTATCGCAATGGGTGTAGTAGCGGGATCTATAATTGCCCAAACAGCTAAAGGTTCCGGCGAAGTTTCTATTGCTTTTATTCTACTTGGTGTCTTTTCTGTGAATGCTCTGTTTTATGTACCGGTAGTAGGTCCAATTATTCTTATGATGTTATCCTTGGTTACTCTAGGTGCTATTACTGTGAATATTTACCGTTTTCTTCGTTCGAATTAAGACTGTATTTATACAGTAGATATTGTTAAAATAAAGCCATGAGAAAAGTGGCTTTTTTTTGATATTGACGGCACAGTGTTTCGTTCCAGCCTTCTTATTGAGTTGGTAAACGCGTTGATTGCAGAGGGTGTTTTTCCTAAAGAGGCGCTTGAGTATTTTTGTGAAGCAAGAGAGAGGTGGAGTAATCGTGAAGGTGAGTATAAGGCCTATGTTGATGCGGTGGTGCAAACCTTTGAAAAACACATTCGTGGCGTACATTATGGAGAATTAGCTGATATTGGTCGCCAAGTGGTCGCGAGAAAGCGTTTGTATGTGTATCGTTATACTCGTGATTTAATTATAAATTTAAAATCAGAAGACTATTATTTAGTAGCCATATCACATTCACCCAAAACAGTTTTGGATGATTTTTGTTTTCAGTACGGTTTTGATAAAGTTTATGGCCGTTTATATGAAATTGGTCCGCAAGATCGTTTTACAGGTGTGATTACTAACGAACATTTGATTAGTAATAAAGCAAATATTGTCAAAAGAGTTTTAAATAACAACTTGGATCTAACCAGTGAAGGTTCTTTAGCGGTAGGTGATACTGAAAACGATATACCACTTCTTGAAATGGTCAATTTTCCAATTTGTTTTAATCCAAATCAGGTTTTATATGATTATGCCAAAAGAATGAAATGGGAGGTGGTGGTGGAAAGGAAGGATGTGATTTACCACATATAAATTTGTTGTTTCTTATTTTGTGTCGTTTAGTTTAATGGTAGCGAAGATTCCTGTGACCAATATAATAGCAAGAACAGCAAAAATTAAATGGAAAGGGAGGAGAAGTAGAGCCAGGCTACCAACCAAAACTCCGGTTAAGTTAGCGACTGGTCTTGATAGTCGGAATAAGGTAATGGTATTAGCATCATCTCCCTTAACTTGCTTAAAAAAGTAACTTTCTGTAGTTATTTCAACCAAACTGGCACCAATACGAGTACAGAAAAATAAAATCATCCAAGGTAGAATTTCGCTAGTATCCATAAAGGTAAAGGAAGCTGCTCCCAAAGCTAAGAATACAAAACCAACGGCCATAAGTTCTTTTTCACCGATATGTTTGTCGGCCAAGCGTCCGGCAGGATATTCGAGTAAAATAAAAGCAAATAAACCAACAGCAATGATTTTACCAATCATCTCCCAGCTCAAACCAATTTCGGTGGCTAAGTAAAGCGGGAAATAAACCACTGCCCAAGTGTAGAAAAATTGCAATAGAAACTGAGCATAAATAACTATCTTTATATCGGTGTTTCTAATAAAACTTAAATACATATCCTTTAATCCAACAGTAACGTAAACAGGATCGTAAAAATGGCGAAAACGAGCAATGATCAACATAATAAAAATCAGACCAACGCCCGCAGCGACAAAATAAACTATAGCCAAATTGTTGTCAGCACCAACAATGTAACTCATTGCTATGGGTGAAAAGAAAGAAGCAATACTCATTCCGGTTAAAACGATACCGCGTTTGCTACCGGTAGTGGCTTCATTGACACCAATAAGTGTTTCTAGAAAAATGTCTATATTGAGATAAATTTGCGGATTAATAGCTAGAAATAAGATAAAAGCAACAATGGTTGTTATAGGATTGATAGCCAAGCCAATGGTAACTAATAATATAGTTATGGCGACCATGGCAAATAGTGTGTAATTAACATTACCAATACGTTTTAGTATATTGGTGGAAAAGATTGAAAATAAAATAGCGCCCACTGCTCCTAAGGCATAAATTAAACCAACACTTTGACCAGAAACAAATTGCTCCATGTAAGTAGAGCTAATGTAGGCAGTCAAAAGGGTTTGAAAAGCAAAAATTGTCGACACTAAATAAACCAAGGTAAAGCTGATAGTTTTACCCGGCCCGTCAGTTAGGAATAGGTGGCGATAAAAATCCATATTTAAAAATAGTACACTGTGTTTAATAGTGTACTATTTATTTATATCTTTAGTTTATAAGTGTTGGTGACAACTCTACACACCTATTAGTACCGGAATAACCATCGGTGTTTTTTGAGTTTTTTGCATCAAGAATCCGCTCACTACTTCAGTTAATTGTTCTTTTACGTAGTCGAGATCAATTGGGTTCATTCTTTCGGTTGTTTTCTCTACTGTACGTTTAATCAGTACACGTGCTTCAGAAAGTAATTGCTGGTTTTCACGCAGGTAAACAAAACCACGAGAAATGATGTCTGGTGATTTGCGTAATTTACCAGTCTTATTATTGACGGTAGCAATAATAACAAACATACCATCCTGTGCCAAAGTCATGCGATCGCGCAAAACTACCTCTTGCTTGGTTCCAACTGTAAAACCATCTACCATCAATAATTCAGTCGGAATCTTTACTGATTGACGAATCATTTCGGTTCCGTTTTTGATATCGATGATGGTTCCGTTGTCTGGTACTACAATTTTCTCTCTAGGAAAACCATTTTCAATAGCAGCATACATATGGCTTTTTAGATGAAAATGATGACCGTGTACAGGTATAAGGAATTTTGGTTTGACAGTCTGATGTACCCAAACTAGCTCACCAGCATTACCGTGACCAGAAGAGTGGACATGTGATCCTTGGTAGTTAATTACTTTTACATTACGACGATAGATGTTGTCTTTGAGTTTTTGTACAGCTATTTCATTACCAGGAATAACTGATGATGAAAGTACTACGGTGTCGCGCTCGTTTAAGGCAATAAACTTGTGTTTATCGGTAGCCATACGCATTAAAGCGGCGAATTCCTCACCTTGGGCACCAGTTGAAAGAATCACAATCTTATCGTTTGGATAGTCACCCATATCGCTGGCGTTAATAAAGGTTTGTGGTTTTACTTCTAGCAATTTAGCTAAAATAGCGATATCGATATTAGTCTTAATACTACGACCTTCCATCACTACTTTCTTACCCAGTTCCTCACAGGTCTTAATGACGCTTATTAAGCGATCGAATTGTGAAGCAAAGGTACCTATAATCAGACGACCAGTGGCAGCTCTGATGATATTTTCCAAAGTTTCGTAAACCTTAGCTTCAGAGGTAGAAAAACCACCACGATCGGCGTTGGTAGAGTCACAAAGTAGAACTAGGTTTTTGTTTTGACCAACCTTTTCCCAAGATTCACGTTCTTCTACTACCACTTTTCCTTCCTCATGCACGAGTTTAATATCACCAGTAATCACTATGTCACCGTGCTTAGTTTCGATTGATACACCCATTGCATCTGGTATGGAGTGAGTAACAGGGAAGGTTTTAACCTTTAATTTACCAAGAGTAAAGCTTTCACCTTCCTTGATAACATTCATCTTCACTGGTTCCATTTGTGGAAATTCTTCCTGACGCTTTAAAACCATCAAAGAGGTGAGGTACTGAGTGTAGATTGGTGGATTGCCAATTCTTTCCATAATAAAAGGAATACCACCAATGTGGTCTAGGTGACCATGAGTAATAACTAAACCACGAATTTTGTGCTTTCTTTCCTCTAGGTATTGAGTGTTGGGAAGAATGTAGTTAATACCTGGGGCATTACTTTCCTCGGATACAAATTGAAAACCGGCATCAATAACAATAATGTCATCTTTAGTTTCGACAATATTCATGTTTCGGCCAATTTCCTCGACCCCAGATACTGGGATAATGCGAACAGTGTCTTCATCCATTACTTCCGGTATTACCGGATTCTTCTCGTTGGTGATATTAAGACGATGTGTTAGGGCTGGAGCACTACCTTGGCGACGACGTTGTGGGTGTCTCCTTGAGTTTCCGCCTGATTTCGATCTTTGTGGCGAATTTGCACTGCGTGGCACACTGCTACTTACTGTGGTTTTTTTAACTTCGCCACGGTGTGTTCCGATTTGGTCACCACCTTGTCGACGATTGTTATGACGCCGATAAAATGGTCTATTGGTTTTTTGTTCGTTATTCATATATTTAAATTTAATTCAGTAAATCAGTATTAATTATTTTTTCCAAAAATTGGCCATAAACTTTCAGTGTTGGCATACCAGTTGCTTATGTTCATAAAGCGGTCTGACGGTCTATCAAGTTTGGTCATGCTTGTTACAGTAATATCCTTATCTATGACGTAAGTCATGTTTGGTGTAAACAGGAAGATGGCTGGAACTTCTTGGTTGATTATTTTGTTGATTTCAGCCACTGCATTTCTTTTCTCATTATCATCCTTACTAATACGTATTTTTTCTAATGAGCGATCAACATTAATATTTGTGTATTGGGAAATATTTAACCCCGGATCATCTTTTTGGGAAGAATGCCAGAACGGATATAGATCTTCAGTTCTGTTCATATCTAATCCAAATAATAAGGCTTGAAAATCTCTAGTTCTAATCACTGATTCCACTAGTCCAGATTGTTCGTATTGTTCCACTTGCACCTCAACTCCTAACTTTCTCCAATCCTCAGCAATAAGTGTGGCGGTCTTGTCGAACAAAGCGCTATTACTGGTTTTTATGGTGACACTTAGTGTTTCCTTGGATTTGTCTATTTCTTTCTCCCAAAAACCGGCGGTATTCTGTGTCCAGCCACTTTTGACTAGTAAGTCATGAGCGATACTAAGTGATGAAGTGGAGGAGTTGGTTAGGTTTGTGTCATTTGATTCTATACTATTTTGTTGAATCAGAACAGCTTCTTTGGTGGGGACACCATAGCCACCCAAAACTTCATTTACAATTTTATCTCGGTCTATAGCTATATTAAGCGCTTCACGAGCATTTTTGTCACGGAGAGCTGGTGAGCGATTCTGGTTGAAAAACACACCAAAGATTTTTGGTACTGGTTCGGAAATAATTTGTATATCATCCTTGTCTAGATTTGAGATTTCGCTAGCTGGCAAAAAGGCGGAAGCGTTAATTTCTTTGCTTTTGAAGGCCTCAACCAATTCCTCTTCATTTTGATAATATTTTAGTTCGACTCCATCTAGTTTTATTTCCTCTGTAGGCTTTAAATCATAACCAGTGATTAGTCCTGATGAGTTTCTTTTAATACTATCAACACTAAAAGGTCCGGAACCAATTGGTTCGGTGTTCCATTTACTGAATGGAATCTGCTCTACCGGCAAACTACTCCAAATGTGGGACGGCATAATACCTAGAGTGAAGTTTTCAATAAAGGGCGAATATGGCTCTTTTAAGACAATATTCAATTCATATTCGTTTAATTGTTCGATTGCTACATCGTTCCAATTACCACGAAGTGGGCTTCTTAGTTCAGGATTTTTCACTAATTCCATAGTGAAAGCCACATCTTTGGCAGTTAAAGGTGTGCCATCATGAAAAGACTGATCTTTGCGTACTTTAATGTTATAGGTTAGTCCGTCTTCAGAAATAGTGACACTCTCAGCAATATTGTTTACCAGATTGCCTTCAGGGTCAATTTTCATTAATCCACTATAGAGTAGTGCAACAGTGTCTTGGTCAGCTCTGGTAATAGCTAAAGCCGGATTTACAAATCTTGGCATACCAACCATTCCTTCCACTAAAGTACCACCAGAAGCGGGTACCAGAACGCTGTATTGCTGGTTTAGGTTGAAAATCAAATAAATACCCGAAGCAATAATAGCAAAAAAAAGTAAACGAAGAAAAAAGTCGATCACTAGGTCTTTGTCTTTCGATTAAACCTAATAATTTATCAATGATTGAGAAGTCCTGAAGACGAGTACGCATACTACAAGTAAGTACACAGTCTAACACATATAAGGTAGAGACTGTTTTATTTTAGTAAACTCAGTTAATAAGTTACGTGGAATGCACCCTTAAACAAGTACGTTAAGAAAAGTGGCAATTACAAACAAAATGGCAATACCAATTGAGAATTGGAACAGAAAAAGTTCCGCTCCGCGACGTTTATGAAACGCAGAACTAAAGTTGTCGCCACCAAACGCTCCGCCCAAACTCGAGCCACGCTGTTGTAACAAGATGCCAGCAACGAGTAGGACAGAAAGAATAATCTGAACATATGGTAATGCTGGTTGCACTGTTTGTATGATTTCCATGTGCAGAAGATACTATCAGAATGTCAAATTAAAGGCAAGTTTTGACACTATTTTCCAATATCGTATAATGACAAAAACCACGGGGTAGTTATGTGATTTTATGTAGTGGTTTTTTGTATTGTTTTTTAACTTTATTATTTAATTTAAATTAATACCTAGCAACTTATGTCAGAAAATGCAAAAGCAGAAGTGAGCCCAATCAAGCCTCTTGGTGATCGTGTGATTGTTCGTCCACTTACCGATAATGAGGCGGGTACTACTTCGCCTTCAGGAATTATTATCCCTGATACTGCTAAGAAAGAAAAACCAGAGCAAGGAGTAGTAATCGCAGTTGGTTTAGGAAAATGGGACGAAGACGGAGAAAAACGAATTCCTTTGGATGTTAAGGTGGGAGATCGTATTGTGTTTTCAAAATACGGTTATGATGAGGTAAAGATAGACAACAAGGAATATTTCATTGTCTCAGAAAATAGCATTTTAGGTGTATTTACTAATTAATTTTGGAACTTTTATAAAATTATGGCAAAGCAAGTGATTTTTGGAGAGGATGTAAAAAAGAAGTTACAAAAAGGTGTTGATACAGTCGCTAATGCGGTTAAGGTAACCCTTGGTCCGCGTGGTCGTAATGTGATATTGGATAAAGGATATGGTGGTCCGACTATTACCAATGACGGTGTTTCTATTGCTCGTGACATCACTCTTAAAGATAAATTTGAGAACATGGGCGCTGAGATTGTAAAGGAAGTAGCCAACAAAACCAACGAATTAGCTGGTGATGGTACCACTACCGCGACTGTACTAACTCAAGCTTTGGTGACTGAGGGATTAAAGCAAACTACTATGGGTATCAACTCTATGGCTGTACGTACCGGTATGGAGCATGCAGCGGCTGATGTGGTTGAGGCTTTGCGTGGAATGGCAACCAAAATCAGTTCTGTAGATGAAATTAAGCAAGTAGCAACTATTTCTGCCGAAAGTGTCGAACTTGGTGAAAAAATCGCTGAGACTATTGATAAAGTTGGAAAGGATGGTGTGGTAACAGTAGAGGAATCACAATCTTTTGGCATTGAAACTGAGCTGACTGAAGGTATGCAGTTTGATAAAGGTTATGTTTCACCGTATATGGTTACTAACGGTGAACGCATGGAGGCTGAGTATAAAAATGCTCAAATCTTGATTACAGACAAGAAAATCTCCTCAGTACAGGAAATCTTGCCACTTTTAGAAAAAATTGCTCAGACTGGTAAGAAAGAGTTGGTTATTATCGCTGATGATGTAGAGGGTGAAGCTCTGGCTACTTTTGTGGTGAATAAACTAAAAGGCGGTTTTTCAGTATTGGCTATCAAAGCTCCTGGTTATGGTGATAGAAAGAAGGAATTACTGGCTGATATTGCGGTTACTACCGGTGGTCAAGTAATTTCTGAGGATATAGGTCTTAAGCTCGAGAGTGCTGAATTGTCGCAATTGGGTAAGGCGGATCGTGTGGTTTCTACCAAAGACAATACCGTAATTGTGGGTGGTGTTGGTAAGAAAGAAGTAATTGAGGATCGAGTAAAGGCTCTAAAAGCACAGCTGGAAAATACCACATCAAAATTTGATAAAGAAAAGTTAGAAGAGAGAATCGCTAAGCTTTCTGGTGGTGTGGCCGTGATTCGTGTAGGTGCTGCTACCGAAACTGAAATGAAATATCTCAAGCTCAAAATTGAAGATGCGGTAAATGCTACTAAGGCGGCGATTGAAGAAGGAATTGTGCCAGGGGGCGGTACTTCACTTGCGCGCGCGGCTGGAATTGTAGAAAAAAATATCAATACCAAAAATCTCGGCAAAGAAGAGATGATTGGCTATAGCATTGTTCTAAAAGCTTTGGAGATGCCTTTGAAGCAAATTGCTGATAATACCGGCAAGATTGACGGAGCAGTAATTGTGCAAAAGGTTAAAGATGCTGGTGGAAATGCCGGTTTTGACGCCGCTAAAGGTGAAATGGTAGAAGATATGATCAAGGTAGGAATTATTGATCCGGTAAAAGTAGAACGTGCCGGAGTACAACATGCGGTTTCGGCTGCGGGAATTCTTCTTACTACCGAGTGTGCAGTGGCTGATGAACCAGAAGAAAGCAAGCCGACTATGCCTGATATGAGTGGTATGGGCGGGGGAATGTATTAGTTCTTTCTTAAAACAAGAGTAGTAAAACCACAAAACATTTCATGTTTTGTGGTTTTACTTAAAAAATAAAAATATCTGTGTTATAATTTTTGCGTTATTAAGAAGCTAATTAAAAACAAATAATAAGTATGGAATGGATTTTACTTGGAATTTTAGCAGTATTGGTTATCTACGTAATTTACGCCTATAACCATTTTGTTACTTTGGTGCAACGTACCAAAGAAGCGTGGGCTGATATTGATGTGCAGTTAAAGCGTCGTTATGATCTTATTCCCAATCTAGTAGAAACTGTAAAGGGTTACGCTACCCATGAAAGGGGAGTGATGGAGGAGGTAACTGCTGCTCGTGCCAAGGCTACTCAAGTACACGTTGATCCAACCAATATCACTGCTGAACAAATCACAGCTATGGCTGGTGCAGAATCAGCTTTGACAGCTTCTCTTGGTAAACTTTTGGCTGTAGCTGAAGCTTATCCAGATTTAAAAGCTAATCAAAATTTTGCGCAACTACAAACTGAACTGACCGATACCGAAAATAAGATTCAAGCTGCACGTCGTTTCTACAACGGTAATGTGCGTGATCTAAAGATCGCTTTACAACAATTTCCTTCAAATATCATTGGTAATATGTTTAATTTCAAGGAAGAACCATATTTCGAACTTGAAGAAAATAGTGTAGAGAAGGAAGTGGTAAAGGTATCTTTCTAATCTTATGGCTGATATCACCCGTATTTACTACAACAAGTTGGTGCGTGACAATATTCCCGATATGATACGAGCTAAGCGTATCAATTGTGAATATTATCAAATTACTGATCCGCAAGAATTCCAACAGGAATTGTTTAAGAAGATTAAAGAGGAGGCAGCCTCACTTTCGTCAGCCAGAACCCGTGAAGAATTTCTAAATGAATATGCTGATTTAATGATGGCCTTAAATACCATCATGTAATTGCTTGAAATAACACCTGAAGAGGTGACAAAAGCTAAGGCTGATAATCATTTACAAAAAGGTGCCTACAAGCATCGAAACTTTCTTAAATGGTCTGAGGATGTTGAGTATCATACGGATGAAAGCCCACAAGGAATACCGCTCTAAATAAATTAAATTATGGCAACTCTTTATACACAACAAGATAGTAATATTAGAAAAACATGGTTTTTAATGGCTATGTTCTTTGCTATTGTAATAGCTCTTGGCTATGCTGTAAGTTGGTATACAGGTAATTTGGCTGTTCTGTACGGAGCAATTATTTTTGCTCTACTTATGAATATTGGTAGTTATTGGTTTTCCGATAAATTAGTCTTAAGTATGACTAATGCTAAGCCTGTAACTAAGGCTGAAGCACCAGAGCTATATAATATTGTAGAAAATCTTTCTATTACTGCTGGGCTCCCGATGCCAAAAATCTACATCGTTGATGATCCGATGCCAAACGCATTTGCTACCGGTCGTGATCCAGAACATGCGGTGGTAGCGGCAACGACTGGTTTGTTACAGATTCTTGATCGTAATGAACTTGAGGGTGTGATGGCTCACGAGCTTTCCCATGTCGGAAATCGCGATATGTTGGTAATGACCGTAGCTGTGGTCCTAGCTGGATTTGTGGCAATTTTAGCTGATTTGTTTACTCGTATGTTGTTTTTGGGTGGTGATCGGGACAAGCACCCAGTGCTACTTGTTATTGGTGTGGTTGGTATAATTTTGGCACCAATTGCTGCCAATTTAATACAAATGGCTATATCACGTAAGCGTGAATATCTAGCTGACGCTTCAGCTGCACTTTTAACTCGCTATCCAGAAGGTCTAGCTTCAGCTTTAGAGAAAATATCTGGTTATAAACAACCAATGCGCTCAGCCTCTCATGCTACCGCACATCTGTTTATTTCTAACCCCTTTGGTCCGGAAGCTAAACAATCTATTGGCCAGAAATTGAATAGTTTATTCTCTACACACCCGCCAGCCTCAGATCGAATCAGAATTCTGAGGGAGATGGGTAAATAAACAACATAAAACCACCTTAAGGTGGTTTTATGTTTTAGATAAATTTTGTGTATAATGTCTGTCTACAAAATTCTTTACGTAATACAAGAGTTGTAGAAATAGAAGAAATCACGGAGAGATGCCAGAGTGTTCAGTATTTGTTCAAGAGCGAAGCGATTGAATACAAATACTAATGATTAATACTCAAACGCTCTTCAAGTAACAAAAAAGTTACATATATAAGAGGAATCACGGAGAGATGGCAGAGTGGTTGAATGTACCGCCTTGGAAAGGCGGCAGGGGTGAAAGCCTCTCGAGGGTTCGAATCCCTCTCTCTCCGCCAAAATTGGAAAACAGAATTGGAAGCCGAAATGGGGTCGCGCGAAGCGCCGACACAAACGCATTCCCGCCAAAAATTCCTGAATCCAAAAGGTTTTTCCACGCTCCGCGTGGCTCAAAAAGTACGGTTCGATCCTTAATTTGAAAGTTCGAACCGACTTTTTTGAACAAATGAAGTTTTGCTTCATTTGTTCCCTCGTTTGCCAATTCCATATTGTATTTCAAAAACTTTTCGGTAAGTTCGAACCGATTATTCGCTTTTTGCTCAAAAGCCGATAATTTCTCTTTGAGAAGCTGTTTTTCGTTCACTAACTTATTTTTCATATCTCGATATTCTTCGAGCGAAAGTGCGCTCTCTAAATATGCATTCATCAGCTTCTCAATTTTAGAATCCAAAAGAGAGATATCGGCTTTTGTTGAGTCCGCAAAAAGCGTAGACGATTGGGCTTCCACCAATTTATCTTTTTCGTTTTCCGCCAACATCCAAGAAGCCCAATCGTCTGGCAAAGAAACTTTTTTGATTTCATTTTGAATTTGAGAAGTGATGAGCTCCTCGCGAGTATATTTTTGTGAGCAAGGATTTTTCCGCTTGGTGCATCGCAAATAGTTATGACCCTTTTGTGTTTCAGTGGTAATGAAGCAACCACATTCTCCGCAACGGAAAAATCCTCTGTACAAAAATGGTTTCAATCCTCGCGACTTCGGTTTAGATTTTCTCATCATCACTTCCTGAACGGAATCAAAAAGTTTCTTTGAAATAATCGGTTCGTGCTTACCTTCGTGGATTTCGCCGTTATACAACATCAAACCCGTGTAAATCGGATTTTTCAAAAGTTTTTGATAATTCGACACCGCAAGTTCCTTTCCGCTTTTTCGTTTCAGTCCAAGAGCATTAAACTTATCGCGGAGTTCGCGCAAAGTGAAAGACCCAGACGAATATGCCTCAAATGTCTTTTTAATAAGGGTTGCAATTTCAGGGTCTGGCACAATACGCTTGTTTTTGTTCACATAGCCCAGTGGCGACATTTGAGGCCATATACCTTCTTTCACTTTGTTTCTATGTCCACGCTTAATGTTCTCGCTCAAATTGTCCACATAATACTTGGACTGCGAAAAAGCGATTGAAAGCATAAACTTGCCTTGCGGTGTTGGATCAAACCAAAAAGTTGGGAATTTCATTTCTGAAATGACACCAGTATCAACGAGGTAGATGACTTTTCCTCCGTCTACCGAGTTTCTCGCAAGTCTATCGGGATGCCACGCCAAAATACCAGTCGCTTCACCTTTTTCCATTCGTTCCAACATTTCACCAAACACAGGCGACCTGGTATTTTGGCGGTCTGCTTTTTCGACAAAGACATCAACAACATCTAAATCTTCTTTCCTTGCTAACTCTTTCAATTCG